>CANDAG010000009.1 GCA_947382625.1 uncultured Lachnospiraceae bacterium
AAATCTCCCGGCTTCTTGCTGTAAGGAAGATACCAGAATCCATTGCCGCTTACCTTTGGCATCTCCAAATCTTCCTCATACCTGCGTGCCATTGCCATAGCCATGGACGGAACCACAGCCCCGTCCGGCAGGGAAAACCATAAAAGATGGTGGCGCAGCACACCGTCCGCATCCAGCATGGCATTGATATGCCCCTGGTCAGTGACGGCTTTTAATTCCTCAAAGGGTTCTTCATAGGAAATGATCTGGAAATTGTCATATGCAAAGCCATCGCCCGTTTCTACAAACCCGGTATCAAACGCGCCAGCGCACGCCGTGATCACATTTCCATATTCCTTCGCAGCATAAACCAGAGAGTCGTCGGCCTCCTCCGCTTTTTCTGAACTGTGGAGAATGTCAATTCCGATCACCGCAGGGCGGCAGTCCTCCGACTGGTTTAAAAGGAGGATCGTTTCCGCTGTTTTTTCCCTGTTCCAATCCTGATAAGCGCCATAGGAGGAAAGGGCCTTCTCATCAATCCCAATGATGACAATAGCCCCTGAGACTGCCGCAGGCTGCTGGTATAACGCGTCGGACAGGTATGCGTCCGCGGTATTCAATACCTGGGATTTTGTCGCTATTGTCAACAACGCTGCCAACAGCAGTAAATAAATTTTTTTCATAAGCAGACTCCTGCCTTTAACATTTTAACCTCTGTCTATTTAATCCAATATCTATTTCTCTACTCTCCACTCTCCGGTAAAATTGGATGTTGCATAGAGAATATTTCTTTCTGCCACTCAATCTCTGTTTTCAACTGATCTTTCGTAGGCAAATAGGTCAGATATTTTGACATGAACAGTCGGTCATTATCATGAAGTACCGAGTATCTGGCAATATCCTCATCTGTTTCTGAACACAATAGAATTCCTATAGTGGGATTATCTCCCTGTCCTCGTTTTAAATCATCATACATGCGCACATACATATCAATCTGCCCCACATCTTGATGGGTAATTTTTCCCATCTTCAAATCGATTAGAACATAACACTTAAGTTCGATATTGTAAAAAACGAGATCTAAATAGTAATCTGAAGTTTCCGTTACAATATGCTGCTGACGAGCCACAAATGCAAATCCCCTGCCCAATTCCATCAAAAAATCCCTAATATGTGAAAGAATAGCAGATTCCAAATCTCCCTCTAAGTAAGTATCCTCATTTTTGAATCCAAGGAATTCTGCAATTACTGGACTTTTGATTAATTCAAATTGATTTTTTTGAAATTCCGCAGTTTTCCGCTTCATTTCTTCAATTACAGCATCTTTTTTCGGGGTTTGAAGAAGTCTGTGATAATATTGTGTACTGATATTGCGATCTAAGGTTCTTGAACTCCAGTTCTCGTCAACCGCCTCCCTCATATACCAATAGCGTGCATTTTCATCCGTAACACGAAGAAGACTCCTGATATGTGTCCAGTTAAGATTGTGAACGCATGCGTTCACAATCTGCTCATCAGGAAAACACTGATAAAATTTGATATAATAATGCAAATTTCTTTTGGAATAATTTTTACCAAACTCCTTTGTCAAATCTTCTGCCAATGAAGAAATTAACCCTCTGCCGTACTCTGCACGTTCATTGCCGCCCAGTTCCTGTTCTATAATTCGTTTGCCAATATTCCAATAAGTAAGCAACATTGCTTTACTGGAAGCACTATAGGCAGCTTCTTGCCCAGAAGAAATAATGCTTTTAATTTCTGTAATAATTGATTGATATGGAGTCAGATGATTTTCCATCATGTCACCTCAATTTCCCATAATAATTATATTTTAACTTAATTTTCCTATCATATCAAAGCTCTTTCAAAAATGGTATAGTAGTGGTGCAGTAAGTGCCATTTTAAGCTGTGAAACCATTGGTTTTACATACTCTTCTGGAATATTTTAAGATACTGCCGTGGCATATTTCCTTCTTTTTTTACGGTTCAAAATCCTGGCTCGACACCCTCTTGCCTTCCGAATCATACTCATAAGTGGTGTAAGAAGTCAGTTTTCCATCCCTGTCGTAACGACTCGCTTTGATACGTTTTCCATTTTCATCGACCTCAAAGCACATAGAGTTAAACAGAGTTCCGTCCGGACCGTAAATATCTTCGCTGGTCTGGTTCCCGTTTTCGTCATAGCCAAAGATATAGTATTTCAATAGATTCCCTTCCCCGTCATACTCGTCGCGTCTGGTCTCCCTCCTGTTTTCGTCATATTGCACGAGATGGTAATTGTCAAGTTCTCCCTCCGTCGAATACGTATCTTGCCGTACAAGATTCCCGTCTGCGTCATACTCATAGGTAGTCTTGAAAAAGATTCCATCCGAAGCGTTATAACTACACCCCTGGATGCATTTGCCCGCCTCGTTGTAGAGGTATTCTCCGGAGCCTGTCTGCGCACCCGCCACATCATAAGAGACGGCCTTGATGCGTTTTCCCTGGGTATCGTAAAAATATTCGTGGTACCACATCAGGCTCCCGCTTTCATCAAAAGCGGCGAAACGCCTCTGCCTGCCCTGGGAATCGGCGACTGTTCCGCTCTCGATTTCCTGAATCTTTGCCTGAAGCCCGTCATTGTTTCCGGTACGGGCAATCCCGGTTTCCAGAAATCCTAAAGCCCCTTCCAGGTCATTCTGCCGGATGCAGAGGTCGGCAAGCCCCAGCCAGGCTTCCGTAACTGCCTCGTCAAGCTCCAGCGCTTTTTCATAATCCGCCTGTGCCAGCTCCATGTTTTCCTCTGTCTCGCCGCCGAAAAGAATGGAAGATCCTCTCAGGGGATAAGCCTTGGCGCATTCCGAATCAGCTTCTATGGCCATCTCCGAAAGACGCAGGGCAGTCTCCTCGCCCTCATGCTCCAGGTACTGTCTGCCCAACGCAACATAGCTTTCAGGCAGGCCGTCTGTGGGGATCTCCAGCCCGGAGGCCCCGGCAACGTCTCCACCAAGCTCCCCATCCGCCAGCAGTTCCTCCAGAACATAAAAGGGAACCTCATAAAGCGTCAGTTCTTCCTTGATGATACCGCACTTTTCTCCATCCGGCGCGTCTTCCTCCTGATAGAGGGCCAGCTCCGCTTTTTCTCCGGCAGAGACGGATTCTGTTTTGCTTTCCCCGGATTCCGGGTCTGTGACGGTGCATTCCACCGTTCCCTCCAGGATAAAAACCTGCATATGGGATTCATCCACGACCTGTACCCAGCCACAAGTGCCCCGGATGCCCACCAGCATGGTGGAGGTACGGATATTTAAGGTTTCGTCCTCCCCAAGGGGCTCCGCCACATAGAAGAACAGCCCGCCGGAGTTTACAAGAATCTCCAGATCCTTCCCCTCTTTCTGTATCTCAATTTCGCTTTCCTCGTCCATTTTTGCCAGCTTTACGGCGTCCAGGTCTATCCAGGCATGGCTTTCTTCCTCCGTTCCCAGCCGGTAGCCGCCGTAAAGGCTCAGGTTTTCCATCAAAGGAACGGATTCTCCCTTTTCATCAGACACACCCACAGCCCCTTCCGTCCGGATCAGCTGCATGGCGGACGCCACCCCTTCCCCGCCTCCGCATCCTGTTAAGAGAAGAGCGATAATCATAATTACAAAGTGTCCGGTGAAACGGACGGATGCGGTTTGCCAAGCCGCCGGAAAACAATGTTTTTTCATGTTACTGCTTCCTTTCTGTGTATTTACTGTCTGCATATTCAGTGCTGCCGCAAATTATCCGAAAGCGTCATATTTCCTTCTTTTTCACGGTTCAAAACGCTGGCTCGACACCCTGTTTCCTTCCGAATCATACTCATAAATGATGTAGAAAGTCAGTTTTCCATCCCTATCGTAATGACTGTCTTTGATACCGTTTCCATTTTCATCAAACTCATAGCGGCTATAGGAGTTCAGTGTTCCGTCTGAATCATAACAATCACAATTGGTCTGGTTCCCGTTTTCGTCATAGCCATAGAGAAAGTATGTGTGTCGATTCGATTCCTCATCATAATTATCCGTTCTAGTCAAATGGTTATTTTCATCATATTGCCGGATGTTGTAGCTACGGAGTTCTCCTTCCTCTGAATAATTTTCCACCCGTACAATATTCCCCTCTGCGTCATACTCATTGGTGACTTTGGAAAGAATGCCTCTCTCAAAGCTATAAGTGCACCCCTGGATGAGTTTGTTCGCCTCGTTGTAGATGTATTCTCCGGAGCCTGTCTGCGCGCCTGCCGCATCATAGGAGACGGCCTTGATGCGTTTTCCCTGGGTATCGTAATAATATTCGTGGTACCACATCAGGCTCCCGCTTTCGTCAAAAGCGGAGTAACGCCTCTGCCTGCCCTGAGAATCGGCGACTGTTCCGCTCTCGATTTCCTGAATCTTTGCCTGAAGCTCATCATTGTTTCCGGTACGGGCAAGTCCGGTTTCCAGAAATCCTAAAGCCCCTTCCAGGTCATTCTGCCGGATGCAAAGATCGGCAAGCCCCAGCCATGCTTCCGGGACTGCCTCGTCAAGCTCCAGCGCCTTTTCATAATCCGCCTGTGCCAGTTCCATGTTTTCCTCTGTCTCGCCGCTGAAAAGAATGGAACCCCCTCTTAGGGGATAAGCCCTGGCGCATTCCGGGTCAGCTTCGATGGCCATCTCCGAAAGACGCAGGGCAGTCTCCTCGCCCTCATGCGCCAGATACTGTCTGCCCAACGCAACATAGCTTTCAGGCAGGCCGTCTGTGGGGATCTCCAGCCCGGAGGCCCCGGCAACGTCTCCACCAAGCTCCCCATCCGCCAGCAGTTCCTCCAGAACATAAAAGGGAACCTCATAAAGCGTCAGTTCTTCCTTGATGATACCGCACTTTTCTCCATCCGGCGCGTCTTCCTCCTGATAGAGGGCCAGCTCCGCTTTTTCTCCGGCAGAGACGGATTCTGTTTTGCTTTCCCCGGATTCCGGGTCTGTGACGGTGCATTCCACCGTTCCCTCCAGGATAAAAACCTGCATATGGGATTCATCCACGACCTGTACCCAGCCACAAGTGCCCCGGATGCCCACCAGCATGGTGGAGGTACGGATATTTAAGGTTTCGTCCTCCCCAAGGGGCTCCGCCACATAGAAGAACAGCCCGCCGGAGTTTACAAGAATCTCCAGATCCTTCCCCTCTTTCTGTATCTCAATTTCGCTTTCCTCGTCCATTTTTGCCAGCTTTACGGCGTCCAGGTCTATCCAGGCATGGCTTTCTTCCTCCGTTCCCAGCCGGTAGCCGCCGTAAAGGCTCAGGTTTTCCATCAAAGGAACGGATTCTCCCTTTTCATCGGACACACCCACAGACCCTTCCGTCCGGATCAGCTGCATGGCGGAAGCTACCCCTTCCCCGCCTCCGCACCCCGTTAAGAAAAGAACCGTGATCGCAATTACAAAGTATCTGGCAAAACGGACGGATGCGGTTTGCCAAGCCGCAGGAAAACAACGTTTTTTCATGTTACTGCCCCCTCTGTTTCAACTGAATTTTCTTCGTTATCTGCATCGCTAAAGAGCAGGCTTTTGTCAATCTTAAGCCTGCTCCTTTTTTCTTATTAGCTATTCTTTAATTTTGTCAATATCTGTCAGATTAACACCTAAGGATGTTAAAACTGCTTTTAAGGAAAGATAATCATTTTTTAATCCCTCATATGTTTCAATCGCATTTTCTTTTTTGGCATTTTTCATATGCGCCTGTATTTTTTGGAACTGGTCAACCACATCTCTTACAATCTCGCCATTACCGGGCATTTAATCACCTGCCTTCTCTTCGTTGTCCACATTGCTATAAACTAAGTATATCACAAGCCAAAGATGAAGTCTAACTAATTATTCATTGGTTATTGGTAATGAAAATCCTTTTAAAACAGGTACCGACAGTGTATAATCAAAAAAATGAAAACAGGGAGGAGCAATGCATGAAAGCGATCATCACCGATTTAGACAGGACACTGCTGCGCACGGACAAAACTCTTTCTGAATATACAATCCATGTCATGCAGAGGTGTCATGACAAAAATATCGCCATCATGGCGGCCACGGCAAGACCGGAAAGAAGCATTCTGACCTATCAGAAGCAAATACACTTTGATGCAGTCACAACCCTGAATGGAGCCAGAAGCATATTGCCTGACAGAGTAGTGGAAAATGGAATCTCTCATTCGAGCGGAAACTGTATCCTGTCCAAACTCAATGCAATACCGGACGTCCTCATTTCCATTGAAACCAGCGAAGGCCTCTATTCCAACGCGGCAATTCCCGAATGGGATCCCATGGTATTTGACAGCTTTCCAGAGCTTCACCCCCAGACAGTCATTTACAAAATCCTGGCAAGCAGTAAAAGCTATACTCTGTATGATCAGATTGAAAGTATATTGACCGATGATACCTATCATACTATTGCGGACAATGCCCTTGTGCAGATCATGGCCAAAAGGGCAACCAAATGGAACGGCATTAAGGCGATGCTTGCGTCTTTGGGTATATCACCAGACGAAGCCGTCTATTTTGGTGATGATAATGATGATATCGAACCGATCCGGATGTGCGGTGTCGGCGTTGCTGTTTCCAATGCCATTGATGCTGTGCAAAAAGAAGCCGATCACATTACAGGCAGTAATGATGAGGACGGTGTAGCACATTATATTGAGGAATGGAGCCAAAAATATGAAAATTGACCGTCTGATCGGTATCATCACTACCCTACAGCAAAAGAAGCAGGTCACAGCGCCTTACCTTGCCCAAAAATTCGAGGTGTCCCGCCGTACCATCAACCGGGACATTGAAGATCTCTGTAAGGCCGGTATTCCGCTCGTCACCACCCAGGGGGTCAATGGCGGTATTTCTATTATGGAGGGGTTCGCACTTGATACCACCGTGTTTACCAGGCAGGAGCTTGCCGCTGTTTTTACAGGGCTTAAGTCTCTTGACAGCGTTTCCCGTCACTCCACTGCCGAAAAGCTGGCGCTGAAGCTTGGTGGCAGCTCCGCCGCCGAACTGTCTGAAAATATGATGATCGACCTGTCTTCCTTTTATAAGGACGAGCTTGCGCCCAGGCTGGAGCAGATCAAACAGGCGATCAGAGAATCGAAATGCATCTCGTTCCATTATTGCTATCCTAAGGGCGAATCCCACAAGCTGATCGAGCCTTATCTGATCGTATTTAAATGGTCTGACTGGTATGTATTCGGGTTCTGTAAGGAACGTCAGGATTTCCGTCTATATAAGCTTCGCCGCCTGTGGGATCTGCAGATCACCAACGAGACATTTATCGCGAGAGATATCCCTGAAGAAAAAACAAAATTCGGTTCCCATATGAGGGATGATTACATTGTTCCGGCTATCTATGACCCGTCTGTAAAATACAGGCTGGTAGAAGAATATGGCCACACCTGTTTTTCGGAACAGGAGGACGGCAGATTGTATACGGAGTGGGGCTTCTCATCGCCGGACCGTGCAGTTGAATGGTTTCTGAGCTTCGGGGACAAGGTCAGGGTTCTTGGACCGCCGGAAATCGTACAGAAAATGAAGGCCATACTGGATTCTGCAAAAAATTTATATGAATCATGACATACAGCTGTCCTGTTTAAAGTGCTATTCTTCTTATAGTCAACGACGACGGACAGCTTATTTTGCGGGTTGTCCCTATACTAATGAAATGGGAGGTAATACATATGATCGATTCAAGATGTGGACTCCACTGCACCGGATGTGCGTACAAGGAAAGCAACGGCTGCGGTGGCTGTATCGAAACAAACGGGCATCCCTTTCACGGTGAATGTCCCGTTGCAGTATGCTGTCAGAACAAAGGGATTGTGCATTGCGGTGAATGCCCGGATATTCCCTGCGACCTTTTGACACAGTATTCCTGTGATCCGGAGCATGGCGACACTCCCTGCGGCGCCAGGATCGAGCAGTGTAAACAGTGGTACGCCCAGGCTGAAAAGAAATGACTTATGGATCAAACGCTGTCACGCTTCGCGAGTCAGCTTATTGACAGAAATAGCCGCTTTTCGCGGCTATTTCTCTTCCCCGTATTTTTCTTTCAAAAGGGCTATCCCGTATTCCCTTGGCGTTCCTTTGATCCGCTCCATATAGGACTGTAATTGTCCCCGGCAGTGCTCCGGTCCGCCTTCCCGCATAACAGTCCACATGGGGTCTGTATCCGAGCGGGAGGTCTTCATCATCTCATCATTCCAGTCCAGAATCATTTTGGCACCCCTTGCACACAAATCCGGGCGTTCTTCTGCCAGATTGTTTAACTGATGAGGGTCGTTTTTGATATCGAAAAGCATCTCGTCCGGCAACAAATGATAGCCTCCATGTACGGTACGGATATAAATATAGTCCTCAAACCGAACGCTCCGCTGGCACACATGGGCACACTGAGACAAAACCACATAGGGCCTGGAACAGTCTGTGCCATCCCGCAGCGTCTGTGCATAGGAAACTCCATCATACCGGTAGTCATCCCATGTCACCATAGAAGTTCCCAAAAGCTCCTGGATGGTGGGCAACAGATCCACATTGTCATGGAAGCCCTTTACCACGGTTCCCTTTCCCATTCCCGGCCAACGGATGATCATGGGAATCCGGCACACCGGTTCATCTGCCATGCCGTGCTCCCCGTAAACGCCAAATTCTCCCAGATCCTCTCCATGGTCCGCCGTGATAATGATGGCCAGATCGTCATCATACAGATCATTCTTTTTCAGCCAGCCGACGATCTGCCCGATATTATCATCTGTATAGCGGACGCCGTCATCATAAGAATCCATGAAATACTTTACATCTCCAAGATTCTCAAGTCTCCCGGGATGCTTCGGCCACTGCTCGAAGGTATCATCATTCCACATATTGATCTCATTTGCGCCATGAGGTCCGATATGTCTCACATGTTCCTCCCATATCTCCTCTGTGATCCACTGATCCGGCAAAGGATCATTTTCAAAGCAGCTCTTATAATCTGCAGGTGTACGGTAAGGCGTATGGGGATCCCAGTAATGCACATGCATCATCCAGTTGTCCTTTCTGCCGTTGCGCTCCAGCCAGTCCAGCACATGGGGCGTCACCATCTCCGCCGATTCCCCGCCCCGCTTTCCTACATTAAAACACTCATTAAAGCCTGCATTAAACCACCATGCAGAATGGCGCTCCGCAAAGCTGGAAAAAGAAACCGTATGCATCCCTGCACGCCGAAACTGCATGAACAGACCGTTTTCAGAGCATTCATCGGTAAAGCTCCGGTTTCTTCCCTGAAGCCTTAAATCTGCCGCCGTACCGCCATGTCCCAAAATCCCGTTATGTACTCCGTACTGCCCGCTGATCAGCGACGCTCTGGAAGGCAGGCAGGGCGCATTAGGACAATAATAATTGTCAAAACGCACGCCCTCCTTCGCAATCTCATCCATCACAGGGGTAGTATCCCTGCCATAACCATAGCAGCCCATATGATCTGCACGTAACGTATCAATATCAAACATTATCACTCTCATCTTCTTTTCCTCCTTCCGACTAAACTACTCGTCCTCTCCTGTTTCTCCCATGCGCATCTTTAACGGTGCAATTCCATAAAAATTATGAAAATGCTGATAAAAATAATTCATATTGGAATATCCTACCTCATCTGCCACCTCCGATATTTTATTGTCCGTATCCAAAATCCGGCAACGCGCTACATACATCCGGTATGCCATCAGATATTCCGAAAATTTCATATTCGTTTCCTTGATAAAAATCTGACCAAGATAGGTTGGATTCATCCGGAAACGATCGGCAATGCTCTTTAAAGAAATATGCTGCCCATACTCCATCCCCACGATCATCACTATTTTTCGGATCAACGGAGATAATTCCAAATAGGGACGCTTCAGCACCGGGTCCTCCTCCTGATGGATTTCTTCCGGCACTGTCCCGTGAAGCTTTTCCACGATCACCTGCCGGATCCTCCTGTATAACTTTCCACCGTCTACAGGCTTTAGCAGATAATCCAGGGCACCGCACCGGATCGCCTCACAGGCATAAGAAAACTCGTCGTAACCGCTCATCATGATATAATTTGACCGGACGCCCATTTCACCCAAGCGGTTGATCAGTTCATATCCATAATTATTGCCAATACATACATCCACCAGACAAATATCCGGTTTCCAGTCCACCACATGGGAAATCACCTCAAAATAACTCTGCGCCGTCCGTATTTGCCCAAATCCCAGGGCTTTCCAGTTTAACAGCCTTACCGTCCCTTCCAAAACCGCCGGCTCATCATCCACGATCATCAGTGTGTACATTTTCCTTCCTTTCCCGGAATGAAAATGGTAACCCGGAAGCCGCCCTCCGCATTATTCCCCACATCCATTTTAAATCCGTTCCCATAAAAATAATTCATCCGCATATATACATTGCGCAGGCCAATATCCGCTTCCGCTTCATCGTTCCCTCCGATCATATTGCGCCGGATATCAGGCAGCTTTGAAGGGTCTGCGCTGCAGCCGTTATCAATGATCATAATTTCCGCTCCGCCCTTTTTGGCATATCCATTCACGATCAAAAGGTTATATTCGCTTTCCTGATCAAAGCCATGTGCAAAAAAGTTTTCCGCCAGGGGCTGCAGCCAGAAGTTCACCGTAGGGATCTCCTCGATTTCCTTCTCCAGCTCTATCTGATAGACAAAATTGTTTCCAAAACGCAAAGCCATGATCTTCAGATACATCTCAAGAAAACCAAATTCCTCCTTTAAGGTAATGGAATCTGCCTTGTGCATCCGTGCACGGTACAAAGAGCCCAGCATGGCAATCGCATCTGCCATATCCCGATCCTCGTGCACCAGCGCCTTGGAGCGCAGCATTTCCAGGGTATTGTACAAAAAGTGCGGATTGATCTGATGCTGCAGGGCACGCATCTGGCTCTCCTGCTCCTTCAGCTTCAGGATATATTCCGTTTCAATATATCCCTTCAGCTTCATCCCCATATCCTGTAAAGCGGCCGCGATCATTCCATATTCATTCCCCTTATGCTTAGAAGGAAGCGTCATTTCCTGTATTCTGCCGAAATTGCCACCCTCCATGGCGGAAAGCATCTCCATGATCATCGACAAAAAGGCAGCGTCCGAACGGATCCCTCCATAGTAGCACACCAAAACCCCCAATGCGACCAGAAAAAATGCGGCGATCATAACCGAAACGGTATGCCTGTTATCTGATAAAAGCGCGCCAATATCCTTCACCACAAGAAAACTATACCTGTTTTCCTCTGAGATCTGCTTTATAAAGTATACCGGCATTCCATTTTCGGGATACAGCCAGCCCGAATGCCCTTCTTTGACCTTAAGCTGCGCAAGAAGCTCTTCCCCCTGACCGGCGAAACCATAATCCAGCAGCTGATTTCCTTCCTCATCCCAAAGCATCCAGTCAGAGGAAGCCATGCTGCCCCCATAGATATCCCGGCTGTTCACCCAAAACTCCAGGGTTCCAAGGGTCTGGTCCATATGCTCAACATTGCGGACGGGATAGGATGCGGCCATCATATCACCGCCTTTGCGGAAAGCTGCGCCTTCTTCTTTTTCTGTGCTTTCGAACTCCAGCCTTACGTCCTCAAATTCCTTCCATATGGTCTTCCTGCCGCCAATCTCTGAGCTTAATGTCACACAGGCAATCTGCTTTTGATTATCCAGAAGTAATTTCTTAATATTTACCGGCAAATAGCCGATCTGCGTCTTGTTCCCCAGGCTGTTTTCTCTGCGTCTCTGAATATATTCCTCCATATCCCGGGAAGAAAACAAAGCCGCCGCATCCTCCATAAGCGTTGTGCTTTCATACATGCCGTCGGTGTAATCCAGCGCCCACATCCGAATATTGCCCAGCATCCTCTCCCGCTCCATAAACACATTCTGAGCCTGCTGCCGCAGATCATCTGTCCAGATATTCACAAAAAATGCCAGTGTACCCAAAAATACCATGGCTGTTATGAGGAGCACAAAACCCACAATTTTTATAAACTTAATCCGATAGATCCGGTACCCCAAAAAGATAGTGCGAACTCTGTCCATCCTATAGTCTCCTTATCACCAGCAGACTTTTTCATGAATCGCCACGAATCTGATAATCCCATTATATCCGGTATATTTTCCGGTTTCAAGAGCAAACACCCCCGGACATTTCTGCCGGGGGTGGTGAATAGCAAAACCTATAGGATATCTTCAGGCAGATTCCCCACCAGGTTCCTGTCTCCTATTTGAAGAATTCATCAATCTGCTTCTGTGCCTCTGTAATGATCGTATCAAGCCCTGCTGCCTTTAAGTCTTCCACGCACTTAGGCACTGCATCGGCCGGATCAGATGCACCTGTCAGCATATCAAATTTGTACTTATCCCATACGGTATTTACATTGGATACTTCGTTCTGGATATTGGTTACGTCCAATGCGAAACCGAGACAGCTGGAAGCTGTTGCTTCTTCGTTCTGCTTCCTTACTTCATCCCACTGATTCGGATCTGCGCCTTCCTGATTGCTCATAACAAAGAAGGTTCCCTGTGTATAGGCAGGCCATGTCCAATCGTCTCTCAGTCTCTTAACTGTGCCATCCTCGAGATATTCAAAGTGATTTCCTTCTACACCGAATGCACACATATCACGGAACTTGGAATCTGTGTTGATCAGCTCTAATACCTTTAATGCCTCTTCCTTATAGTTTGAGTTAACGGAAACTGCGTTCATAGAGCCCTGAATGGTTTCTGTTGTGTACAGAGGTCCAAATACTTCAACCGCATCGTATTTTTCCACTCCCTGCAGCACCTGCCACTGTGCCACTGCGCTTGGCCATCCCTGTGCATTTCCGAAAGCATTGCCTTTGCTGTCCTCTGTTACTACGTTTGCATCAGGATTAATGATGCCATCTACATACCAGGAATGCAACAGATCCAGATTTGCAAGAATATCTTCCTGCTCCAGTGTACATACTACCTTGCGCTCAGGATCATCGATCCTTACGCCGATGGGCTGGATACCGCCTGCCAGGCCGTCATATTCGTTAAAGAAACCATTCCATAAAGCGCCCTGGTTGAGCTTGATCGGGTAGAAGCTCTTTCCTTCCCCTTCCTTGATCGCACGTACTGCCGGATCAAGGGATGCCATATCCTTCACTGTAGCCATATCGATACCGTACTTCTGTACATACTGGTCATCAATATAATAGAACTGTGTCAGGGAAGAATCCTTATAAGTAGGTACTGCATACACGTTGCCATGGATCTGAACGCCGCTCCAGAGTGTTTCCGGGATAAAGCTGTATAATTCCGGCGTCACGCTCTGTACCATATCGCTGATGTTTTCAAAAGCGCCTAAATTTACAAACTTGCTGTAGTTTGTATTGTTGGTGAACATGATGTCAAAATACTCTCCGGCATTGACAATGGTATTCATCTTGGAATCATAATCACTCCAGCCTGCAATTTTCACATCCAGCCTTACACCGATCTTTTCCTCTGTGTAATCACTGATCTGGGCAATTGCATCATCAAAATCATCTGCAGGTGTTCCGCCTACCGTCCACCAGATCAGGGTGGGAACCTCCCCTGATGCCGCGCTGGTATCCTCGCTTTCTGTCTCAGCAGGCGCCTCTTCCTCCGCCCCGTCCTCTTCGGGCTGGGCTGCTTCCTCCTGCGCAGGAGCAGCGTCATCGGCAGCGCTTCCGCTGTCAGAATCACCGCCGCAGCCTGCGAGCAGTCCGGCTGTCATGACCGCAGCCATCCCTAATGCAAACAGTTTACTTAAGCTTTTCTTTTTCATGCTAATCCTCCTTATTTTTTTGTGTTTTTGGCCGGATCAATGGCCATTCTATATCCTCCGGCCCATTCGCCTTTTTCCAAAAATCAAAAGCCCATGTACCGGTAGATATCCTTTTTGTTACCCTTTTACCGCCCCTAAAGTGAGACCGGAAATAAAATATTTTTGGAAAAACGGGTAAGCACAGGCGATCGGCGCCACAATGATCACCACGATCGCCATACGCGCCGCTTCCTGAGGCATATTTGCCAGCATCTCTGCAGCCCCCAACCCTACCGTAGCGGCATTTTTGGCCAGCATCTGAATATTTGTCAGAATGGCATTTAATAGCGCCTGTAAGGAATACAGCTTGGAATCCTCAATATAAAGCATGGACTGATACCAGTCATTCCAATAAGCAAAGCAAAGGAACAATCCTATAGTTGCAAGCACCGGCTTGGAAATCGGCAGCACGATCCTTGAAAAAATCGTAAACTGGCTGGCCCCATCCATCTTTGCCGATTCGATCAGGGATTCCGGCACCGTGGTCTTAAAAAATGTACGGCAGATCACCACATTAAATGAGGAAACACTAAGGGGCAGGATCAACGCCCATACCGTATTTTTCAGTTCCAGAAGCTGGCTTACTACATAATAAGTAGATACCAGACCACCGTTAAATACCATCGGGATGAACACTACCATGGTAAGGAATCCATTCAGTTTATATCCCGGGCGCGAAAGTACATATCCCATCAGCGTGGTAAGCAGCACCCCTAACGCCGTTCCTACGATCGTCACAAAAACAGATACTCCCAGGGCGCGTATGATCATTTTCCCCTGAGAGAGCAAAAACTCGTAACCCTCGAAGGAGAAAATCTTCGGTATGAACCGATAGCCGTATTCCGTAATGGAGGCCTCTGCTGAAAACGAAATCGCTACCACCAGAAGAACCGGTATGATACAGAGCAGCGCCATCAGCAAAAATATAATATTTAATATAATGTTGGCAGTGTTGGAAACCCGGTTAAAACGGTCAAAACCGTCCGGCTCATCCTTCCTTCTTTTCCGAATCTTTACAGAATCCATATCTTCCCTCCTCGCTGTTTTGTTTCATACTTGTGCCCATGTCTGCCCCAGACGCAAATGTTCATGATAAAGCGGGCACAAGTATTGGATGCACACATGCTGCTTTGCAGCATGGCGCGTACACGCTCAGCGCAGCAAGTGCGCAGAGCTGATTCAAGACGCTTTTTTCATACTTAAATCATCGCACTTTCCCTGTCAAACTTCCGCACAACTGCATTTGCCGTCAGAATCGTAATGCAGCCTGCCACGGACTGGACAAATGCTGCTGCCGCCGACATTCCTGTGGTAGAAGTCATCAATTGCTTATACACGTACACATCTAACGTATATACCACATCGTAGAGTGAGTTCGAATCTCTTGGCACCTGATAGAACAAACCAAAATCGGAATAGAAGATACGTCCCACATTCATGATAAACATCAGAATGATCACTGTTTTCATCAAAGGAAGGGTAATATAGCGGATCTGCTGCCAGATCGTAGCACCGTCAATCCCTGCTGCCTCATAATAGCTCTTGTCAATGCCTGTGATGGTCGCAAGGTATACCACCATCCCATAGCCTACTCCTTTCCACAGGTTCATAAAAACCAGAAAAGGCGGCCACATCGCCGGCTTCATATACCACTGCTGCCTTTCCATTCCCATGGCCTCAAGGGTATTATTGACAAGTCCTTTGTCATAGCTGAGAAACGCCCATACCAAAGCCGTTACCACGACCCAGGACAGGAAATACGGCATAAACATTGCCGTCTGATAAACCTTTGCCAGCTTCTTAGAGTGAAGCTGCCCAATGGCAATTGCGGCGGCTACAGGTACTACGATCCCCAGGATGATAAATACAATATTGTAAGCCAATGTATTTCTTACGATCATCCATATGTCTCTTGTGGAAAATAAAAATTTGAAGTTGTTGAAGCCAACCCACTTACTGGTAAGAAAGCTTTTCAAAAAACCACCGTTAATCTTAAAATCCTTAAACGCAATAATGATGCCAAACATAGGCAAAAAGCAAAACAAAAAATACCAGATCGTTGTAGGAAGCGCGAGCAAGGTCAATTCCGTATCGTCCTTATTCCAACGTCTTTTTTTTGCTTTCACTTTACCTTCCTTCTTGGCCATACTGTCTCCTCCTCTCTTATTTTATAATCTCTCTAAACTTATCTTTTATTATTATAGCTTAGTTAATTTTTCCCTGGTATCCATATTTCTTTAGATAACAGTATAAAAACCTTAGTTCAAATGTATAATTTCCCCCTGTGGTTTTGTGCACTTTTCACACATAAGGCCTGTTTCTTTCAATTTTCGCGCTTTTTCTTTTATTTTTTTACAGGAATATAGCTTTTACGATATGATAACTAACATTTGCCTGATAGACCGGGGATTTTGTGGATGATATACTATTATCTGAAAAGGAAGTGTACTGATACATGTATTGACCATAAGGAGGAGACTGCCATGAAGGATAATATTTTGCTGATCACCACAGACCAGCAACGTTTTGACACCATTAACGCCTGGGGTAACCAGAGTATTTTTACGCCCCATCTCAATTATATGGCAGCAATGGGAGTAAGCTATAAAAACTGCTATGCTTCCTGCCCCATCTGCGTACCTTCCCGTACTACGATCATGACAGGCAGACAAGGATACGAAAGCGGCGTGGTTTCCAACGCTACCCACGAATCCTTTATGCAATCCTGCATGGAAGAACGTTCCACCCTGCCCGCCACACTTTCGGACGCCGGCTATCAGACCTGTGCAAAGGGTAAGATGCACTTTCAGCCAGCCCGCGCCCACTATGGCTTTGAAGAAATGCGGCTTCCTCTGGATTATATGCGGCGTTATGACGGCGCTTTTCAGGAAAACCGCCCCAAAATCCACGGGATTGGAGAATGTGAAATGGAGCCTGTCATCTCCACAGTAGATGTGAAGGACAGCATTACTACCTGGATTGCTGATGAATCCATTGATTTTCTGGAAACCCGGGATCCTACCCGTCCCTTCTTTTTGTGGACCAGCTTCACAAAGCCCCATCCGCCCTTTGACCCATGCCGGGATTTCTGGGCGTTGTATGAAGATATCCCTCTCCCTCCCCCTGTGACCGGAGACTGGTCTGCCATTTTGGAGGATACCCCTCAGGGTTTTCTTGCAGGGGCTTATGAGAACACAAACATGCACCTTTTGGGTGAGCGCCAGAAACAGGCTGTGCGCCGCGCTTATTATGCCTGTATCACCCAGATCGACTATGCTCTGGGAAGAATCTTTGGTGCGCTGAGGGAGCATGATCTCTTCAAAAACACCTGGGTCATCTTCACCTCTGACCATGGAGAAATGTTAGGAGACCACCATATGTCCCAGAAGAACCTGTTTTTTGAGGGCAGTGCCCACGTGCCGCTGATCATTATGCTGCCCCAGGGTCGGGAGCTTGCCCGCAATATCTCCGTCCGGACCTACGCAGACTTAGGAGACCTCTACCCTACCATCCTTTCCATGGCAGGCGTCACTCCCAAAGTAAAAGTATCCGGCGCAGATCTGCAAAAGCCGCTACCCTCTGACAGAGTTTTTTACGGCAACAGCCTGAACCGGAATTTCTGTGTCATGGAGAAAAATTATAAATTGATTTATTCCGCTGTGGGAAACCATACTCTTCTCTTTGATATGGAAAAAGATCCCATGGAGCAACACGACCTGTCAGAAATCCCTGAATTTGCAGATCTCAAGGCACATCTTGCGGGGATGCTGCTTTCCCACACTGCCAGGTACACGCCGGACGCATTGGATGATCATGGGAGGATCCGCACCTTTGATGCCCCCCGTTTCCCCGGTGATATGCCCGGGAGATGGTTTGGATTCCATTACAGGGATTATAGTGTGGATACTTTCCACTGATAAACAACCGATACCAGGTCCCACGAACTGTCCTTATGTTAACAAAAGGAGCAGGCTTTTGTGAATCTTAAGCCTGCTCCTTTTTCTTTTAAGTCTATAACAATTTAACATATCAAACTACGGAAATCCCATAATCCAGGATCACATTCCCCTTCTCATCCGGCGTTGTGAATCCCGGGCAGCTATATCTTTCAAAGCACCAGTCATCTTCCCTGCGTTCAAAACCATAGGCTTTCAGTTCCTCCAGACACCTGTTATGTGTATCCATGGTATAAAAATCGCTACTGTTTTCTTTATCATACAGGTAGCACACAGCATAATCCAATGGCGCTATATCCACGTATTCAAAGCCTTCCGGAGCCTCCGTATCTACCGGGAAAAACATACCTATCCAACGCTCCGGCATGCCGTCTATTACGCGTACCGCACCAATATAAGCGTCTCCGTTAAATGGAAGGCATTGATTTTTCTCCAATACGGTAAACCAATCGTTTTCCCACCATTCTCCCCAATTCGCACTGCCCTGATATTTCCTGCCGATCAATCGTGCGGCCGGGCAGCTCTCTTTTTTTACCTCTAAAATTTTTACTGCCATTTAAACTCCTCCTTAGTTATGTTTTGTATCGTTATCTCCGGTTTTAAAAACAGTTTCCGCTATACTCTCACCACGCCAATGAAATCTTCAGCCCAACCCGAAATGATCCGCCAGAAGTCCGCATACATATTCCCGGGTATCTTTTCCATCATCTTTACGGGTCAGGGTAAAAAAACCGCTGTGTGCATATTCATCATAATGCTCTTTACTGTTAATTAGGGCCAGTCCCTTTTTGTAGTTTTCCAGAACAGCCTCCGGATCATCACAGCTTTCTATTACCTTAAGAAGAAACTGCTTCTCCGGATCACTGCGGTCAAAGAAACGCTCAACGCTCATAGCTTGCGGTGAAAGCATGACCGCAACATGATCGTAATCTGAAATCTCCTTCAAAACAGGAATGGGAATATTGGTATCTGCAATTACTTTTTGATCCCTCGAAATTGAAATGAGCTCCGCGATCTCAAATTCTGCCGCTTCTTTTCCCGTGCTGAAGATCCAGCGCTCATATTCTTCCGGGGAACGGGTGACAAATTCCTTCCAGTCCGTCAGCCCTTTCATATAGCAAAGATCCGGCTGAACATCCGGTTCCGCAATAATATCCGATACTGCAGAATGATAATTTTCACCACAGCAGATCAGGCCGTATTTATCCGCCAGCATTTTGACCATAGTGGATTTCCCTGCATAAGCCGTACCCGTAATGAAATAAACGTTTCTCAGATAATATTTTAAAATGTTGTTTTCTATTTTCATCATAACCCCTCTAAAGCTGATCGCTTTCTTTTATACACCTGTTTCCACAAAATGCTCCTCATAAAGCTCCCAATACTTTTGATAAATTCTGTCTTCCTGTCCGTCAAAATTCAGTTGGTACATTCTGAAGGTAACCAAAATATCCTTTGGCTGCCACTGTTCTTTATAGGAGTAACAATATTTCATTCCCAACCGGCACATCACGCTGCCGCTTCCGGGATTATTTTTGTCGTGAGTAGCCGTAATATAAGGGACACCGTCTTCTTTCAGCAGCCAGGTAAGCGCCCTGCCTGCTTCTGTGGCGATTCCTCTATGCCAGAATTCTTTGCGGAGCGCATAGCCAAAATCATGGCTGTCATCCATCCCGGCATTTACATACCCGATCGGCTCATCATCTTCTCTCAGACATATTGCAAAGCTATATTTGCGATCCTTCCATCGTTTTTCCCAAAAACACCTTGCTTCTTCCCGGTTTCTGATAGGGAACCAGGGTAAAAACCGGTTTACCTCCTCGTCTTTCAGGAGCAGGTACAAGGCCTCCAGGTCTTTTTCTTCAAATTTTCTTAATATAAGTCTGTCTGTTTTCAGCTTTACTGTATCCATGTTCCTGCTCCTGTCCTTCTATCATACTATTCGCCCTGTTTGGATCCCTGGTTCACCTGACCGAATCTTCAGACTTTTTTAACAGGAACCCATAATTCACAAAACAGACCTCTTTCCCCTTTTTCAAAGTATATCTCATAGTCCGTATCGTCCGTCTGCGTATAACCTGTCTGGGGCACAAATTCCTTGAAAAACTTACTCCAGGTTTCACCCAGACAATCCCCGTCAGGGCCAAAGCATTTGAACACTGCATAGTCGGCAGGTTCCGTTTTCCACACAGAATAACCGTTTTGAGTAAAATACTCCAGATTTGCAGTATCGGTATCCTCATCAATCATAATACCGATCCCGTAATTAAAGTGGGTCTCGCTGTCCTTCACCGGACTGCATAAACCGTACAAGTCTCTTTTTCCTTCCACACGAAGCAGCTTCACAGGCTCAATAAGGTTTCTGTCATAACATTCTGTCCAAAAATCAGGAATGCTGTGGTCATTGTCATCATTGCTGATTTCGTTGGGAAAAGCTCTTACCAATGCAATAAATTTCTGACTCTCTCTGTGTTCAATCCTGTAATCCATAATACTACCACCTTCCAAAGTTATTTTTATTACAAGTGGATTAAACAAGTGAAATTTTGCACCTTTTCGTTTAGCCTGACTGGGAGTTGATCCATGAAACCGCGAAAAAGCCTTAGAAAAGCTTTCCGGCGATTCATAGCCATACTTATATGCTGCATCGGCCACCGAAAGATCCGTTGTCTGCAGATCGCAGGCCGCTAATGTAAGCCGTCGTTTTCTGATATACTCATTTGCCGTCATTCCTGTAATAAAACTGAATGTCCGATGAAAATTGTAGCCTGACATATACACACTTTGGGCAACCTCAATATAGTTTATATCCTCAAAGATATGTTCTTCCATATAGCATATTGCCTGCTGTATCTGCTGTACCGACATCTTGTTTTCCCCCTTGTATGCACTGATTATAGCTGATCCCGCTCTGAAAATCCTGTTCTTGTTTGCACTGATTTGTCCCAAAGCTGATAAGCTTCTTTCCTTAGATTCCTTTCAGCACTTCCGACCTGCGTTTGTATTTCATATAGTTAATGTTTATCTGTATCCATACATCGGGCGGAGGTCCCAACAACTATTTGGGAATATCCCGATACATACTGTAGACTTTTACCTGAAACTGCTCATTCCCGGGCATTCTGCCACAAAGAATTTCCTTTACTGCAAAACCAAAAGATTCATACAGCCTTTTAGCCGGTTCATTTCCAAACAAAGCTTCCACACAGCAAAGCGATCTTTCTGTATTCAGTGCATGTGCAACCAGTTGTTTTCCAATGCCCTGCCGCATTTTTTCCGGCGAAACATACAGCCATGCCACTTCCTCCTCAGAATAGGCGCAAAAGCCTGCCACATGATCATCCAACAATGCCACATCGATATGCTTATACTCAAACAGCCCCTCTTTTTCTGCCGCGATCTCCAGCGGCAGGAAAGCCTCCTTTAACGAAGCATATTCTAATTCCTTCATTCTTGCCGAATCGTGTATCCGGCATATTTCCTCCCAATACCGGGGATCATATTTTTCTATTCTGATATTCATTATAAGCCGCCTCCTCTAGCTCTTAGTTATCTGCGAGTGTAAACCAGATCTGTTATTCCGTTATACGTCTGCGTTCTCTGTAACTTCAGTTTTATTTCTTTTTCCACGCCTTCAAAAAGCCGGATACCTGCCCCTAAAAGAGTTGGAATAACGGAAATATAGTATTGGTCGATGAGATCCTCGTCCATAAGCTGCCGGATCAGATTCGCTCCTCCGCAGATCCAGATATCCTTTCCGGCTTCTGTTTTTAGTTTCTTCACTAAACAGGCAGGGCTCTCACGGGTAAAGCGGATCTGTTCGGAAGAATCCATTTCGTTATGCGTGACCACATAGGTTGTAAAATCACTGTATACCCATTCTGTTGGAGAAAGCTCTGTGGTGACCTGATGATAGGTATTCCATCCCATCAAAATTGTATCAATACCTTTCACAAACTCCGAATACACATCAATGTTTTCGCCATCGCTGCCCTGTCCATGCAGCCAGTCAACACTGCCATTACGATCCGCAATATAACCGTCCAGACTCATTGCAATAAATAAGATGACTTTTCTCATGTTTCTTTCCCCCTTCCAAAATGCGAACTGTTCAATTACCATTGTACGCAGGTATCATATGAAACTCAATCATAAGTTAAATTTTCCTTTAGAAAACAACCTGCCGGATATGGAATTCCGGAACAATAATTGCTACAATAAGATGAAAACGTGGTATTTAAAGTACAATAAGTAAAGAAAGGAAATCATGATGAAATATTGGATAGAACGCTGGTCTCAGCTTAGAAAAAAGGAATTGATCTCTTATCCGGATAAATTTCCCATACATGAAACCTATACGGCGATTTGCTCATATGAGGAATTAAAAAGCGGATTTGACAGGCTGCACGAAATATTCACCCATTGCTATGAGGATATACTCAGTGATCCCGCAGGTATGATTCTGCCAGTCTACGATATGAATGAATACGATTATTTCTCCAGGGAAGCAAGATCATCACGAGAAGAATCCTATAAATATGCGAAGATTTTTTATGTGCTTGGCTACGCAGGCGAGCTGCTGTCAAACAGTGAGCTTCGTATGGAAGCCAATAAACTCAAAGAACAGTGCAAGACGCTGAAAATCACAAATATCGGCTCATATCTGGAAATACTGCGTAATTACGGAATCGTCACAGATGGACTTACTAACGGCAGGCTAAAAAGCGGCAGGGATATTATCATTTCGTCTCCTGATAATAAGAATGTGATCACAGTACTGCATATTCTGGCGGCCAAAGCACACAAGACAAACCGATTCCATGATTTTTGCAGATTGAATTATAAGCTGTTTGAGAGCAATTGGGATACAATAGAATACGGTGGTGATGTTGATTATGTTTCCGATCTGTTTCCTTCCAGGCAGGACAGGGAAACTGCCCGGTTAATTCATGAGGAGCTGATAAGGCGAAATTACTGTTATAATTTTCAGGACTGGAACGAAGGTCCCCAGATCCGATATTACAAAAAAGAAAGCGATCGTAACAGAAATACCAACGCCGATTTCTGGATCACAAGCATAGATACCGAATTTAAGCTTTACTTCCGAATAAAAAATATGGATCAGGTCCTTGCATACATGAAACAATGTCCTCAAAGCGTTATCGATAATTTTATGAACAGTGACAACGGGTGCGCTAACCGGATTTCGGGAACCTGCGCTTCAGGAATATCCTATGAGCTTAACGGAAAAACCATATGGCGCTGCGGTTGCTGCAATCCCAATTTTCAGGCAACTCCGGGCATTCAGGATTACTTATATTATATCAATGCTGTGGATATGGCGGGTAACAAAAAGAAGCCTGCAATTCCTGTTATCTGACATCGCGCGCCCATCAGCCTTTTACAGTTCGATATGTTCGGGGAACGCTTCTTTTCGCATGATCCCCCACATCTTATCGATATAAGATAATGTATAAAAATTTTCATAGTAGTGATAATAGAAAGCACCTTTAAGCGTCATCTCATAAGTACCACCATGTTCATTGATGAAACCCAATCGCTTTGCGATCCAAATTTCAAAGCCATACATTCTTTTCAGTGACACACCAAAGAATTTTTCAAAATCACCTGCTTTCACTTTTGTGCTGTATGCTGTCCAAAATAACCAGTAAATCATTCTCTGCCGCCTGGTAAAACGAATCGTCAAAGATGTAGGGAGTTTACCGGAACGAATTCTTTCACAGTAAGACTCCACATCAAAAGTATTGATTTTGAATTGTTCTTTTAACAAACTGGTGGCAGAACAACCGAATCCGAGAAAATTATCTCTGGTCATCGAGGAGTAGTTTGCATCCGGTTCGCTTGAGAAGGTCCAGATAGAACTGCGTGAATATCCCTTACTCAAACAGTATTTCGTAATGGCATCGAGCAATTCTCGTTTTTCTTTCCTGGGCATTGCCGAAACAGGACTTTCTGTAAATGTAAAATCAATAAATGGGTATATAGCAACGTGGTTTGCCCCTAATGAAAAAGCCTGATCAATATCAGAGCTCAGATCGTCACAGGTTTGTCCGGGCAGCGCAAAGATAAAATCCATAGAAACGGTTTCAAAAGAAACAGCTGCCAGGGCAGACATCATTGCAGAGGTATCAATCTTCTTTCTACCGAGAATATTTTGATATTTACCGCAGAATGATTGTATGCCGATGCTGATTTTTGTTACGCCTGCATCCTTCAAAATCTGCAATACTTCCTCGTTCACATTATCGGGGTGAAGCTCCACCCCGATTCCTTCGGTAATGATAAAGTATTCATTAACAGCATCTATAATTTCCTTTATGCGCCCAGCCACAAGCGCCGGCGTTCCCCCTCCAAAATACAGGCTGGTTACCGCTTTCTTTTTTGTATGCAGACCGCCTGTAAGGTGAATTTCCTGAATCAAAGAATCTATGTACCTTTCACATAACTCTTCAGAATACAGTACTTTACAATAAGGGCAAAAATTGCAGATACTTTTGCAGAAAGGAATGTGAACATATATCCCAAGATTTTCACATTCAGCAAACGGCAGTATCTGATCATATTCATTTTTGAATTTAAATGGCTGCACCGTCCGGGTAAGCCACATTCTTGTCAAACCTGTAATAAAGCTCATATTACTCCTAAATGTACTTCAAGTATGTATGAAGCATCTCAAAAATTATTTTGGGATTTCCTTTGAACAAAAGTGTATATTCAGCGACAAAAAAGTATCCGCACTGGTCACAAAGACCGGGCACCTCTATGCAGCGCCCGCAGGTGGACAGTTTTCCGTCTTCCATTACGACACACTGATGACAAGGCGTAGGAAAGCTATTTTCAATGAGATATGGAAACGCACTTTTCAGGTTGAACACCGGTGCGCCTTCTTTCATCATTCGGGCTATTGTATCACAGCACCCGGCCTTCTCATCCCGGCTCAAAGACAGCTCCTTTGTGTCGGGATATGGCGTATGAAAATTGAAAGATACGGCCCGGACATTTTTGGCATCACGAGCGGTTAAACATACATCCCGTACACAATCTTTATTAATTTGATTGATCGCCATGTAAAAGCAGATATTATCTGCGGTAGCGTTTCCAATGTTTTTCATAATGGTGTCGTAGGTATCACCACGGATTTCATTATGACGATGCTTATCTCCGTCCAGGCTCAACAGAATCAGATCTGCTTCCGGAAGGTCAATGGGAAATGTACCATTCGTAACTACGTTGACAATAAGGAATCCCATATCTTTTGCTTCGATGACTAAATCCCTCAATGTACGTCCGCCATCGTTCCAGAGAAACGTTTCACCTCCACAGAAAAATAAAATGCGTACGCCCATGCCGTATAACTGTTTCATTTCCTGACGGATTTGATGATACGGATGAACGATTGCAGTAATATTATTGACAGAGCAATGCCTGCAATGCAAGTTACATTTATCTGTAACGATCACAGTTCCAAGAATTGGAGATTTCTCTCTGAAAAGGATTGTTTTGATACCAAAGGCGGCAAAGTGCAAAAAAGATAATAACTTCATATTTATACCCCATAATGTTATGCCAGAGCAACAAGTGTGCGTACTTACAATTTTATAATACTTACTTTCCTCTGTTATTTCAAGTTAGCAAATGATAGACTTTTTCACGATTGAAGCGTATAATACACGTTGTCGGGCAGGCAACTTTCCTGCAAATACATATTCCGGAGGCTGGATAAAATCAAATGAAAAGAAAAATAATTGTATGGATTGCGATACTTGGTTTATTGGGAATCTCAGGCTGCGGCAAAGCAGGACAAGGAATTGAAGAATCAGAAAGTATGCCGATACAGACAGAGTCAGATACAGCGGAAGCTCCGGAGGGTGAATCGCCGGATTTATCTGATTCAGTGTCTGATCCAATTGTCGAGGAACCATCCGATTCTGCCGGCAGAGAAAACAGTGATACCGAATTGAATGACAAGCTCGAAATGGATTTTACCTATGACTATTCTGAGGAGATCAGGGCGGATGTTGACCATGTGGTATCAGGCTCTGCTTCCCTGCAGGAAGAATTGGAGAATATCGAGACGGTTATCCAAAAGTATACACCATTAGCTGAGTCAGCCCAAACCCAAGGAGAAATGAATGCATCCTCCAGATGGTTTTTCGTAATATGGGATACTGAATTAAATAACCTTTGGAACAGATTCAGCAATTCTGCCGATCAGCAGACAAAGGAGAATATCCTTATAGAACAAAGAAACTGGATCGACATGAAGGAAGAAGTGACATTAATGAGCATTGGCTCCAGCGAAGAAAACGGCAGCATATATCCTCTCCTTGTGAATTCTTTTCTGGAGGAGATCACCAAAAACAGAGCTTATGTTCTTGCAAATGAGCTGGCAAAGGTAAACGGTGAATCCTTTGTCATGCCAGACAGATCAACAAAGTACGGTTTGTTTATAGACAATCAGGGAACCGGCAGCGTATACAGCTCTCTGATCACCCAGCAGGGACCATCAGGAGATGATGAAGCAATTATCTCTATTTACAGACTGGGGGAAATAAAAGGAACCTTTGTTGACAATGGAAACGGAGAACTGGATTTCATATCATATGATGAAAGTGTAAAAGGAATTATCAAAATTAACGGATGGGACGGCGCAAGCTTCACAGTTACCGAAGCATCAGGAGAGTCTGTTTTCTCCGCAGGAGAAGAAATCATGTTTCCTTTTGTATTTTGACAGGTGCGAATAATGTGTGAAACAATTATTTGATCCCCTTGTAGCTATATTGTCGAATGATCTCTCCTTCTCCTGTTGAATCATGGATTGCCGATAAAGTTACTTCACGGAACTGCAGGCACTTTCTCCACGACCGGCTAATGACTCAGCAACTGTTGAAATCATTTTAACCTTACCACCTTTTGCAAGTACTTCATTTACTTCATTCAAATTATCATTTTTTACATAAAATACTTTTTCCATAAAATACTCCTTTCATTATGATAAAAATTATATCGCATAACGTATATTTTGTAAACTTACGCAAACATCGATTTTTACAAATTCCGATTGTGATTTGTTGATTTCTAAGGGAAACATTGGCTGTTATAATGAGGTATGGTGAACTGATGGAAATGCTTTCAAAAAACGATTTAAAAACACCAATGGAAATCAAGAATACAAAATAGTCTACAGCTTGCAGACTATTTTGTACCTACCATTTTTGCGACCTCAGATTCTAATGCTTCTATCGTTGGAAGGCTGCTTTGATATTCTTTACGCAGAGCATTTCTTAATTCATATCCTGCAATACCAATTGGTTGTGAAACTTCTTCTAAGGAATATTCTGCCACTACATTATCTTTGTCTTTGCAAATGAGCAATCCAATAGCAGGGTTATCACCATCTCCGGTTAGTTGTTTGTTTACTGCAGTAACATAGAAATTTAATTTTCCAATATATTCCGGTTCAAACCGCTTTGCTTTCAGCTCTATGACAACATAACAATGCAATTTTATATGATACAGCAGCAGATCAATATAAAATTCCCGTTCTCCAACCTGTAAATGGACCTGACGCCCAACATAAGAAAATCCAGTTCCCAATTCTAATAGAAACTGAGTTATTTGATTTACCAGAGCATCCTCCAATTCTTTTTCGTCATAGTCATCACGCATAGTTAAAAAGTCAAAACTATATGGATCTTTTAAGGTCTGTATTGCCAAATCTGATGCGGCGGCTGGAAGTTTATCCTTAAAGTTTGTAATTGCCTTTCCCCTGCGCTCATATAAACTGCTTTCAATCTGATGTTCCAATACATCCCGGCTCCAATTATTTTCGATGGTGTATTGAACATAGAAAATCGCTTCTCGCAAGTCTTTACATTTAAAAATAATACGTTGATTATGTCCCCAGGGAATTGCTGTTATAAGTCTGAAAATATCATCAGGGCTTAATTCGTCTACAACTTGTTGACCATTTACCGCATCTGCGTAAAAACGATACCATAAGCGCATTGTTTTTAAATTTGTTTCTGAAAAACCTGACATATCAGGAAATGTCTTTTTCAGGTCAACACTCATCTGGCGGAGCAGACCATCACCCCATTTTGAATACCGCTGTTGATTAACAATATCTTCCCCAATATGCCAATAAAGTTCCAGCATCTCTTTGTTTACTTTCACTGAAGCCTTAATCTGACTGCTTTTTATTCTATCTTTAATTGAAGCAATCCACTTCTTGTATTCATCATTCACTACAAAACCTACCTCTTGCTTTTCCATATTCTCCTCCATAGTATATAACAATTAATGCTAAAAACATTCTCTGCATAGTATTAAAAGCTTCCCTAATCCTTGAAAACACTGAACCTATCACAGGTGAGCTTTCCCTTAAAAATTCCCCTTATATTATATCTTACCACAAGACATTATAAATCCTGATAAGGGAAAATAAGGAAAACAAAATCATATGACATAGTATAACACAAAACATATGGGAATTAGCAAACTGATTGAAATGCTTTCAAAAATAATGAAAAAGAACAGATATCCTCCATAAAGGAAAATGGGCAACCGTAGTGCGGTGGCATGGACTGTATTTTTCAAAATCAACGGTTTTCCCATGGTATCCGGCAGAAAAGACGGATATAAGGATGGCCAGAATATGTTTCATGGCAGTCTGTGGGAAGATACGGCATAAATTTAATTGTTTTAAGCAGTTGTAAAGAATCCTGGAATCATATATACTGTTTTGTATAAGATATCATCCTTTGCAGGTTATTTGTTTCTTTGACAAAAACAGTATACACCTAAAAAGGTATTGATGTCTTATTTTTAGGCCATTTTTTACAACTTTGGTAAAATTTCAAATTTGCTCATTTATAGTATATTACAAAGAATGGGAAGATTATCGCAAAGCTGACAAATCCATTCAGGACAAAGTAAGTACGGCACAATCATAGTCTTAAAGAACGCTGACTAATATAACTGTGATAATTACAACAATAATATTAAATATCCAGGTCCACTTATTTCCTAAATTCATTGTATATCCAAAACCGCTTCGCGGTCTTTTGATAATTACTCTTTTATCTTCTCTGTTGAAATATAGTCTTCCAGTTAACCAGCCATCATCTTTATTACTTGATTTCATAAAGTTCTCCTATGCAACTTCTGATCTACATACTTAATCATAGCATATTTGCCTGTTGCTTACAATGTATACTTATAAGCCCGTATTTAGCTGATACACAGTTAAAACGGAGATGATTTATCATCTTTTACAAACTCCACAATACGATCCGGCGTACAATTAAGAGCGTTACATAGCTTTTCAAGAGTGCGCATATTAATATTTCCGTTGTGCTTCAAGCTATGTAACATACTTGAAGGTATTCCATATCTGTTAATCATTACGTAAGTTGTTATTCCCTTTTGTCGCATTGTCTCCCACAACGGTTCGTAGCTTATCATTTCCTCCGCTCCTGATTTCCTTCTTCCATGCCGCAATCTGTGAAAATAATTCCTCCATATCAATTTTGGAGAAATCCGTTGTATCAACTTTAATCTGTTTTCCATCGACTAAAAAAGCATCATATCCTCTTTGCTTTATTCCATGCACATAATTATCATAAGAAACAGATGTTGATCTTAGCACCTCTGGATTGCTCCTTCTATCTTCCGGATAACAATCATTCACAACATGCCCTCTGTGCCTGTCAGGACTGCTTTCCCGTTCCAGAAAACGCCGGTAAATCACTTTGTAATCGCCTGTCAATGTAATTGTCAAAGCAAAATACTGATATTTTTCTATAAGATTTTTTATTCCATGTTCTGCAGATTCAAAATTATTCTCTAGGATAAAAGCTTGTCCTGCTTTCATAAGCTGGTCTGCGACATAATACATAATCTGCATGCTGGCAATTCCAAGATTTACTTTATCCTCTCTCGACCGAAAGCCAACATTGTCAAATAAAAATTCTTTGATTGCATCCTTTGAAATAGCAGGCAGCCCCAACCTTTCCGCTATAGCTTTTGCCATAGTGCTTTTCCCTGCTGCAGGCATTCCCGTCACTAATATACAATACATTCGCTCACACTCCATCCAAATCAACTGTTTCTACAATCACCCCGAGTTCTCTTGCCTGTATCAGAAAATCCTCAGATATGTTGCTGTCCGTAATCAGTAAATCATATTCGTTTATCCTGCATACGGAATGAATGGAATTTTTCCCTATCTTCTTGGACGGATATAACCCAATATTCACCCTGCTATTCTTCATAACAGCTTTTCCAAATTCCACACCGGCGGGATCATGAATGGAAGCCCCAAAATCCAAAGATAATGCTGTGTGCGACAAAAACGCTTTATCTATTCGGATATTTTTTACCATTTGAATGGTGTAAAAATCATGGCAGTGACCGCGATGGGACATCTCGCCTCCCAACAAAATAACGGATATATTCATTTTCTTCCGCAACACCTCTGCAATGGTAACGGAATTTGTCAATACTGTAATTTCTACATCTTCCGGCAAATTTTCAGCCATATAATATCCAACTAAAGATGTGGTAATATAAATGACATCCTTGTTTTCAATATATTCGACTGCTCGTTTGGAAACTGCCAAATAATCCGCCTGTATTTCTTTTATGTCTATTGGATTATATGTTGGAGCAGGATAAATTTCTTTTGGATGAATCGCAATAGCGCCTCCATGTGTTCTCTGCAGTAATCCTTTGCTTTCCAATACCCTTAAGTCCCGTCTTGCGCAGTCCGCAGAAATCTGATAATATTCTTGAATTTCTGATACCAGTATCCGTCCCCTTTCGTTTATTTTTTTAATTATGTCCTTTTGACGTTCTTCCATAAACATAGTTAACACCTCATTTGCATGATTGTAATTGTTTATTCTTATTTTTATTTTATTATATTTGTTTTTACCTATTTGTGCAAGCTTTTTGAACGCAAAGCACATAATAAGGAGCTAAACAAATGATGGAAAGGGTTCCAGAAGATGAATTGAGTTATGTAATTCAGATCATGCAGGGAGTAAACGGACTTTCAGGAGTAACAGAAACGAAAGGAGAAACAAATATAAACCCTGAGCAGTTTATTATGTCTGCAACAGAGCGAAGACAACAACGGATGTCAGGCTCCGCCAGCCATCCTTATGTTAATAAAAAAAGAAACCTTTTCATTTAAAGGTTTCTTCTTAATGCTGCGGAAGATGGGACTTGAACCCACACGAGCGCAATGCTCACAAGATCCTTAGTCTTGCTCGTCTGCCAGTTCCGACACTTCCGCTTGACTCACGCCACGAATGATATATTACCATTTATGACGCGATTCGTCAATACTTATTTTAAATTTCCTTTAAAAATATTTTTAATATTTTGGATAGGAATTTCCCGCCGGATCCAATGCCGGGCTCCGTCTATTTCTTCTTCCACTCGTCAGCCGCCTTCTTAAGCTCCTCAAGTGCCTCCTCAAAACGTCTGGAGTACATACCCGGATTGCCCTTTATAAGGCTTCTCTGGTAGAAATCCCGAAGTCCTTTAAACCGCCGTCTCCGCTCCTTTTCCACAGAATACTTGCTGCGCAGCTCCATGATCTCCTCTCTCGCATCTGCCATGAATTCCGGAGGGCTTATCCTGAAACGCTCTTTTAAGGAAGCGAACTTTTCCTCAATGCTTTCTGTCAATTCATCAATCCTCAGAGATCTCTCCTGTTTATAAGCCTCAATCTCATCATTGGCAACTGCAATGATCACGTCAAGCCGCTTCTGGATACGCTCCATCTCCTCCTTTGCCTTTTCCAGACCGATGAGTACATCCCGCAGATCCATAGCAGCCTTGAAGGAAAGCCCAAAGTCAACGCTGATACAAACCGTAAGAAATAACGTAACCAATGTGACTATCCCGGAAGGGATAAGGAACACCACCTGCTCCACTCCCTTATGGACAAACTCAGTCATCAGTATAGTCAAAAATCCCCAGGCGATAGTGGATGAAAGGCAGATATGCCCTTTATAATTGAACCTCTGGTTGGAATAATCCCAGTAGCGCACCTTGAAAAGGGACTCCATAAGGATTCCGGTCACCAGCTCTAAGGCGGTGGCTCCAATACATCCTGCGATGTAGGTCAGGAAAACATTATCCTGAAAGGACATGGAAACCACCAACATCATAATAGCCCCGCTTCCATATATAGGAAGGAACGGCCCCCGCATAAACCCGCGGTTTACAAGCTTTCTGCTCTTTAAGGAAACAAATGTAGATTCAAAGATCCATCCGAAAAAACAATAAAAATAAAAGAAAAACAGCCACTGTATAACGGAATACTGATACATGTAACTTCACCCCTGTATTTTTTACATAAAACTGATCACTTCTTCTTTGGGAGCTTTGGTCTTCTCCACGCTGACTGCTTTCAGCACAGGGCCTTCTCCGCCGTAGTCCGCAAAGTATTCCTTTGCCACCGTTGCGGTCACCTTCACCCATTGCTTATCGGAGAGCTCTCCGCACCCATTGTATTCGCAGGCAAAGCCCAGAAACGCCATATCGTCTGCACAGCAGGTCATGGCCATACGCCCCGGCACAAAAAATCCTTTGGGAAAATTTCCGGGCTTTAACACCATTCCGACAAATTGCACTGTTTTTCCGATATAACGCTCTAAATTATCCAGGCTGTCAAGATACCAGATCCCATAGCCTTCGTTGTCCAGCTCGATCACAGGATCATTCAGAGAATAGGGCAGATCCTCCTCAAAAATCTGATTGATCTCTCCCTCTGCACCCTCAAACACGATCTCTGCCTGTTGGTTGATGGCCTTAATATTTCTTCTGTAAAGGCTCAGATCCTCAACCTCATCGCAGCGATTGAAGATGATCATCTCCGACTTACGCAACATCTCCGCCAGGAGCGACCGCATATTGGTAAAATACATGGGAAAAGTGGAGGCGTCTATAATGGTGATCTGCTGCTCGATTTTCCAGTGGAAAGGAAGCTTCATCTTCTTATAATTCCACATGCCGTTGTATTCTATAATGATACGCTCCGGCCGGTATTTCTTTTCCAGCTCCAACAAACGAGCGGAATTAAAATCCTCTTCCTCATCGATCAACACCAGCTCCGTGCGGGTTTCCTTGAGAAGCTCCTCGTCATACTCCTCTTCCCCTTCCTCACAAACGATCAGAAGAGTTTTGCCTCTTACCTGAAAATAGGGCTGTTCTAAGGTAAAGGTAATAAATTCCGTCTTTCCGCTTTCCAGAAAGCCATTTATGATATAAACAGGCTTCATATAATAATAACCATGCCTTTCCGCTTCTTATGCTCTATTGCTCTCAAAAAGAGCCTTTAATGCCTCTTCCTTCAGCTGGGAACCGATCACGCAGAATTTTCCGGTCACATCCGGCTTGCCCTCACGTACATTGCTCTCTCCGGGCACATAGTCAAAGTATACCCATCCGCCGTCTTTCCCCGGCACCATTCCCTTTGCCCGAAGGACAAAGCCATACGCGCTCTCGTTCTCAAGCTCCTCCAGGATATGGGCGATCTCTTCTTTCCCGTATGCCGCAGGCGTCTCCATTCCCCAGCTGGTAAACACCTCGTCCGCATGGTGATGATGGTGCTCTCCCTCATGATGGTGATGGCCGCAACCGCACTCTTCATCATGGTGATGGCCGCAGCCACATTCCTCATCATGATGATGGTGATGCTCACAGCCGCACTCTTCGTCATGGTGGTGATGCTCATGACCGCATTCCTCATCATGATGGTGATGATGCTCATGACCACACTCCTCCCCATGATGGTGGTGATGCTCACAGCCACATTCCTCTCCCTCATGGTGATGATGATGCTCATGACCGCACTCCTCCCCATGATGGTTATGATGACCGTAGCCGCACTCTTCCCCGTCATGATGATGGTGATGCTCATGCTCTTCTTCCCTGTTGCGGTTCGCGGCAAGCTCTGCCATCATCTCCGCCTCTAAGTCCCCGGCCCCTTCTATGGTTGCCAGGATATCCTTTCCATCCAACTCCTCCCAGGGAGTGGTGATGATCGTGGCTTTCTGATTGTGCTCCCGGATCAATGCGATACATTTATCCAGCTTTTCTTCCGAAATATTCCCTGTACGGCTGAGCACTATGGTTCCCGCATGAGCGATCTGGTTGACAAAAAACTCCCCGAAGTTTTTGATATACATTTTGCATTTGGAGGCATCCACAACGGCAACGGCGCTGTTTAAGGCAACCTCCTTTGTATCGATCACATCCTGCACTGCCTTCATCACATCAGAAAGCTTCCCGACCCCTGAAGGCTCGATCAGGATCCTCTCCGGCTCATAGGTATGCATCACTTCCTTTAAAGAAGTGCCGAAATCTCCTACCAGCGAACAACAGATACAGCCGGAATTCATCTCCTTGATCTCAATACCGGCTTCCTTGAGAAATCCTCCGTCAATACCGATCTCCCCGAATTCATTTTCGATCAGCACTACCTTTGTATCTCCCAACGCCTCTGCCAGCAGCTTTTTGATCAAAGTAGTCTTCCCTGCGCCCAGAAATCCGGACACAATATCAATTTTCGTCATTGCAATTCCTTCTTTCTTACTTAATCTCAAACTATTTCCAGTAAACAATCCCTATTATAATAAGTAAAGTTCCATAAGTCAAATGAGTACGGTTACCTATAGCAACACCTCGCTGTTGGTGCCGTAAAAGATATCATCTTTTCCTGATAATAAGCGGCAGATTTCCTCTATCCGCTCCCAGTTCTTATCCACCTCAAACTCGTAGCTGTGTCCCCAGATATACAGAAGCTGAGGCTCCCCCGGCTCAAGGGCAAGGAAGCGTTCGATCATGTCAAACAGATTCTTCCTGTTATGGTGTCCGCTTGCTTTCAGGGCAAGAAGATCCCCACTGATGGAAAAGTCTCCGGTCTCTTCTACGGTTCTTGCATATTTGATCCCGCAATCTGCCGCAATCTTCATCACACGTTCATCATAGGTTCCAAATGGATAGGCCATACCACAGATCTCCCGATCAAATATCCGTTCCAGATTCTGCTTGTCCAGACGGATCTCATTATAAACCGTCTCATCATCCCACTTGGGGAGATCGGCATGGGTCAGGCAGTGCACCGCGATCTCATGCCCCTCATAAAGCTTCGGAAGCTCTGTTGCATTCATGCGATGGATCTCCACGCCCTCCTTTTCAAAGCAAGTTGCATAGCTGAACATCCCGCTATTTAAATTGAAGGTCGCCTTCATCCCATAACGGTTAAAGATCTCCACCAGCCTCCTGTCCATCACAACGCCATCATCATAGCTGAATGTCACAGCTTTTAATTTTCCGTTCCACATATTTTTTCCTTCCTTTGCTTGCTTAATGCCTATCGTAATATCTTTTGACGCTTAAATCATTATATGCTTTTTAAAAAAATTGTACAACCACAAAAATATCACCAACTATGTTACCAACATTTCTTCTTTTTCCGATACTTATATATTGAGTACTCAAACAACGGATAACACGCTCTGCAAGTTATCCTTATGTTAACAACGGATGACAGACCAACTTAATGGATCAAACGAGGTGAAAAACAATGGACACAGGAGACGACCTGATCAGGCGATACGCCAAAAAGATCATGGGCTTTGCCTTTTCCAAAACAAGCGACCCTTATGAGGCGGAGGATCTTGCCCAGGAGATTTTGACCGTACTGTGCGGCATGCCCCTGGAAGAAAAAAATATCGCATTCCCGGATTCCTGGATCTACCGGGTCTGCTGCTATACCTGGTCGAACTATCTGCGCAGGAATAAGCCCCACCGGCTGGCCCTTCAGGGAGATGACGCCTTTTTACACCTGGCGGACGCAAGAACGCCCGAAAAGGAGTATCTGGAAAAGGAGTTATACGTAAGGCTCCGCCAGGAGATCATGTTCCTTGGCCGGACCAGACGTGATATCATGATCAGATTTTACTACGACAACCTCTCCGGAGAGGAAATCGCTGATCTTATGGGAATATCTCACGCTACTGTCCGCTGGCACCTCAGACAAACCCGGATCGATTTGAAAGAGAGGTTAACTATGGATCAAACCAACACGATTTACCAGCCGATACGCCTGCTTGTGGGACACCATGGCTGGACCCAGAGCCCTGATATGCACGGCCTTTGCTCTGACGTCCTGGTGCAGAATATCTGCTATGCATGCTATGGAAAGCCTATGGATATTGAAGAGATCGCGCGCACCTTAGGCGTTGCCGCCATTTATCTGGAAGATAAGATTGAACGCCTTCTGGCTATGGATTACCTGAAAAAGGTTCAAAAAAAGAAATTTCAGACCAATTTTTTCATAAGAGATAAAAACTTTAACCTTGCAGATAAAACCTACAGATTCCAGCATATCCTTCCTCTGGCCAGGCAGTTTTTTGAAACCGTAAAGGCCGCTTTGCCTGCTATCCGCGAGCTTTCCTTTACCGGCTCTGACGTCGGGGATGATGAACTGATGTGGAATATCCTTCCGGTGTTCATCTCCATGAAGACCGCCCAGATAGACGATCAGATCATCGAAAGGCGACATCTTACACACGCCGCCCCTCTGCGGAAGGACGGTTCCCAGCACTGGGTCCATGCTTATCTGGCGGCCCCGATGCCTTCGGAAACAGACTGTTCTGACCCGGAGCTGAGAGAATTTATCCGTATAGGAGCCGACTTTGGAATCAAAAGAAGGACTGCGGATAACGTGAATTCCCTGGCCTATGACCTGCAGATCTTTGATCACTGGCGGCCCCTTGAGACGGAAGAATTGAAGCAGCTTCAAAGGATCAGGTCTCTTCTGGAAAAGGGAGAAGCCCCCAACGACTATGACAAGAGTCTGATCGCCCACCTTACCCGGCTTGGGATCATGTCCGTGACAGACCAGATCCCCCGGCTCCTTATCCCTTATCTCACAAAGGAGCAGATGGCTGATCTCAAGACTCTCCTTAAGAAAAGTGCCAAAAAGCACTTTGATGATGATCATGCGCTAAAAATATTTGAAGGATACGGAAAGGAAATGAGCCATCTCATCCCCTCCTTTATTGAAGAGAACGAGCGCAGGCATATTCTCACCTCCTTCAGTCCCCAGGGTTCCTCCATGTATCTTTTGTGGAAGAACGGATTTTTGAAAACCCCGGATGAATCTCAGAAGAAGCGGTTTTGCATGATCGTATGGGAAGAATAAGCTTCATATACCTGCATATAACGGGCTGCCTGCTAAAGGTACAGCCCGTTGTTTATAACGCAGGCTCTCTCAGCGCGTAACAGCCCTGAGAGCAGCCCCATAACAGCGAAATACCTGCTCTGCCGTATCCGCCAGATTTGCCGCCGCATTATCCTTTTTCATGGCCTCCTCCAGGGTAGTAACGCCCCTTACCGCCGGAAAAAAGGCGTCGATGCCCTGCTCATTGCACTCCCTTGCATCCTCTGTCACGCTGCCTGCGAAGGCAAAAACTGTCTTTCCATACTTCTTTGCCAGCTTCGCCACACCCACAGGAGCCTTTCCCATGGCAGTCTGCCTGTCCATCCTTCCCTCGCCGGTGATCACCAGATCGGCGTTTTGGATCTCCTCCTCAAGCCCGGTTTCTTTTAGAACAATCTCAATCCCCGGCTTCAATTCTGCATTGGTAAAGGCAAGGAAACCAAAGCCCAGTCCTCCTGCCGCCCCTGCGCCTTTCTGATCGGCATTGGCTTTGGGGAACTGCGCTCCCGCCAGAGCCGCATAATGAGCCAGCCATGCGTCCATCCTTTGGATCATCTGCTCATCCGCCCCTTTCTGGGGTCCGTATACGGCACTGCAGCCCTGGGGCCCGCAGAGAGGATTGGTTACATCGCAGGCAATCTGAAATTCACACTCCTTCAGCTCGGGCAGCACATGAGAATCCATGATCCTGTCCAGCTTTTCCAATCCCCGGGCTCCAAAGGGGATCTGCGCTCCTTCCTTATCCAGGAACTCATAGCCAAGAGCCTGCAGCATCCCGACGCCTCCATCGTTGGTGGCGCTTCCGCCGATCCCCACCAGAAAACGCCGGCATCCCTTTCGGATCCCGTCACGGATCACCTCACCCACTCCACAGGTAGTGGTAAAAAGAGGATTCCGCTCCCCGTCCGGTACCAGAGTAAGGCCTGCGGCGCCGGACATTTCAAGGACAGCAGTTTTTTCTATCCTGCCTGCTTTTTCTCTCTCAAGGATTCCATACTTACACTCTACCGGCTTTCCCAAAGGACCCGTCACCGTAACCTTTTGGATCACACCGCCCATTCCCGCGGTCAATGCTTCTACCGTCCCTTCACCGCCGTCAGCCAGAGGCCGGATCTGGGCTTCCGCCTCCGGAAACACACGCAAAATCCCTTCTTTTACCGCTTCGCCTGCCTCCATGGAAGAAAGGCTTCCTTTAAAAGAATCAATAGCGATTACTATTTTCATTCTTATCCCCCAATGCTTTTAGAGCATAGCCTTTCCCCGGCAATAAGTCTGGATCACCTGATAATCATCTGAAAGCACCACAATATCCCCGTCGCAGCCTGCCGTAAGGCTTCCCTTCCGGTCGTCTACCCCCAGGGCTCTGGCCGGGTTGATCGTACACGAGTTCAACGCTGCGTCAAAAGGTACCATGGCCTCCTCCACCAGGATCCTGAGCCCCTGGTTCATCTTCAGGGTACTGCCTGCTATGGTATCCGTACCCTTCAGTCTGGCAAGCCCATCCTCTCCGATCTCAATGGGGTGGCCGCCAAGGTCATACTCTCCTCCGGCCGGACAATGCTTGGGACGCAGAGAATCTGTGATCATGATGGCATAGTCCCGCCCTTTTGCCGCAAAAAAATTGTTGAGAGCCGCCAGATGGGAATGGCACCCGTCACAGACCACCTCCCCGTAAATATCCCGTACCCGCAGTGCCGTCCCTACAAGACCGGGCTTTCTGTGATGGTAAGCCGTCATGCCGTTGTACACATGGGTCATACTCATAGCCCCATTAGCGATCCCCATCAGAGCCATCTCATAATCTGCTCCGGAATGTCCCATGCTCACCACCACTCCGTGCTGGCGGCAATATCTGGTCAGGGCAAAATCCTCATCATGCTCCGGCGCAAGGGTAATATACCGGATCATGCCATGAGCCGCCTCCTGATACCGGCAGAACTCCTCCACCGTAGCCTTTGCAATGGCCTCCGGCGGCTGAGCGCCTTTATAATCCATATCCAGATAAGGGCCTTCAAAGTGGATCCCCAGGATTTCTGCGCCTTCATAGCCTTCCTTAGCCACTGCGGCCACATTGGCTACCGCCGCGGTAAGTACCTCCGGCATCTGTGTCACTGTGGTGGGCAGGATCCCCGTTACCCCCTCCTCCGGAATCCGCTTCATCCAGTCCCGCAGACCTGCAGGCTCTGCATCATTGGTGTCAAAGCCATAAGAGCCATGGGTGTGGACATCGATAAATCCCGGAAGGATCCGCTCTCTTCCATAATCCTCATCCGCCTTTTTGGTCCCCCAGGGATAAATACGCCGGATCTTTCCGTCCCCGATCTCCAACTGGGCTGCCATAAACTGACCGCCCACCCATACTCTTTTGCTTTGTAAAATCTTACTTTCCGAACTCATGATACCTTTCTCCTTTCACATTCACCCGAATCTGATTTACTATGATTATAACGGATTTCCGTGTGAGTGGAAAGTATTTATCTTCCCATTCTCCATACTTGTGCCCATGCCTGCTTTTTCCATACTCCCCATATCAGAAAGATCCAGATGGGATGCATCCACCAACGCCGCAGGATCTTCGGCCTGACCGGAGTCGGTGGCCGGGATCTGTCCGGAAAGCTGTCCCTTCACACTCTCTTTTCTCAGTCTGCAGAACTCCTTAAGAGCAGACACTCCGGCTTCGAACTCCTCATAGGAATAAAACCCGGTGGGATCCTTTTTTACATAAGGCGCGATCAGCTCTGCCGTATCCTCTATGATACTTTCGAGGTCCATACTCTCCAAAAATTCCGCAAAATACTGATGGTATTGTTCCGTGTATGCTTCCTCGGCAAAGATCCAGTCCACCATGGGACGGCTCTCCTCATTTTCCACAGCCTCTCCCGCAAAAGGCTCCTGCCCTCCTGCTCCCGGAAAGCCGGGATTTCCTTTTCCGCCGCTTCGCCTGCCTCCATCGGTCACAGGCGTATCAATGGGAGAATTGACCATGCTGGTGGCATCCGCTGCCTGGAAGGTGCCAAAGGCCAGATTATAATCCCAGGGGATCATGGAAAGCTGCCCATCCTCCTCATACAGATAATAATTGTGGACAATGCTTCCCGTGTAGCTGTCCCCATTGCAGACAAAATTGTGGACTACAAAGTACCGGATAACTTCCTCCACATCCACCACCTCTTCTATCCTTTCGCCTTCACCTAAGGCTTTCAAAGAAGAGATCAGACGGGTTTTATCTTTTTTATCTGTTTCTGTCTTGGCATTGTCAAAGATATTGGGATAGCTGTCCGGATCATCGTCAATATACTGAAGCTTCACATCGCTGCTTCCCATTCCACCGGAGCGGTCTCCTCCCGGCTGGCCCGGATTTTTGCCGAATTCCGGCCTGCCTCCTTCTCTGCCCGGTATTTCGCCGGGCTCAGGCTCCGGAAATCTTCCGGCAGGCATTTCACCCATCTCAGCACCCGAGAATCCTCCGGCAGGCATTCCGTCCGTCTCGGGCTCTGGAAATCTTCCGGCAGGCATTTCACCCATCTCAGGCTCCGGAAATCCTCTTCCCGGCCCACCATCTGTCTCCGGTTCTGCATCCCCACTGTCCGCTTTGTCAGACTCCATGAACTCATCCATACGAAAGCCTCTTCCATTCCCCGGGCCTCCGCCAAAATCCGAGCTGTCCGGCTTATACAGATTCCCATAGTTACTGCCGTAATTGCGCTGCAAAAAGGCTTCCTCCACCCCTTCCACTGCAAGGTAGAGCCCCCAGTCCTCCCCGTTTACCGTAAGATAAGCATAGCTGCAAAGAGGAGCATCCACGCCGAAGCTCCCCATCATCTGATAAGTGAGATAATCCTTCATATAGGTGGTATCCTGAATCAGGTTATTCAGGCTGAGCTTATCCAGCCCAAAGTAGCTTTGCGTACTGTCATAATGATCAAATTCCACCTTAAAGCTGTACCTTTCGCTTCCCATAGCAGAAACATTGGAAAGAGAAGTATTCCCCTTTGCCCGGATTCCCACATTCCTGCTCTCTTCCCCGTCAATCACTACCGCGCACTGAGAATATTCCTCACTTTCACAATTCCCGATAAAATCCTCCCAGTCCTCCATCACAATATCAATGGTATGAACCCGGGAAGTATCAAACAACCGGTTCGTATATCCTGCCCCGGCGGAAACCGCTATCACTCCCAGGGATCCGCTATTCATAAAGATCACCGTTATCAGAATGGCAAAAAGGATTACAGCCACACAAACCCTGTCAATATATTTGTGAGTTGCCATAAAATCATTTCCTCCGCAGGTGCCCTTATCCCATATAATCTCCGTTGTAGCTGACCAGCACGGCGCTGCCTACCCCGGAAAGCTCCGCAAGTCCATTTACAAAATCTGTATTATCATCCTTTAACCGAATTTCCAGATTCAGCTCCACTGCTCCCTTTTCTGCAGTCTTACTCTTCACCGTCATACGGCATACCTTTTCCTTTAAATATTCCATGGCCCGCTGCTCGCTTTCGTGACCTTCACACTTGAGGACTACAATATAAGGGTTCCTATGAGATTTCTTATTGGCAAAGATAAGCAATGTGATCCCGATCAGAACACTGCCAAAGACCGCCAGCGGTATCATCCCGGCTGCCAGCACGATCCCGGCTGCAATGGACCAGAATAAAAAAGCGATATCCAAGGGCTCCTTGATCGCTGTCCGGAAACGCACGATGGACAGGGCGCCTACCATCCCTAGGGAAAGCACCACATTGCTGGTTACTGCAAGGATCACCAGTGTAGTGATCATGGTCAGCGCGATCAGGGTCACGCCAAACCCGGAGGAATATATTACCCCGGAAAAGGTCTTTTTGTACACCCAGAAAATAAACACCCCAAGGCAAAACGCCAATACCAGTGCGATGGTCATATCCAGAAGACTGACACTGGTCACATTCTCCAGAAAGCCGGATTTGAAAATATCGTTGAAACTCATGATCTTGTTCTCCTTTTGATTTTATTTTTTCTCTATCCATAGATACGACAGGCGGCATATTTGGAAAAAGCCGTTGTATGCCGTCCTTTTAGCTGAATCGCGTCTCTTATAACAGAAGGCAGGAAGGAATCCCATTTTACCTCCAGAATGATCGTATCATCACCTGCAGGCAAAGTCACACACCCAGGATTTAAAAAATCCGTGCAGAAAAGTCCGGTTCGGATATCATAGTCCAAAGTCACTCTCACATTTCCGGGCCGGAATATGTAGGGCTCCCTCACATAATCCACAATCGTCTTCGGCCTTAACCCCTTTGTCTTTATCTTACTGTACAGCTCCTGCAAAAGAGGCTCTCCGGACGCCATCATCCACTCCGTCCTTCCCTCTGCGATCGCCTGGGCCTCTTCCCTGGTAAGCGTTACGCTTTCTTTCCTGCCAAGGCCATTCCATCTGCTTTTCTTTTCCAGATGGATCAGAGATGTATCCCTGTTATAATAGCGGATGCGAAATTTTTCCCGTCTGTTCACGCCGTCTATCTTTTCCCGCAAAGCCGTATCCTGCAGATCGTCAAAATAAAGGCTTCGTATAAAATACTTTCCGTCAACCGCGTGAGGGTCAGGCTCTGCCACTGCCCCCAGCCTCTGGCGGAGAGCGATCCTGTCGGATGCGCTGATCTCGTGCTTCCATTCATGCCGGTAGTCCATAGGCTCCTCCTTATAAATTTGTCATGTCGTTTACTACATATGCATGATATATGTTTGAACGCGAATGCATGAACACAGTTTAAAGCTGTATTGTGAAATGTTTGTGAACGGTTTATGAAATGTCTGTGTGTTACGTATTGTCTGCTCCATCTTTAAAAAACAGCGAACCGCAGGGGTAAATTATCCTGCGGTTCAAAATACAAATTCTCTTCGTTCTGTAACACTTTAGTTCCTCTTGTTACCAGGCATACTCTCTCTCATACTTATCTCTTAAAACCAGTCTTTTTTCGTCTGAATGCAGATCGGATTCCTCTTCGAGACTTCTGTCCTGTAAAAAATAGTCCATAGCGTAGGACGCCGAATCTTCTCTGAAATCTTCTGTTCCAAAAACTCTGAATGTAAAGCCTTCCTTTGCCAGCCTATTGAATAAAATACGGATTGCCATATTGCATGATGCAGCAATAATCCTCTCCCAATGGTCATTTCCTGACATATGATTCATACTTGAACGCAAAGTTGTTATAAAACACAACCTTTTGGTTCCACCCTCCTTCATTAATGGTAAATAAGCGTTGATGGTACTCAATAGTCCTAAACCATATAATTCATAATTATGCATCAGTTTTTTATAATCATATTGCCCACATTCATCCGGATCAATGCAAAAGATCAGCATATCCGCCTTCTCTGCTCCAACTACTATATTGTGTCCTTGCTTTTTAAACTCCGTTGCAAGACCTTTCATGTACGAGTTATCTGCCCCTGACAAAATAACATTCTGTTTCATTTTTATTCTCCATGTGATTCCATTCGTATGTTTCAGAATGGCCATACCATTCTGTTGTTGTCATAAACCTTAAGAACATCTTCATGTATCAAATCATTGACAAAATAATTAATTGCAACTTTTGAGGACTCTTCCGGCTCAATTTTTCCCACAGTGCTTTTCTTTCCGGACATATACGACTTCATCCATCCCGGATTGTATAAACGAAAAGTAAATCCTTTTCCCCGTAGCTGCTCAAACAGTAGTTTGACTGTCATATTAAGTCCTGATTTAGACATAGGATAAATAAATCCATCCTCTCTATGGCAGACGCTGATACTCCCTGCTTCTGATGTAATAAAACACAGCCTTTTATAAGCATCTTCTTTCAGCATCAATGGAAGAAACGTATTCACTACTGCCAGCGGCCCAAGACAGTTTGTCTGGAAAATCCGCAGCCCTCTTTCAACATTTTCCAAACACATAATATCTCCTGCAGAACCGGAAATTCCAGCATTATTGATCAATATATCTATTTTCTCAACTTTACCCGATACCAGCTCATAAGCCTGATTAATTGAATCAAGATCGGAAACATCTAATGGAACCAAAAACAGATTTTCCTTATATATTTTTTTCAACGCATCTAATTCTTTCCATTCTGCCATAAACTGTCCCGCACAAACACTATAGCCTCTGTCCAAAAAATCCTTAACCAGAGCAAATCCTAACCCCCTGTCTGCTCCTGTAATAAAGACAATCTTATTCACACCTAATTTTCCTTTCCTTTTTCTAATCGATTCATCAAGTATAATCCGCACATTGCCACTCCTATTACTGCAGCACCAATTAAATACAGATAACGAAATCCAAAATTCCCCAATATCCATCCGCCGATACTGTTTCCAGCAATTCCACTTAATCCAAAATATACCGCATATGTAATCGTCTGATAAGTCGTTCGCATGTCAGAAGGCGCAATTTCATCAAGAAAATATAAAATTCCTATTGTAAAAAGCGCATAAGATGGGCCATCCAGTACAGCTGCAACTGTTATCTGCCATGGTTCTCTGGAAACAGCGTATAACAACTGCCAAAGAATAAAAAATATACCTGAAAACATAATAATATTACCTGGACGATAGCGACTTAATAATTTTTTTGAAAAAAATAAAAGTATTCCTTCAGACAAGAACATCACCGCACTGGTATATCCTACAAAGGTTTTGCCGCCTCCCAGTTCAGAAATTAATAACGGATAAAAAGTATAGGCAGCCCTGTGAGGTATCTGCATTATAAAAATGATCACCAGAAAAAATATAAAATGTGTATCCTTTATAATTTTTCCCAGCATAAGTTTGGGAGATGGTTCTTTCTTACCTTCACATGACTCCACTTTGGCCACCAACAGAAAGACCGCAATAAAAAAAAGAATACAGGAATACACAGGCAGTATCTTCGTAGTATCATAACTGGCGATCGCATAGCCAGCAAGAACACTGGACAACGCATAGCCAAAACATCCGGCAAATTTCATCTGCCCCACGGAATTCTGATATCCTACCTTTTTCAGACTCTTCAAACACCATGTATCTAAAAGCGGTCCCTCCGGCGAAGAAAAAAAACCGTACATACAAAAGCAAACTGCTATGGCAAAAAATGTATTGCTGAATACCAGTGCCACTGAAAAAACAGCCTGAATCACCATACAAATAACCAGTGTATATTTTGAGGACTGCAATTTATCCGTAATGATTCCCCAAAAGGGCTGAGCTATAATAAGCATAAAAGAATTCGCTCCTGTAACCAGCCCAATCTTTTCTACTGCAAACCCTTTCTCCTGCAAGTACACTGTAACATAAGGATTAAAAATTGCTCTGGATGTCATATACAATAGATATATAAAAACAAACGAAAGAAGTACCCTTTTAGCTTCCTCCCTATGCTCTGTTTTCTCAATTGTTTGCATGTTCCCTCCTTATCAAATGCCATCATGCTCCGCGAATCGTCTTATTGATGGAAAGCAAGACACTTCCCAGTTACCTGAAAAATGTCTTGCCCAAAACGATCACTCTGACCAGCTTGACCAGTTATCCATCGACTCAACATAAGCCTCATATTGCTCAAGATATCCTGCCTGAACCTTCTCAAGTCCCGCTGCTCTGGCTTTTTCCAGGAAATCGTCAATAGCAGCATCCACATCCTCAACCATACCCGCCTGAATAGGGATCAAATATTGGGTCACAACATCCATAAGCGCTGTTCTTTCTATCTGATAAGGTGTGTAATCCTCAACAAACCCTCCCACCTTATTGGGGCCTTCATACTTGGCGATCTGCTCCTTCATTTCAATGCCCTTTTCATCAGCTATAGTAGGCATATACATTTCATCCGTTCTTGCACACCATAGTCTTGATGCTTCTCTGCCGTAACCTCCGGGAATACTTTCATACTTTCCATCCACGACATTATAGTCTTCCCCTTCAATTCCATACATGATCAGATTGAAATATTCTTCATCAAACAAAATCTTTTCATAGAGCGCAATGGCTCTGTCAGCATGCTGCGCTGTGATAGGAACACTGATTCCATTCTGCGTAGGTGCAACAGAAACGCTTCTCTGCTTCCCGTAGCAATAAGGGATAGAAACAAATTCCATCTCTGTGTTCGGATCATTTTCCTTAGCACGATCCGTATACATTACTCCTGAACCGATTCCTGCAACTCCCAACTGTGCAGCAGATTTTCCCGAAAGCATTACATCTTCAGGATTTTCATCGCTTGATAATGCATCCCTGCTCCAAAATCCAGCATCCGCCCATCTCTTCATGATTTTCATATCCTCGCGGAAATTATCACTTTCCCAGTAATTATATGTCTGAGACGGATCATCATAATCAATATAGATTCCATAAGGCATACGCCAGTCGACCCAGTTATACTTTGAATCAAATACTTCAATAGCCCTGAAATAGGATCCTAAATTTGCAACTGCAGTCTGTACTCCTTCAAGCGTAGGCATGATATCCGGTTCATTATCTTTAATTCCCTGAAGATATTTCTCAATATTTTCCACACTGTCCGGAACAGGAAGATCATGTTTCTTTCTCAGGTCTTCCCTGTAGGTTATACTGAACAAATTATATTCCTTCCATAAGCATGGGATCATATATGCCGTTCCATTCACTTTAGCGGAATCCCATCCTGCAGTTCCTATATAATCATAGATTTTCGGCGAATATTCCTTTACCAGATCCTCTATAGGCTCAAAAGCACCTCTCATCGCATAGGAAGAATAATTCAGCCAATTGCCGCTATATATTAAATCTATCTGTTCTCCCGAACTAAGCAACATCATATATTTTTGCTGCGTGTCAGAAGAATTAAAGAAGTTATAGTCTACTGTGCAGTTTAAATCCCGCATCGTTAATTCATTCAGCTTTTCTCTTATCTTATCAAAATGATCCGGTTCGCTGCCGGTTACATAAATTACAACATTAACCTGCTCCGACAAATCCACACTGCTACCCTCCTCCACCGGATTCTCCGACGCTATTGTTTCGTTGCTGTCTTCAGAAGTTTCTTCTCTTACTTCATTGCCAGCATCCTCAGATGATTCCTGAGTATTTCCGCATCCCATCATGGATGAAATCGCAATGGTCATAGTAAGGCCAATTGCTAATAATTTTTTTAAACTCTCTTTTTTCATATGTTTTTCCTTTCTTATTTTTAGCCTTTTACTGCTCCTATAGTAATACCTGATACAAAATATTTTTGAACAAACGGGTACAAAAATATGATTGGACCTATAACAACAACCACCATTGCCATCTTTACCGTTTCAGTTGGCAGGTTTGTTGCTGGCTGTCCTGTGATAGCTGCCATTTCTTTAGCAAAATTTATATTGTCCAGAACATCATAAAGAAAATACTGCAGGCTGTATAACTCTTTTTTACTGATAAAAAGTGATGTCAAATACCATTCATTCCAAAAGCCGATTGCCAGGAACAGACCAACGGTTGCAATGGCCGGTGTTATGATTGGCATTACTATTCTGGAATAGATTGTAAAATCATTCGCACCATCCACCTTACAGGAATCTATCAGCTCCTCCGGCACACTGGACTGCATAAACGTTCTCATCAGGATAATCAAAAACGGTGACATCAGCGATGGAAAAATTCTTGCTGCATACGTATTGGTCAAGTGCAGATACTTTGACAGCAAAACATACCATGGCACCATCCCTCCGCCGAAAATCGTTGTAAAATAAATCAAAAACGATACTCTGTTGCGATACTTAAAATCCCGCCTCATAAGTACATATCCAGTCATGCTTACGCAAATTATTCCGAGGATTGTTCCAACTGCTGTAACCATAATTGTGTTGCCGTAAGCGGTCACTAATTTTTGCGGATATTCAAAAACTGTACGATATGCCTCTAAGGAAAACTTCACGGGAATTAAATGGTAACCTTCTCTCGTCAATACCAGATTATCCGTAAATGAACCTGACAATATCAGAAGCAACGGAAAAATGCAAAACGCACTGAGTATTATGATCAACAGATAACTGACCATGTTAAAAATAATTTTTTCTGTAGAAATTTTCATTGGCGATTCTCCTTAAAATAATGCATAGTCCGGATTCAGCTTCTTAACCAAACCATTCGTCAGCATGATAATGATTAAACCAAACACTGACTGATATAACCCGGCAGCCGTTCCCATTCCTACATCAAAATTCTGTTTCAAAGACCGATATACATAAGTATCAAGTATATCTGTTGCCTCAAAAAGGACACCATTATTCCTGATCACCTGATAAAAAAGATCAAACTGCCCGCGCATAATTCCTCCAACTGCAAATATGAGCAAGATAACAAATGTTGGTACAAGAAGCGGAATCGTAATTCTCGTGATCTGTTGTATGATATTGGCACCATCAATCCTGGCCGCCTCATAATATTCTTCACTGATCCCGGTAATAGCGGCAAGGTAAACTACTGTTCCATATCCGACATTTTTCCACAAATAGCATAATACGAGAATAATTCTCCAAACCCATGGTGTTCCATAAAAATCAAAGCGTTCTGCTCCCAAAGATACCAACATTGTATTAATATAACCGCTGTCGCAATTCAGAATGGCAAATACCACAGCATTCAATACAACATATGATATAAAATATGGCAGGAAGATAATTGATTGACTGACTTTTTTGAACATCCGCCCCACTACTCTGCTCAAAAGGATTGCAAAAAACACCTCCAGTATATTAGCTGACAGAATAAATACCACATTATACCCCACAGTATTTATTGTTAATTGCTTAAGCTTTCCTGATTCAAACAAAAAACGGAAATTATCCATACCTACAAAAGGACTTTTAAATAATCCTCCCTGAAAATTGAACTTGGTAAAAGCATAATATATTCCCACCATTGGCAGATAACTGTTGAGTGCAAAAAATACCATGGCTGGAATTAACATCATAAACAGAATTTTCTTTCTCTTCAATTCATAGAAAAAACCTTTTTTTCTGCTGATCCCTTCATTGCTCAAAGTTCCCCCTCCTTTCTTCGATATTTTACTGTACATTGCTACACCCTCCTTCTCTGCATATTTGTTAACATATGGATAATCATCACAGTTGATCATCCATTGTGATAACCATTCTGATTCAGCGCGCCCTTTCCTATCTCATTCCGGCACACCATTCTATGGCGTTATACACAAGTGCTAAAAATTCCTCCTTGCGCCAGACATCCCATATATGTCCCGGAGTCAGAACGCAGACACGTCCCGCACCAATATATTTCGAATAGCCCCCAATCTGCTCTCCCCCCTGCTTAGAATAAGTCTTTAAAAATATGTCAACGTCACTCTCTGTCACTTCAATCTGATACTGTTCATCACGAATTGTGAACTCTCGGATCCCCTCTGTGATCGGATGTTCCAAAGGCTTTACAGACACCTCACATCTTGGGGGATGTCCTACAAAATAATTCCCCGATAACTCTGAAAAGCCTTCTCCCTTCTTGTATGTGTTTCCAGCATGAATAAAAAGCAGTCCTCCCCCTTTATCCACCCAGTCAGAAAAATCCTTTGGCATTACTTCTGTAACATTTTCTTCAAACCACTCGTTTGAATTGGCCTCATTAATATGATTTCCCTTACAGCATACGATCACTTGAAAGTTTCTTATAAATTCCAATGTCAATGCATCCTTTGCATCCCGAATATAAGTAATTGCCAATTTCTTCTCCAACGGCTCCATCCCCAGTTCGATAATCTCCGCCGGATGCCAGTAATCGCCGGACAGAACAAGTACCTTAAGCATAGCTTCCTCCCTAATCTCCTTTCCCTGATGAACTCTACAGATCTCTTAATGAAAATACCTGCAAAGGAAACTCTTTATCATACACCAACGGTAATTTTTCTTTTGAACAAGCAGAATCCACGAGAAGCCTTTCCATATTTTCTATGGTATACGGTTTCCATTGTTCATTCAAACTTGTTGAAGGATCCCCGTACTCCACAAAATCTAATATGATATTCTGAAAATATTGGTCAACCTTTTCTGTCATTACCGGATCATGTGCGCATTTTTCAACGTTTGTCCTGCTAAATAATGCTTCATTATCAGACGAATGATTTGCATATGCACCACCCCTGTAATCCCACCGGTAAAGCCAAAATTTTCTGCCCAAATCCGCCAGTTCTTTCGCCACTCTGATATATGCCTGCCTGTAAGTATACTCTGTTGCAATTTCGTCCCATACATTCTGGCAGTCTGGAACATTCAGTTTCTCCAGATATCGACGCAACACCACTGTATAATTGTCCCCAAATTTCCAGTACAGCTTCTTTTTGACTTCTTCCATTTCCAGACAGCCCTTCGCTCCAAATAACTCTTCCTTTGTATGCCCCATAATAAGGGGTACATCAGCAAATTCTCCCTCATGGACTGCTTTTTCCACATCCATTGGCAAATGAATCCCATCCGCAGTTGCACCATAGGTCTCTGCCTTAAAAAACTGCCGATTCATTTTTTCCTGAGCTTTCAAAATATCCTCTGCCGATATTTGCTGAAGCTTTTGCTGATAATCTTTCTCAATTCCCAATTCTTTTAGAAACAGCTGCGCAAGATTATGCATTGTCTGTGTATCTTTTACGCTTTGAAGGGAACCGCTCATTGCCACAGCTCCATGGAATAGCCCTCTTCCTTCTTTCGAAAGCATCAGTTGCATTACTGATTTGCCTCCGGCTGATTGCCCTATGATAACAACATGCTCAGGATCCCCACCAAAAAACTGAATATTATCCCGAACCCATTTTAATGCAAGGATTTGGTCCAGAAGCGTGAGATTTCCAGAGTCCTTGTAATCTTCTCCAAGTATTTCCCTCAAATAAAGTGCTCCTAAAGCACCAACTCGATAATTCGGAGAGACTACTACCACATTCCTTTTTTTCACCAAACGGTATCCTTCACTTCCAAGTTCTGAATTCGACCCTTCCATAAACCCACCACCAAATATTGAAAATATAACAGGTCTTTTTTCAGCGTCAGCCGAAGGCGTCCAGACATTCAGATTCAGACAATCCTCACTATAAACTGCCTGCTTCTGATCCAGGCACCATGGCGGTGGCACCTGCACCGGCCTTGATCCATACCTTGTACAATCTAATACCCCTTCCCATTCTCCATAAGGCAGCGGTGCCTTGAATCTGAGTTTTCCTACCGGAGGCTTGGCAAACGGGATCCCCTTAAAAGCTATCGTCCCTTCCTCTTCTATTCCCCTGATAAATCCATTCCTGATTCCTATTTCAATCTCTTTCTTCATTCTGAATACGCCTTTCTACATTAACCCCACAATCGAATACTTTTATTCCCTCAACTCATACACTTCGCTCAATGGTTTACGTCCTGTTTTCCCTGGAATTTCTTTTGCATATCCAATAGGCGATATTGCCACTATACTGGCATCTTCTGGTAAATCAAGCACCTCTTTGAGTTCCTCTTCCTTATAATTTGCCATCCAGCAGGTTCCCAGCCCCAACTCAAATGCTTCTAATATTGCAAAACTCATTGCTATAGACAGATCAATTGTGTCTGCCCTATGCCCACAGGTCATAATTCCCTTATCATAGCCAACAGCAATTAATATGGCAGGTGCTTCTATTAGCATATCTGCTTTACTCGGTGATGCCTGCCTTATCAATTCTTTTGTTTTTTGATCCTTTACTACAAGCAATTTTTTGTTTTGTAAATTTTTCGCAGATGGAGCCATCCTAAAAGCCTGCGCCACCTTCTCAAGCTTCTCCGGTTCCACATCCTTTATAACGTATTTTCTTATACTCTGTCGGTCTAAGATTGCCTGAAATACATCCATATTCTACCTCCGCATACTTAGCTGATTTATTGAATGAAATCTCCTTTTCAAATCTGTAATCTAAATTGATTAATATAAATATATCATTGACATAAACATAACGTCCAATATATAATATGACATAATTTTAATAACTCCAAATCTATATATAAAGGAAATATAAATCATGGATCTTTTACAATTGCAGTACTTCTGTGAAATCGCTAAACAGGAAAATGTATCTAAGGCGGCATCTGCACTTCACATTTCACAGCCATCCCTTAGTAAATCCCTTTCTTCGCTAGAAAGAGATTTAGGTGTTAAACTATTCGACCGAGTAGGAAAAAATATTGTCTTGAACCGACATGGAAAACTGGCTTATACAGAAATAAGTCAGGTACTCAATATTCTCAATAATCTTCAGCTTCAGCTAAGTGATATCGGCGAAGCCTGTGGTGATATTAAATTGCTTACTCTGGCAGCTACAAAAGTCATGCCAAATCTTCTTCTTGATTTCTATTTACAATATCCTAATATTAATATTCACATAAAACAGGCCGCAACATACGATTTGCAGCAGGCACATGATTATGATTTTGTTGTCTCTGCAACTCCTGGAAAATATGACCAACTTACGAATATTCCCTTACTGCACGAAGATATTGTTCTGGCAGTTAATAAGAACCATCCTTTAGCCAGAAAAAAATCCATTTCTCTTTCAGAGGCGGCAAGTGAATCTTTTATCAGTTATTCTGCAGGCCCCAGCATTCGCACCTTAACAGATAGTCTTTGCCTTCAGGCAGGTTTTTCACCAAACATCCTGTTGGAATGCGATGCCCCAAGCAATTACAGAAGTTTTATGCAGACTGGTCTCGCAGTCTGTCTATTACCCTATCAGACACAGCGGGCTCTTTTTTCTTCCGATATTGTACCGGTATACTTAAAGGATCCCATCTGTAAACGTAACATATATCTTTCCTATCCAAAAGGCAAATACCTCAACACGGCTATGACCATATTCCAAAACTTTTGTGTAGACTATTTTAAAAAAATATGATAACGTTTTATAGCTCAATTCCCGCTCCGGTGATCATTTACGGAACACTATAAAGCCGAATAGCATAACAGTCCGGCCAAAGGCCGAACTGTTATCTCATAATCCTTATGATCCTTGCCTCATATCCCTGCAGCAGGCCTCTTTCCCCTTTTCTTCCTGCTGCCGGGTCTGCGGGAAATCTCCCGTTTTCCCCATTCCCTCGCGGTCCCGCCGTATCATACACCACTTCATAGCTCTCCCTCAGGGGAAAGGCCCGGCAGGGCTTTTTTCCCAAGTTGCAGTCCACCACAAACACCCTCCCGTGAAGCGCCCTCACATACACAAACCGGTCCTTCTTCTTAGATAGCACACGGAAGGATCCATAAACCAGAGCCTTCTCCTCATGCCGCAGACGAAGCAATCTCTTATATGCGGCAAGCACCTCCTTCTTAGGCTCCTGATACAGGCCCTCATGGTAAGGCGGAAGCTTCTTATTCCAGGGCAGAAGCACCCTTCCATGCTCCCTTGTCCCGGCAAGGATATCCCCGAAAACCTTTTCGGCCGGCTCTTTGCCGATGTGCTCTGCATAGTATCCTTTTGCCTCCACGTCCGTGATCTGCTCCATGGAAGTAAAGGCATAATTGGCAAGTCCCATCTCATCTCCCTGAAAGATAAAAGGGGTTCCCTTAAGGGTAAACTGCATCACCGCCAACAGCTTTGAAAGGGCAGTATGGCAGGAGGCGTCCCTGGTGATCTTGCTGATCATCCGGGGATTGTCATGGTTATTATAAAAAAGAGACATCCAACAGTTGTTTCCGTAATTTTCCATCCAGTCGATCATATAATCCCTGAAATAATTCAGGTCATACTCATAATCCTCCATCCGGACATGCCCCGGCGTTTCCAGATGGTCAAAGGAAAAGACCATATCCAGCTCTTTCCGCTCTTCCCCGGTCACAAGCTGGCTCATTTTCATCCCCAGCCCCGGTGTCTCTCCCACTGAAAAAGCCCCGTGAGGCTCAAAGGCCTTCTCCCTGATCTCCCTCAGATACTGATGGAGCCTTGGTCCGTAGTAATAATGCTCGATCCCGCAAAAGCCCATAAGGTTTCCAATAGTCTCATTTCCATTAGGAAGTCTGCCGTCAGAAAGCCTTGGAGCCTTGGAAATATAATTGATCACATCCATGCGGAAGCCGTCCACCCCTTTGTCCAGCCAGCGGTTCACCATGGCGATCACCTCTTCCCGCACAGCAGGATTTTCCCAGTTTAAGTCCATCTGCTTTTTGGAAAAAAGATGTAATGCCCAGCTGTCTGTCTCCTCCTCATAATTCCATGCAGAACCGGAAAAAAAGGAAGTCCAGTTATTGGGCGGCGTATGGCTTCCGTCATCCTTACAGAAAAAGTAATAATCCCTGTACGGAGAATCCGGTTTTTTGGCCTGCTGATACCAGGTATGCTCATCGGAGGTATGGTTCACCACCAGATCCATGATCAGCCGCATCCCCCGTTTATGAGCCTCAGAAAGAAGCCGGTCAAAATCCTCCATGGTCCCGAATTCTTCCATGATCCTGTCATAATCCCGGATATCATAGCCGTTATCATCATTAGGAGAATCGTAAACAGGAGAGAGCCAGAGGGCATCCACCCCCAGCTTTTTCAGATAATCCAGCTTGCTGATGATCCCCTTAAGGTCACCGATCCCGTCCCCATTACTGTCGCAAAAGCTGCGGGGATAGATCTGATAAAAAACCGCTTCCTTCCACCACTTCGGCGTGATCCTTCCCTTAGAAGCCTTCGGTTTATCCTGCTCGCTTCCCACCAGCTCCAGCAGCGCGTCAAAGAAGTCCATTCCCAGCTGCCGACGGGTCAGGTTCGCAAGGGTACGCAGCTTTAACCCGGAAACCGCTTTGTTGGTGATGGTCTTCTCCGGCAATCCCATCTGCAGCAATACCCTTGCAAGAGCGTCATGTCCTACAGGATTCTCATACAGCTCCCCTACCGTACTGTCATAGGTCAGCCATTTCTTTTCTCTTCCCATTGCTTCTCCTTTTCATGGGCAAGCGCTTCTTTACGCCTGCCCGCAGCCTGCTCTCTATTATCTGTAAAAGGTTATCCCTTCTGCAATTCCCGGCAGATCCTGTCATACTCTTCCTCATCCAGCTTATATTTCTTCTTATATAAAAGATAGGATATCAGCATCAGGGTACAGGGAACCAGGGTCATAGCCAGCATCAGGCCAATGCTCTGTCCTGCCGTAACGCCGCTTTGTCTCCCGCCTGCGGAGCCAAAGATCACTGCAGATATTTGGGTCAGCTTCTGCTCTTCCGTGATCAGCCCCTGGGCGCACTGCTGTTCCAGATCGGAAATTTGATTGGTATAGCCGGTGACGCCAAAGATCAGATAGGTGGCGGAAGTGAGGGCAACGATCAATGCGGAGCTCATCTTTGTGATAAAAGGGCGCAGGGAAGCGATGATCCCCTCATCTCTTGTGCCGAATCGGTACTCATTGTACTCCACTGTATTCATAATGGAAATCATCATGATCAGATAAAAGCAATACTGCCCAAAATTGGAAACCATATATCCCAAAACCAGCACCCAAAACTTCACCATTCCGATCTCGGTGACTGCCAGTGAAAGAAGCATCATGGCATAGCCTGTAATGGATGTGGCCATCATCAGTCCCATCAGCTTTTTCCGGTGGATATGTCTGGAGATCACCGGATAAAAGATCATCAGAAATGCCGTCGCCGCCATACCTACCATATTGAACAGGGAAAACAGAGTTCCGTTATATCCGAAGGTAAAATAAATATAGGTAGAGCCGATCCCGCCGATCACCAGTCCGTTCCCCACCTGCTGGATCAGGAAGATCACGGAAACCCACACCAGCTGGTCATTTCTGCCAATGGTCTTAACGATCTGCCCGAAGGAAAATCTTTCCTTCTTCCCGGCGGCTGATTCCGGTTCCCGGTTTTCTTCCACCCCAAACAACGTAAACAAAGTAAATAAAGGCGCCAGAACAGCGATCATAAGCGCCACCCTTCCGTAAGCGATCGCCGTACTGCCGCCGATAGCCCCGGAGCCTGTGGTAAACATGGGGATCAGGATAGACGCCAGAGTACCGCCGATACCGGCAAACAAGGTTGCCCTGGAGGTAAACTGATTTCTGGCGTTGGCGTCAGAGCCCAGGGCCGGGATCATTCCCCAATAGGAAATATCGCTCATTGTGTAGGTAATGCTGAAAGCGAAATACATCAGTGCAAAAAACCACACAAAGCGCCATCCCTGGAACTCCATATTAAACATCAGATAGATCACCACCGAGGTGGTCACGCCCCCAATGGCCATCCAGGGCTTGAACTTCCCGAACCTGGAGTGAGTCCTCTCGATAATATTACCCATGACCGGATCATTGAGTGCGTCGAATACCCTTGCAGCGATCATGATCCCGGTGATCGCTGCAAGCTGCGCCCCGTCCAGCGAATGAGTGAACAGCACAAAGGTCAGCAGGTAGCTGTTGATCAGACAGTACACTGCATCCCTCCCCATGGTCCCTAACGGAAAATAGATCAGATTCTTTTTGGTTCTTTTTTCGTTCTGCATGTTTTCCCCCCTGCTAAAAAGGAAATGAGCTTTGGCTTCTCATTTCCCGTGTGCATAACCATAATTCTATTATAGACTTATATCAAACAAAAATAAAGTAATTTATAGCTCAGATAATATGGCAGCCTCTCTCAAAATTTCCTGGCATCTTACAGGAAATCTTCCCAGCCCGTCAGGTCCCACATTCAAAAGATAGTTAATCCCCATTCCGTTCAGCTTACGCCTGATGGCTGCTACCTCCTCCGGGTTCTTCCAGTTCTGATCCCAGGCACAGTACCCCCAGCTGTCGTTCATGGTAGCGGCAGTCTCATAAAGCCCGTAAGGCGAAGGCTTGAAGCCTCCGATATCGTTCATATCAACCTGCCCGGGATCCATATTTTCGGGCATGGATTCCGGTATCTCGTTGTCTCCCAGAGAAACATAGTCATAGGCCCCGTTGCCCAGCCTTGAATTGATCAGACAATCCGGCTGGTATTTTTTGACCAGTTCAAAAATCTTTTGGCTGTGCTCCTGGCTTAAGGTCATGGGAACATCAAACCAGACAAGGCAAAGCTCCCCATAATTTCTCAGGATCTCTTCGATCTGAGGATAGATCTTTTTTTCAAAGCAGATATTAAAATCCTTCTTTTCATTGTCCGGAAAATCCCAGTCATTACACCAGGCCGTTCCCGCACAGGGGATATGTCCGGACTTATAGCCGCCTCCGTGGGGCTCATGCCAGTCCAGATCCTGGGAATAATAAAGCCCCAGCTTCAGGCCATGCTTATAGCACGCCTCCGAGATCTCACCCACAATATCCCGCCCGAAGGGGGTGGCGTCAACCACGTTGAACTTATCGGCTTTGGAATGAAACAGGGCAAAGCCATCATGGTGCTTACTGGTCACCACCATATATTTCATACCGCATTCCTTTGCAAACCTCACCCACTCCTCCGCATCAAAAAATACGGGATTAAAGGCCCTTGCCAGCTTTTCATATTCCGCTATGGGAATCCTCTGGTTTGTCTGGATCCATTCACTGTAGCTGCCGCTGCGCCTGCCGTTCCACTCACCGGCAAGCAGGGAATAGAGTCCCCAGTGGATCATCATGCCATACCCGGCTTCTTTAAACCATTTTCTGTTATCCATTTTCTTTAACATCCGAAATCTCCTGTTATAATAAATTCTTGTTTTCTTTAAAACCACTTATTTTGCACGGGATTTGGCACATAAGGCAATATCCCATAAAAATAGATTATCAAAAAAAGCCGGACGCTACAAGAGATATTCCGGCTTTTTTACTTTTGTCAACTACATCGCACCTTCTTCGTCCCCCGGCAAACAATGATCATGCCCGCCAGAGAACAGACTACCGCAAATAAGAGCATTGCATTTACACCGAAACGGTCGATCAGATTTCCCCCTGCGGCCGCGCCAAGTACACTCCCAATGGTATAAGTCATGGTAAACCAGGCCTGCCCCTTGACGGTATCCTCCGGCTTCATGATGGAATTGACATAAAATACAGAACTGACTGTTATCAATCCCCAGCCCATCATCTGAAGCAGCTGAACCGCATAAAAAGCATTTACAGACCGGCACAGAAGCGTTCCCAGAGCCTTCAACATGAAAAAAACTGTGGAAATCCGAAACCAGATATCACAGCGCACATGCTTAAGCATTTTAGAAAAAAGAAACATTACCGGCAATTCCATCACAGCGGAAAGGGCTATGGCGACTCCCATTTCCCCGCTGCCTCCTCCCTTACTCTGAACGATCTGGAAGGTAAAGCTGTTCAGCAACACATGACTGATATACAAAAGGACGCAACCTGTCAAAACAATGGAAAAGCCGGGATACCTTTTTAAGAAAACAGCGCCTTCTGCCCTGTCCTTACCATCCCCGTCTTCTTTTTTGTCCGTTACCTCCGTCTTACAAAAGGGATACCGCCATACGGCGATCACAAACAAAAGGAAAACAGCCGACATAACAACAGGTACTGTAATACTCCCAAAATCCTCTGCCCAGATTCCTGTCACATAGGCTATGACAGCATACGCAGCAGAACCGATCCCACGGGCAACGCCGTAATTCGGCCCGGCATTCTCATCCGTATTCAAAACCCCCAGGGAATTGACAAGAGGCGTAGCGATCTGCAATAGAGCAATGCACAGACCGAAGCAGATTCCTGTGACCCAAAGCCCGTCCCTGAAAAGGAGCAGACATACTGCGCCTGAAAATATTGCGGTCCCTACCGCCAATATGATCTGTTTCAGAGAAATCTTAACCGACCGGTCTGCATAACCGGCGATCACCGGCTGCAGGAGGGCAGATACCACGCCTGCTGCCGCAATGATCACTCCAATCTGTGAGTTACTGAATCCACGGTCCAAAAGGTAAAGACTGGCAAATCCGAGGATCGATGCAAACCCCATCCAATAAAATCCCTGAACCAGGGCATAGTCAAATGTGAAATCACGGCGTTTCATGGCATAATGCTCCTTCCTCAATCACACGTACTAATTGTCATCCTGATTCTTTTATTATATAGGGGCTCCACCTCTTGTCAACCACTTACGCGGCGTTCTTCACAATGGAGACAGAACTACTACTCCCTGATCTCCTCCACGATGCTGCTCCTCTTTTGCAGCCCATACACGATCCCGGGCACTGACAGGCCCAAAACAAGCAGCGCCGGGCAGCATAGCAGTGCCGGGAGCGCTGTGAATTTATATTGGATGAACCAGAGTCCATCTCCCACAGCCTTAAGCGCCGTCAGGGAAAACAGTGTTCCCAAAAGCAGCGACGCCACAGCTGAGAGCAGGGCGTAGCACACTCCTTCTGCCATCAGCATCCCGACAAGCTGCCGCCTGGTCATGCCAATGGCCTCCATCATGGCAAATTCCCGTTTTCTTCCGGCAATGCCGGTAATGATCACATTGATAAAATTCAGGATCCCGATCAGCCCGATCATACCGCAGAGCCCTGTTCCTACCAGCATCACCATTCCCACCAGTTCATTAAAGGTTCCTTCGTACTGCTTCCGGGATTCATAGGACATATCAGGCTCCGTTTCCGTTGTGTAGGTTTTCAAAAAATCCTCCATAACCTCCTCCTGCCCATCCTTTACATCCAGAAGATAGCTCATAAGATATACATCCGAAAAGTTTTTCTTAAATTCCTCCGCCGATAAATAATAGGAAAAATCGCTGCTTATACGGTTGGAAAGGCTGTACCCATGCCTTTTTACAACAGCTATGATCTCATACTCCCGCAGAGCCCCGTCTCCATACTGCAGACACACCCGATCCCCGGCATGATGCTTTACTCTCTCCTCCAGCACATGTCCGTCATCATCCACCTCCACTCCGTAAAGAAGGTAATTTCCACTCTCCAGCTTTTCCCAGATCACTGAAGGATCCGTCTCTCCCTCTGTCACTGTCATTTTGGACAGTACGAAAGGTTCGATCCCGTGCATATCAACGCAATAACTGCCTGCTACATATCCGGCAAAGGGCTGGAAGCCCTCCGGCGTATATCTGCCGGGAACCCCTTCCTCATTCTGGGTGATATAAGCAGGAACCTCCCAGCTCTCCACTGGCATACGGGCTCCATTCATATTCATGTAGATCCTGCCGCCATCCTGAAAGCTTTCCTGCTGCCTGCAGGCCTCTATAAAGCTTTCGGAAAGGCTCACCTCCCTGGCCATCTGTTCATTCACAGGATAATATCTGTAATTCCACAAAGCCGCATTACCGATGATATCCTCGCACAGGATCATCTTATTCAAAAAGCTTTCCCTGTCAATGGACTTTGCCACAGTGTAAACACTGTTCATCAAAACCACCGTCAGAGACAGAGACAGGATCACCACCGCCGTTCTGCCCTTGCTCCTGCCCAGATTGGAAAACGCCATTCTGAAAAGCTTGCCGCCGTCTGTAGTCCTTTTTTGTTTCCTGCATCTTTTTCCATACTCCGTGTAGCGAAGAGCCTCCATGGGGGAAACCTTCCCTGCGATCCGGGCAGGCTTCCACTCTGAGATCAGAACCGTAACAATGGTAAAAATTGCAGCGCCTGCAAAGATACCGGGATGAGGAGAAACCGAAAATGCTCCTTTTTCCCCCGAAAGCGCTGTCTGACTGATCACAGGAAAGATGATCTTTCCTGCCAGAAATCCTAAGAAAAGTCCCGCCGGTGTTCCCATAAGGCACAGCCAGAATGCCTGTCTTCGCAGGATTCTTCTGATCTGCCGTCCGGTAGTCCCTATGGTTTTCAAAAGCCCGTAATAGCGGATATCCCGAATAATGGAAATCTGGAAGATATTGTAAATGATCAGATAACCGGTGACCATGATCAGTAAAATCGCGAAGCCGATTCCCATCATTGTCAGCGGATCGCCTCCCACCCCATCAGTGAGATAGGCCCAGTTTGCATTGGAAGCAATGTAATCCGCCGCTCCTTCCTCCAGGGAAAAGCCACTGTCCGTGATCACCTTATTAAGCTTCTCCTGAATATTCCGTGAATTGGAAAAGAAAATCTGCATGGAAATTGTTCCTTCACTAAAACCGCCCTTCGGCGTCTGATCCGGCCAGATCTCATGGGCATACTGATCCAGGTACGCCTCTGAGACAAACACAAATCCCACATTCATGGCCTCTGCCGCCTCTGTCACCCCGCTTACCCTGAAGCTGCGCTTTACCGGCTCGCTGTCATAATGGGGTTTTACCTCCAGCGTCACCTCACATCCGGCCCGGGGCTCTAATCCCAGAAGCTCCATGGATTTCTGATCCATCAGGATCTCATCCGCTGCCACAGGCGCTTTCCCTTCCCTGATCCGGACAAACCAGTGAGGATACATATACTCATCAAGATAATGCATTTCCACATGCCGCTTCAAAAACTCCGGATTTTCCACCGCATTGGCCACACTGATATCCCTGCCGCACTCCCTGATGGAAGGGTGCTGTTTCAGGATCTCATACTGCTCCTGCGTAATATCCTTGATAACTCCATGGGCATCGCCTCCTGCCTGCAGCATGGCGCTGCGCTGCATCTTCTCTGCCAGTCCTATCCCGATGGTGAATACTGCCGTAAACAAAACCGCTGTCAACGCTATGGCTATGGCCGCAATGGTATTGCGGGTTTTGTTTGCCTGAAAGCTTTTCACCGCCAGACGGCTGATGGCCCGGTTGTTTTTCACCTTACCCATGGAGCTCACCGCCCTTCTGCGTCCTGCTCACGATCCTTCCATCCTCAATGTGCACGATCCTGTCCGCCATCTGTGCGATCTCTTCATTATGAGTGATCATCACCATGGTCTGCCCGAAGCGCTCTCCCGTGGTCTTCATCAGCCCCAACACATCCTGACTGGTGGCCGAATCCAGATTCCCGGTAGGCTCATCAGCCAATACGATCACCGGCTTTGAAGCCAGCGCCCTGGCTATCGCCACTCTCTGCTGCTGTCCTCCCGAAAGCTGAGAGGGAAGGGCGTAGATCTTACTCTCCAGCCCAAGGGTCTCGATCACGCTCTCAATAAATCCCTTATCGATTCTGTTTCCGTCCAGCTCAATGGGAAGCACAATATTTTCATAGACATTCAGCACCGGTACCAGATTAAAGCTCTGGAACACAAAGCCGATCTTCCGTCTTCTGAAGATGGTCATAGCTTCCGTCTTCAGAGAAAAGATATTTTTCCCGTCCACCAGCACAGACCCGGAGGTGGGCCGGTCAAGCCCGCCAAGCATATTAAGAAGCGTGGACTTACCGCTGCCCGATGTGCCTACGATAGACACAAACTCCCCCTTCTCCACGGCAAGATCCACACCGTCTAAGGCCTTTACCATAGCTTCCCCTTCCCCATAATATTTTTTCAGGTTCTCTGTTCTCAAAATCTCCATATTCTTCTCCTCTTTAAAAAAGTCTGTCTATGCAGCTTTTGCATAAACAGACTATATCAAATCATTCTTTCCCAAATCTTTCTGAAATCTTTCACTTATGAAAGGATTCTTCCCTGGCCTGCCTTGGCAGAAACATCTGAAAGCAGCTTCCTTTCTTTTCTCCGGAGGAAACTCTGATATATCCCCCTTCCTTCCGCAGGATCATACGGGTCAGGTAAAGTCCTACGCCGCTGCCCTCCTGCTGCATGGCGTTTTTTCCCCGATAAAAACGCTCAAAGATCTGCGCCCGCTCTTCCTCGGGAATCCCCGGCCCCTCATCCTCCACGCTGATACAGACAAACATTTCAAAGGGGCGCACCCTGACTCTGATCCGGCTGCCGGCAGGAGAATACTTCAGCGCATTATCCAGCAGATTTCCAAGAGCCTCCCCTGTCCAGCGGCCATCATAAACCGCCCGGACATCATGAACGTCCTCTATATCCCTTACATCCTCTTCCGCTTCATGGCCCCCGGCATTTACACCCTCAGCCTCTATTGTGATCTGCTTTTCCCTTGCCCGCTCCTGCACCTCCCTCACGGCCCGGTCTACCAGCGCAAAGACCGGTCCGGGCTTCGGTGCAAGCCTCACCATATCGCTTTCCAGACGCGAGATCTGAGTGAGCGCCCGGATCAGAAATTCCAGCTTCTCTGCCTGCTGCCTGATCTGCCGTACATAAGGCGCCGTCTCTTCGGTGCAGATTTCCTCCAGAAGCTGGGTATACAGGCAAATATTTGCAACAGGATTCCTGGTCTGATGAGAAATATCCGTTACCAGCTCCTTAATGGCAGCCCGCTCTGCCTGCACCCTTTCCGCAGACAATTCCTTCTCTGTCAGATATTGCCGGAACCTGCTTTCCAATCGGGACAGCTCCGTCTCATTATAATCAGTCTCCACAAAAGAGCCATTGATGGCATCTGTGAGCATTTCATCTAGTCTGGAAATGATTCTGTTTTCTCTCATCCCTGCTCCTTTTGCCCCTTCCAGACATAGCCGACCCCGTATACCGTTCGGATCGGACTGGTTTTTCCTTTGATCTCCAGCTTTTTGCGCAGACGACTGACAGTTACGGAAAGGGCATTCTCATCCACATATTCTGTTCCGAAGTCCCAGATCTGTTCTGACAGTCTCTCCCTTGGCAGCGTCTGCCCCGGATAAGTGACAAAAAGCTTCAAAAGCTTTTGCTCCGGCATGCTAAGCTCCAGCTTTTGCCCTTCTACCCAAAACTCCAGCTTTTCAAAATCAAAGCGATAGCCCTCCTGTTCATATACAGACCTTCCGGATGTGGCAGTGCGCTTCCGGATATTCTCCACCCTCGCCCTGAGAGCCATCAGACTGAAGGGCTTGGTAATATAATCATCTGCTCCTAAGGTCAGCCCCGTGACCTCGTCCATTTCCATGTCATTTGCCGTGATCATCAGCACAGGGATATCAGAGCTCTGACGCAGCATATGGAGAAAGTCAAACCCGTTCCCATCAGGAAAATTCACATCCAGAAGGACCATATCCGGTCTTTTCTCCCGCCAGATCTCTTCTGTCTCCTTTAAGGTTTCCGCCGTTTCAAAAACATATTCTTCCCTCTGCAGCGCCAGACGGATCCCCTGATTTAAACCTTTGTCATCCTCCGCAACCAAAATCCTGTAGCTCATTTTTTCTGTACCGCCTTCCAGCTTATTGTAATGATATTACCGGACTTTGGACACTGTGTCAAATTCTCCCCTCGACAATTGAATAGACTATGCCTTTTGGCTATGATATACTTGGATCATATGGTTGAGTGCGATATAGAGGCCGGCGCAAGACTTATTGCCCGCGTGAGTCAATATCACACAAGCTCCATCCGCCGCAACACCGTAACCACAGGCTTATACAAAAACAGCGTAATTGCTGCATTCAATCCTCCCTTGATCAGGTTAAAGGGCAAAAATGCCGGCAGCAGCAGTTTTACGATCTCATCCCTCGGATAGCCCATATAAACAGGGGCAATCAGGTAATTCCAAAGCATCATTACCGCCACCTGGCAAATCCAACCACTTAACAGCGCAAGCATGGCACCGGAGAAATTGTGCTTCTTTTTATAAATCCATGCCGCAGTACATGCGAAGGAACAGCTCGAGATTATATTCATGATACATCCCAATATACCTGTCCCACTGACCGTAAACATTTGTACTACAGAAACGATCACTGTAATTAGCAGTGAAGTAGCCGGACCAAAGATCAAACCGCCGATCACGATGATCACATCCTTCGGATCATACCTCAAAAACAACACGATTGGAACACGAAGAGTAGCCGCCATTATGTAGGCAAGTGCGCACAGCATTGCTGTAGTCGTAAGCTTCTTTACTTTCCTGATATTCATACCAGAATACCTCCTTTGATATTTTTGAAATGATTCCTGTGCATCAAACACCGGTATGCTCTATGAGTTGCTCTGCGAATCAGCTTATTGATGCAAAAACACCTGAAAAGCTCAGAATGCCTTTCAGGTGCCGAATATCAGGTGTATCAAAAATGCCTACAGAACAGGTTATGGATTACAAAAAGCGTGTAAAATCAACGCCAGGTTTATCCCTGACAATTTCAATACACCTTCTTTAATCCGGACTATACCGTCGGTTCTGGAATTTCACCAGCCCCCGCGCCTGCGCGCCCGCGGACTATCACCGCCGATCGGGAATTTCACCCTGCCCTGAAGACATTAGCTATTCAATTGTTTCCGTAATTCTAACATCATAAACGAGAGAATGTCAAGCCTGTTAAGGTCAAATGACAAAGGATCGGTAACTATTCAGCCAGGACTTTGCACTTGCTGCAAAGTCCGTGAGAAAGCGTAGTTTAAGCCAAGAGTGAATCTGCCCCTTCGCCGAAGGCGACTTTAAATGGGCAGATTTAGGGTAACTATGAAGCCGAAGGCTGAATAGTTACAAGGATCGTAACCGTGCTATTTTTCCTTTCTCTCACTTACCCTCGCCCTCACCAGAAGCATCATGGGTCTGCGCAGCTCATCCTTCATTCCCGGAATATCCATCATCTCCTCAGATGGCTCTGCTTCCTCCACCGCCTCCAACACAAATCCGCTCTTTAAAAGTCCCATCAATATCTGGGTCAATGTGTGATGCTGCTTCCTCACATCGCATCCCAGAAAATGAGTCCTTCTTTCTCCGGGAAAAAAGTAATCATCCACCGGCCAGTACTGTGGCTTTCCGTCTTCTCCATAAACCCAGTCCTGTCCTGCGCCTGCCGTAAAAACCGGATGCTCGATGTTAAAAAGGAATATTCCTCCTGTCTTCAGCGTCCTGTGAACCTTCTGAAATATCTCTTCCAGATCCTCAATATAGTGGAGCGCCAGATTGGATACCACGCAGTCCCACGCATGTTCCGGATATTCATATTCCTCTATCCCGCAAACCCTATAGGTGATCCTTTCGCCGCTGTTTCGTCTCCTGGCCTCCCCGATCATCCGCTGGCTTAAGTCGATCCCCAATACCTCACCGGCTCCCTGCTCCTTTGCAAACCTGCAGTGCCAGCCGTATCCGCATCCCAAATCCAGGACACTTTTGCCTGTAAGATCCGGAAACAGAGGCTTTAGCTGATGCCACTCTCCCGCAGCAGACAATCCTTCCCTGCTGCGGGCCATTCGGGCATACTGATCAAAAAATTCTTTTTTCTCGTATTCATTATTCATAGAATCATCACCTTCCGTCATATTTCTTTTCCCTGTGCCGCCTATACACATCAGTGTATTCCATTGTACCAGATAATCTGGGCAATTTCTATTTAGACTCCTGCCAAAAAAGATGCTATATTACTTTTAGCAGCAATCGCAAACCATTTTTCAGAAAGGAATCTTCTGTAGTCCGGCCTAAGCCGGACTGTCACAGAAACCTCAATATTATGAATGACACTACCCTGATCCAAAAGACAGCAGATTATATCGAAGCCCATCTTGAGGAACCCCTGCCTCTCGAAAAAATTGCAGACGCGTTAAACTATTCCAGATTTTATCTGGCAAGAAAATTTCATGAAAAGACCGGATGCACCATTTACAAATATATCCAGGGGCGCAGACTTTCACTTGCGGCGCAAAAGCTTGTGGAAACCCGAAAACCCATCGTGGAGATCGCTTATGAGGCAAATTATAATTCCCAACAGGCTTTCACACTTGCCTTTGAGCGCCTTTATGAAGCCACTCCCTACGAATATCGAAAAAAAGGAATATTTACCCCCAGACAGACACGGATTTCCATGACCTTTTCTGTCGCTGTCTCCCGCGCAGCCTCTTTGTGGAAAGGAGAAATGACAGCATGAGTACCATACCCTATGTGATTGAACAGACCAGCCACGGCGAGCGAAGCTACGATATTTTTTCCAGACTGTTATCTGACCGTATCATTTTCTTAGGCGAAGAGGTAAATGATACTTCGGCAGGCCTTGTCATTGCCCAGCTGCTGTTTTTGGAAGCCGCTGATCCTGAAAAGGACATCCAGCTCTACATCAACAGCCCTGGCGGATCCATTTCTGCCGGGCTGGCCATCTATGACACCATGCAATATATCAAATGCGATATTTCCACCATCTGCATCGGTCTTGCCGCCAGCTTCGGCGCTTTTCTCTTAGCAGGCGGCACAAAGGGAAAACGGATCGCACTGCCAAACTCTGAAATCTTGATCCATCAGCCTGCCATACACGGAAACGGTATCCAGGGGCAGGCCACAGACATCAAGATCGTCTCCGACCACATACAAAGGAACAAGCAGCGGCTCAACACCATTCTGGCAGCAAACACCGGCAAAAGTCCGGAGGAGATTGCCCTGGCAACCGAAAGGGACAATTATCTCTCCGCCAAAGAGGCTCTGGATTTTGGGATCATTGATAAAATCCTTAAAAGACGCTGAAGAGTCTGCCGCCTATAAGGATCTCACATACTCCACCAGCCCGCTGAGATTGTTTTTATCACAGTGATCCTCCGGTATCCTGTAGGCCTTCAGGAGCCGTCTTTCATCCTCGCCGGGGTTTTTGGTCATTTTGATTTTCAGCTTCAATCCGTTCATCATAATTTTGTGACCAACGGAAAGCCTCTGATAATCAAAACCGCCCCGCAGATAAAAGGTATGAATCTGCGCCAGCATAGAATCGGTAAAATTATGCCTCCATACCTTCTGCATTTCTGATGACCTGCCGGGACTAAAGCCGGTTGCCCATACCACTATGTTCTTCCCCTGCAGGCTCTCAAAGCTGTCTCTCAGCAGTTCTATTCCATTGAGTCCTCCTGCATACAGACCGCCGCCCCAAATAATGGTGTCATACTTTTTCAGATCATCTATTGTAATATTAGATCCCTCTTGAATCTCACAGTGTAACTCCTCTGCGATCATCTCCGCATATCTTTTGGTGTAGCCATATTCTGATCGATAGACAACGATCGTCTTTCTCATACTCATTCTCCTGATCCCTCCGAATAAATGTTACTGTTCTTCCATACACCTTCATTCAGAACACTCTTCACTGGCAGTTCTTTTTTCCAAATGCTCGATTCCTGCATACAGTCTCGTCAAAAGCAGAAACAACGTTTCAATTTCCTTGTCTGAATAGACCTCAAAAAGATATTTTAGTTCCTCCTGATAAACTGCAAAATCCTTTCGAAAATAGTCATTTACCTTCTCTGTAGGGCAGATACACATGGCTCTTGTATCGTTCGGGCTTTGACGGATGGCGATAAACCCCTTTTTCTCCAGAGCATCCGCCAGCTTCTTGATATTCTGTCTGGAACAGCCGAGTAAACTCCCTAACCGGGTGAAGGTCAGCCGCTCCTCGGACTGCCTCACAATAGACAACAGCATGAACTGCTTCAGCGACAGCTCCGGTATGTGACTGTCAAAAAGAGTCTGCAGTTTATTACCGGCTATAAACAGTGTACTGAAAATGGCTTTCTGTTGATCTTCCGTAGTTTTGGAAAATCGTGCACTCAGATCATTGAGATCCATTGGTGTTCTCCTCTCTCATTAGTAACTTGTTGCACTTTATTATAGCAACTAGTTACCTATTTGTCAAGCAACATGATACATATGTTATCCTGCATTTTTTCAGATATATTCCGCTTTGGAACAAAAAGGTATATAATAAAGCCAACAAAAAATGTTAAAGAACCGATACAGCGAATAAAATACATCTTAAAAGGAGAAACCAGCTATGATCCTATTGATCACAGGTCCGTCGCATACCGGCAAGACCGCACTTGCGCAAAAAATGTTGGAAAAATATAACTATCCCTATTTATCCATAGACCATTTGAAAATGGGTTTGATCCGCAGCGGTTATACCACACTGACACCCGAAGATGACGATGATCTTACGGGTTATCTATGGCCTGTTGTCCGTGAAATGGTTAAAACTGCTATAGAAAACAAGCAGAATCTTATTGTGGAGGGATGCTACATTCCTTTTGACTGGGCAAAGGACTTTGAAAAAGAATATCTTGAGCAGATCAGATACTGCTGCCTTATAATGAGCGAGGATTATATAAGAAATCACTTTACAGACATAAAAAGCTACGCAAATGTCATTGAAGACCGTCTGGACGATGGATGGTGTAATGTGGAAAACATTTTGAGGGATAATGCGCAGTATTTAAAACTTGCCCAAAAGAATCATATTGATTACCTGCTTATTGATGATAAGTATGAGATTGATATTGATCTGTCATGATAACTCTATACTAAAACCCAAAAGCAACGATTGTTTTCCACCAAAAAACAGGTTATACTGTCTATAACGATTCAGCATTGATCGCGGAAGGAGTATGGCATGGGACTTTATCTGAACAGCAGAAAACCTCATAACAACTATCTGGAAATCGTAAGCTCCGATTATTTTGTGGATAAAACCGATCTGCTGAAAGAACTGATCCCTATTGTGGGAACAAAGGAATTTACCTGCAACAGTTCCCTGCAAGCCGGGCAGAGCAATAAATACATCTGCATCACAAGGCCCCGCCGTTTTGGAAAGACCATTGCCGCAAACATGGTTGCCGCCTATTTTGGAAAGGGCTTTGGCGGGCATCAGATTTTTGATAATCTAAGGATCAGTTCCTCCGAACAATATGAACAGCATCTGAACAGACATAACGTCATAACTGTCACATTCAGTGAAATCCCCCGCAATTGCCGCAATTATGACCAGTATATTGACCGCATTCAGGATCGCATGATACAGGATCTGATCCGGGAATACCCCATGGTTCCTATAAATGGATCCGATGCCTTATGGGATGCTTTTAACACCATATACGAATGGGAAGAATCGGCAAAATTTATATTTGTACTGGATGAATGGGATTTCATCTTTCACAGAGATTTTGTAAGTGAGAAAGATAAACGTTCCTATGTAGGTTTTTTAAGTAATCTGCTGAAAGATCAGCCATATGTGGAACTGGTCTATATGACAGGAATCCTTCCCATCTCAAAGTATTCCAGCGGCTCTGAATTGAATATGTTTTATGAATATACTATGGCGTCCGAAGAAAAATTTTGTGAATACTTTGGATTTCTGGATGAGGAAGTGGACTGTCTTTACAAAAAATATCTGTCGCTTGCAAAGAAACCAAAAATAACCAGAGAAAATCTCCGGGTATGGTATGATGGTTATCATACTATGTCCGGGAAGAAGGTTTATAACCCGCGCTCTGTTGTTGCCGCCCTCACCAACAATAATCTTGGAAACTACTGGACCAGCTCAGGTCCCTACGAGGAGATTTATTATTACGTGGAAAAGAATATTGATGATGTTCGGGAGGAAATCGCACTTTTGGTCTCCGGGATCGCAGTTCCTGTTAAGATACGGGAGTACGCTGCAGCTTCCATGGAACTGACTACCAGGGAAGAAATTTTCTCGGCTATGGTGGTTTATGGCTTTTTAAGCAGTGAAAACGGCTATGTTTCTATTCCGAACAAGGAACTCATGGACAAATTCACGGAAATGCTTGCAAAGGAACCTTCCTTTGGATATATATTCCGTCTTGCAAAAGAGTCTGACAAAATGCTGAGGGCTACACTGAACGGAAATACAGCGGAAATGGTGAGAATTTTAGAGTACGCCCACAATACGGAAGCGCCGCTTCTTGCCTATAGCAATGAATCAGAGCTGACTGCCCTGGTGAATCTGGTCTATCTTTCCGCAAGAGATCTCTACCGGATCGAACGGGAAGACAAAGCAGGAATCGGTTATGTGGACTTTATTTTTTATCCCAGGAACCAAAAGGCAGACAGCATCATTTTGGAGCTTAAGGTGGATCACTCCCCTGAAGAAGCCATCGCCCAGATCAGGGAACGGAAATATGCGCTTCGCTTTAAGGGAAAGTTAGGAGAAAAGTCTGCGTATCAGGGCCGAATCCTGCTGGTAGGAATTTCATTTGACAAAAAAACTAAAAAACACAGCTGTAAAGTAGAGATTTTATCCCCGGTGGAGTGATTTTAAATTGAATTAATATAAGGACAGCGCCCCACGGACTGTCCTTATATTATTGCTCTCTTTTACAACAGGCTCCTGTTTTCATTCAATAAGCTGTCTCGCGAAGCGTGGCAGCGTTTGATATACCCGGCACATCATATGGGAGGGTTCAACTGCCGCTGCTTCTTTTAAGAATCCGGCAGCCTTTTCCTTATCCCCAAGTCCCATATTTCCCAACGCCATCAGATAATAGCAGTGGGCACGGTTTTTTGCCGTATGATCTTCGTCAAAGATCAGAAAATCCGGCAGGGAAACTGCAAAGTATTCAATCTTTACCTGATCCTTAAGATGCCGCTCCCCGTAATCGATCAGCCGGTAGAATCTGGCCCTCGCTTCCTTTACCTTTCCAAGCTTTAAATAGGCCAGCCCCTGATAAAGGATCATGTCCGCGGGCTGATCATTATAGTACATCGCACCTGCAGGCTCATCTGTTCCTGTGGTTGCCGTCTCAAAGCATTCCCTTGCCTCTTCTTTCCTTCCTTCACCTTCAAGTGCCAGACCCAGATGATAATAAATATGATTATCTTTGGTTCCCTCCAGCTTGCCCTCTCCCAGATTCTCGGGATAGACAAGGGCATCCCTGAGCAGCCGCTCCGCCTTTTCGTAATCCTTTTGTGCCTGAGCCTCCCGCGCCATTTCAAGGAGCGCCAGAGTATACTGGGTTGTGATCTTGCCTTCTCCGCCTTCCCATGGATGGAACCGATGTCCCATGATGCATTCATAAGCCTTTTTGTGATCGCCGGAGAGATTTACCAGTGTGATATATTCAATATAAAGGTCGTCCCGTCCACAGATCAGCTCCCTGTGGGCCTCATAATTTGCCAGCCTCTCCTCGAAGGTCCACCCCAGCTTCTTATAAAGCTGATCCAGCTCCAAAAAGATCCGCACATCCGTCTCATCCAGCGCAAAGGCTTTCTCCATAGCCATCCTCGCCTTGTCAGTATCCTTCCGCTTATTATAATAGGCCAGAGACAGATTCCGCCAGGGAATGGGGAACTCAGGATCCGCCTCCACAGAAGCCTCCCACAAAGCCACGGAGTATTCCCACTGAAGCTTGTCATAAAACAGATTGCCCAGATAATAACCGGCCTTTGCCTTACACCCTCTATCAACGGCAAACTGCAGCACTGCGATATCCTCCAGTTTGTTGGGGAAGCAGTAATCGGGGCTTGTCTTTTCCGCCTTTTCAAGCAGCTCTGCTGCCATCTCTTCCTGTCCCAGGGCATTTGCGTAATAAGCCTTGTAATAGTGCAGCATAGGATAGTCCTTTGTACATGCCCCAAGAATTTCCACAGCTTCCTCATAAGCGCCGAATTCCGCATAATCTCTTGCCGTCATCAGATAGTTTTCCTGAAAGTCGCGCATCTTTTTATTCAACGCTGTCCGAAGGCTTAAATCCTTCCCCGACAGAATGATCTGCTCGTTGCCTGATACAAAGTCAAAGGGATCCAAGGCCAGATTCTCCAATATCCATGCTGTTGCCTCTTCCCTCCTGCCCAGTTTACGGAGCAGATAAGCCTTCAGCCCTCTTGCCTTAATATTGTGGGCATTCTTTACCAACGCCCTTTCAATATGCTCATAAGCTCTGGCAAACTTCTTTTGCCCGGCATCTATGGCCGCCAGATAATAAAAGGACATTTCCTGCTGTTCATTGCTCCAGGTGGCTTTGAAAAAGGCGTCGTAGGCCTCCTGTTCCTTCCCCTGGTAAAGCAGCGCAAGTCCCAGCAGATAGTAGGATTCACTGTGATAGGGATTGGGATTTCTCTCCGTCAGCCTCTCAAGGGCCTTCCGGAAATGCTTTTCCCCCTCGGCAAAACCGCCTCTCCGCATCAGTAGCAATCCATAAGCGTTGTTGATGCGGATATCGCCGGGATCCCGCCTTAGTCCCTCCAGATAATAGGGATCCGGCAGATAGGTTGCATGCCGGTATTGCTCGATATGCTGGCCAGTCAGATACAGCTCCTCGCAGGTCTGTATCTCCTCCGGCGCCTTTGCTGCCTTTGCGGGTTCCGGCAGTTCTGGGATTTCCTTCTTCTCCGGCCGATATTCCACCAGTGTGTCTCCCTGTACATAAACTGCAAGATGCAGCTCTTCCTCCTTAATCCCGGCCAAAGGGATTTCTTTCTCGTAAATATCCACGGGAGAGATCCTTGCCCTCTCATCCAGAGCTTTCCGGCCCGCTGCCGTCAACACCACTCTGGCATCCTCATATACCCCGGTGCCGTAAACGATCACCTTTGCCTTTTCTCCGTCATAAGAAAGATGGAGCGCCGCTTCTGTGGTGGCGTTTACCACCTGTCCCACTGCCTTATAGGGCATGAAGTACTGCCTGAAGGTCTTTTCCTCAAAGGGCTTGAGCCATGTAAAGTCAGGCTGGTTATCTGTGTAAACCCCTGTCATCAGCTCCACATAAGGCCCGTCCTCGTCTGTCAGATTCCGGTCCCACGCCTTTCCGAAGTCACCGCAGCCCCATGTCCACTGCTTCTTTCCGGGAGAAATATGATGATCCGCCACATGCAGGATCCCTGCACCCACGCCATAGTCATATCCTCCCACAAAATCGTATTTTGACTTTTCCGCCATATAAGAGGTAGGCACCGGGATATTTTTGTAACGGGAGATGTCCACCCCTTCGCTGTAATCCTTCTTATAATAAACGCCTGTGGCAATGGGGAAACGGGAAACATCCCTCTTTCCGTGATCCATCACCGCATGGACGTCCGGCGGAAAGATGGACCGGGTATTTTCGTTCACCGGAACCGCCGGGTTCGCCCACCAGAGAAATGTCTGCGGAGTTGATGTTCTGTTATAGAGCTGTCCGGTGATCTCAATGTAGGCCTTTTCGGGATAAAGAGTAATTTTCATCAGCCCTTTGGTACCGTACATCTGGTCTACATCATGCAAAAGCACTGATCTGCTCCCGTCCTCCTTTTCTTCCAGCACATAGTCTACCGGCAGAAAGGTGGTAGGCCTGTGGTGCTGAGGCCAGTTAAACTCGATCCCGCCCGAGATCCAGGGGCCTGTGAGCCCCACCAGCGCCGGCTTGATCACATGATTATAATAGACAAAATCATAACCGTTGGTCTTATCATAGGCCCGCTGTATCCTGCCTCCTAATTCCGGCAGCACCATCACCTTAAGATACTCATTTTCCAGCCATACCGCCGTATATTCCTTATCCGTCTTCTCATTGCTGATCCTTTCAATGGTGGGATAAGGGTACACCTTACCGCTGCTGCCCTGATAGACACGTTTATCCAGAAAAACGGGGTTCTTTTCTGCTTCCCCGATCTCATAGGTGGGGATCGTCACCTTCTCTTCCCATACTCTTGCACTTCTCATGATCTCCTCCATTTTATATTGCTTTTTTGCTTTTCTTATAGATTTTGATATACTCAATATAGCTCTTTTTTTCTATAAAATCATTCTCTGTGCTTGCTGATCTGTTTATATTTTTTGCTATTGTAATCGGGAACTTTTTCTTATATGATACTGACAGACCCTCTTACTTGCAAAAAGGAGCTTTCGATCATGAAATCCATGGAAGAATTTGTTACGCCGGAATCAGACTATTTTATTTACTCTCCAAGCAAAATGGCGTTGGAAATGTTTTTATATCCTATGCAGTGCGGGATTTTTTCTTATCTGCCCGGCTATCAGCTGACCCGTGAGTCCTTTGACAGCTTTTTGCTGATGTACATCCGGAAGGGGGAGCTGACTCTCACCTTTGAGGGAGATACCAGGCGTGTTAGCGCCGGTCATTTCGTACTGCTGGATTGCTATAAACGCCATTCCTATTCCACCTCCGCCGGTTGGGAATGTATCTGGTGCCATTTTGACGGTATCACCGCCAGACCCTACTACCAAAACGTGGTTTCCCGGCTGGGCAATGTGTTTTCCATGCCGGATCCCTACCCGGTCCTTCGCAAGATGTCCGGGATCCTGAAAATTTTTTACACCGGGGCGCTGGTCCAGGAGCCTCTGCTCTCCAAATATCTCACAGACATTCTGACAGAGCTTCTGCTTTATACTCCTATGGATACACACACACGCAATTATGCCAATATGGCAGAGGAAACCATTACTTATATCAATGAACATTTCAAAGAAGATATTTCCGTGGAGGATCTGGCCTTGCGGGCAAATCTCAGCCAGTACCACTTCATCCGGATCTTTAAAAAGGAGACCGGATTTACCCCACATGAATATCTGGTAAATACCCGGATCGCCACCGCCAGATATCTTCTGAAGAATTCCCGGCTTCCGGTTAAGGATATCTGCTTCGCTTCCGGTTTTTCCTGCGAAAGCGTCTTCTGCGGAGCCTTTAAACGCCGCCAGGGCATGACGCCCATGCAGTATCGGAGTTCGGAGCAACGCCTGTCAGGCTCCACCGGCCATCCTTATGTTCAAAAGGAGGCTGCGCACTGACCTGGTGCACAGCCTCCTTTGACTCTTTACATTCCGATCATGGAGCTGAATTCGGACATCATTTCCGATATCTTGATCTGCTGAGGGCAGACCTGCTCACAGCCTCTGCATCCGATGCAGCTGGCCGGGCGTTTTTCTTCCGGCATGCTGCCCACCGCCATAGGTGCGATGAAGCCTCCTCCGGTGGCCTTATGCTCATTATATAAGGCTATGAGCTCCGGAATGGGAAGCCCCTTGGGACAATGGCTGGTACAATAATGGCATGCGGTGCAGGGCAGTCCTGCCTTTTTCACTTCCGCGTCCATACATTTTACTAATGCATCGAACTCCTCCCTGTTAAGAGGCACATCGGTCTCATAGGTTCCGATATTTTCCTTCAGCTGCTCCATGGAAGACATACCGGAAAGGACCATGGTCACTCCCGGAATACTCTGCAGGAAACGGAATGCCCATCCGGGAACGGATTCATCCGGACGCATAGACTGCATCACTGCTGCCAGTTCATCAGACGCCTTAGCAAGCTTTCCGCCACGCAGGGGCTCCATTACCCATACCGGAATACCGGCCTGCTCCATCAGCTCCACCTTTTCCTGTGCATTCTGGAAATGCCAGTCCATGTAGTTAAGCTGAAGCTGACAGAATTCCATATGCTTCCCATAGGCATCCAAAAAGCGCCTGATCACCTCCACGCTGCCATGAGCCGAAAATCCAAGATGGCGTATCCTGCCGTTTTCCTTCTGCTTTAACAGATAGGTCAGGATTCCATGCTTCGGATCTAAGTAGTCATCAATATTCCCTTCATAAACATTATGGAACAGATAAAAATCAAAATAGGGAGTCTGGCATTTCTTAAGCTGCTCCTCAAAGATCTCCTCCACCTTTCCCATGTTGGAATTATCATATCCCGGGAATTTGCTGGCAAGGTAGTAGCTCTCTCTTGGATACCTGCTTAAATACTTCCCTGCCACCAGCTCGGAATTTCCATTATGATATCCCCATGCGGTATCAAAATAATTGATCCCGTTTTGCCAGGCATAGTCGATCATTTCTGCGGCAGCGGCCTCATCCACCACACCGTCATCGCCTCCCACCACAGGCAGGCGCATCATACCAAGCCCCAAAGCAGAAAGCTCTAAATCCTGAAATTTTTTGTAAACCATAGCTTCATATCCTCCTTTACATGATCCTTTACATAATCCTGGTGACTGTCAGACTGTTTCCGCCACTTTCCTCATTCAGTCAGGTGATTTCCCGGGATTCCTTCTCTTCTGCTTCCCCGGCGGGAAGCGGCTTTTCCCAGGAAAGCTCCCCCGTCTCGATGGCGATCTCATACCGCCCAATCTTGTATTCAAGGCGCTCCAACTCTTTTTGACGTTTTTCGATCTGTTTCAGGATATCCTCCCGCACAGCCTTCAGCAGATCCCGCCGGGCACAAAAGGTCTCGTCACCCTGGCGGCACAATCTGGTATACTCCACCACCATCTCCACAGGAACTCCGGCATCCCGCATGCAAATGGCGTTTTCCACAGCGCCGATATCCTGCTCCGTATAATCCCGGACGCCGCTCTTGGTACGGTTTACCGCAGGTATTGCACCTACCCGCTCATAATACCTTAACGTATCCGGAGAAATATGATACCTTTCGCATACCTCTTTGATGGTCATGTCTGCCGCCTCCTGCCTTGAATTGCTCTATTATACAGGATGGAGTAAACTCCAAGTCAAGGAGATTTCTGTTATTTTTTTAATAAGCCGGCTCGCGGTGAGCGTGTTGGCATTTGTTGACATAAGGGTGTCTCGCGAAGCGTGGCATCCGTTGTTTAATATAAGGTCAGTCCGTGGAGTGCACTGACTGCTATTTCTGCTGTGCCATGATGATCTCCCAGGCTTCCTCATCGATATCCTGATTTTTGAAATAATGTCTTCTGTCCTCTTCCGTGATCATCCGAAGCACCTTACAGGGATTTCCTGCCGCTATGGCCCAGTCCGGAATATCCTTTGTCACCACGCTTCCCGCACCGATCACTACATTGTCCCCGATATGTACCCCCGGACAGATCACGGTATTGCCACCGATCCACACATTATCGCCGATGGTCACCTCTATCCCATATTCATACCCGGAATTCCTGGTATCCGGATGCACCGGATGGCCCGCCGTATAAATCGCCACATTCGGCGCCATCTGACAGTTATCCCCGATCTTTACCTTTGCCACATCCAGAATAGTACAGTTATAGTTTGCAAAGAAATTTTTTCCCACCTCAATATGGCTGCCGTAATCACAATAAAAGGGCGGATTGATAAACGCTCCCTCGGATTTGCCAAGCAGCTCCTTTACGATTCCCGCAAGGAGGTCAAAATCCGCCCTGTCCGCCGTGTTCAGCTTCTGGGTCAGGATCCTGGCTCTCTTTTGCTCCTCAAATACTGCATCATCCGAAATATAGACCATTCCGCAGTCCCGTCTCTCAATGTTGTTCATAATATTTCTCCTCGTCTTTCTTATAGTTTTGCAGGTAGCCTGTAATTACTTTTCACAGGCACGCCGGAAAATCAGCCTGGACAGAGGCAAAGCCCTTAAGGAGCCCTTTCAACAACGTCAGTACTTAGCGAGGTTTTTTCGAGCTTAGTACTGCTACGTTGTTGTAGAGCGAGAGCGCGGCGACGCAGGACTTTGCCTCTGTCCAGGCGGCCCGCTGGCGTACGTGTGAAAAATAACAGCCTGTATGTTATCTATGCCACTCTTTGTAATCCATCTTTACCATCCTGTCTTTTTCTATTATAATAATATTGCATTTACACAGAAATTAACAGCAGAATTTTTTGAAATAGCTGCAGCACTATTCCATGTCGGAGGAAAAGCAAATGAATGAGCAGCATCCCCACCAAAGGCGTGTCCGTTATAAAGGAACTCACCCCAAAGCATATCAGGAAAAATATAAAGAACTGAATCCTGAAAAATATCAGGATACCATTGAAAAAGTCATTCGAAAGGGAAGTACGCCTGCCGGGATGCACCTTCCTATTTGCGTACCGGAAATTCTGGATTTTCTGCAGATCAAACCGGGACAGATCGGACTGGACGCCACCTTAGGATACGGCGGCCACAGTCAGAAAATGTTAGAATGCCTCCAGGGTGACGGACACTTATATGCGTTGGATGTTGACCCCATCGAAATCACGAAGACCCAAAAAAGGCTTCAAAATGCAGGATATGGGGAAGAAATCCTGACCGTGCTTCCTGTCAATTTCGCTAAGCTCGATCAGGTTGCCGCCAAATACGGGCCCTTTCAGTTTCTCCTTGCCGACCTGGGCGTCTCTTCCATGCAGATCGACAATCCTGCACGGGGATTTTCCTACAAAAGCGAAGGACCTCTGGATCTTCGCCTGAATCCCAATACCGGCGTCTCTGCCGCCCGGCGGCTGAAGGAACTGGATTCTGAAGAAATGGAATGGATGTTCAAAGAAAATTCCGATGAACCCTACGCAAAAGAAATTGCAAGGTGCATTACCTCCGCCCTCCGAAAGGGCCGCCCTGTGGAGACCACTACCCAGCTTGCAGACCTGGTAGGGCAGGCTCTGTCATTTCTTCCTGCAAAGGAACAAAAGGAAGCCGTCAAAAAATCCTGCGCCAGAGTTTTCCAGGCTCTCCGTATTGATGTGAACAATGAATTCGAAGTACTTGACGCCTTTTTGCAGAAGCTTCCTTCCGCCATGGCTCCCGGTGGAAGAATTGCTGTCTTAACCTTCCATTCCGGAGAGGACAGACTGGTCAAAAAATCCTTTCAGGAATTTTATCGGGCAGGGGTCTATTCCGATATTGCCAAAAATGTGATCCGTCCTTCCGCCGGGGAATGTGCCGCAAATAATCGGGCCCGGTCTGCCAAAATGCGGTGGGCGGTTGTTTGCTGAAAAATCATTCCCGCTTTGGCTGTTTCCCCAGGCCGACACCTTTTCCGTTTTGTGGCCGGAGATTTCCATTTATCACCAAAATAACTGTACTTCTATCTCCGGTCTGAGCATTTTTCTAAAATCATTGCCAACGTTAGAATCTCCATAATGTATCGGGACAACAAGTTTGGGCGGGTTTTCATTTATGAACTCTGCAGCCTGCGCAGCATCCATTGTATATTTTCCCCCAACAGGGATAAATATCACATCAGCCTTCACCTCTCCTGCTTCCGGTATGGCATCTGTATCGCCCATGGCATAATAGGTCTTTCCATCCAGGCCAACTGAATACCCAAGCCAATTATTATTTTGGGGATGGAACTGCTTACCAATATTATAGGCAGGGATTCCCTGATACTTAACCCCCTCATGATCCCCCGTTTGCCAGGGACGGAGCCCCTGAAAGCTCTGTACCGGGAATTTCTTTTCCATGACGATATCCATCATCTCCAGGGGGATGATGAGCTTTGAATCCTTCTTTATGACCTTTTTTATATCATCTGGTGAAAAATGATCCCAATGCTCGTGAGTGATAAAAACTATGTCTGCATCGCAAGGCATCCCCTTTATATCCAGCGGGTCGAAATAAATTGTCTTTGTTCCTGTAATCTTTATACTACTTCGCGTATTTACATAAATATTATCCATAATGCCTCCAATGATTTAAGTGTTTTATTTCATGTTTATCATTGCATTGTCCAAACCAAATCACATATCTTTTTGTTTCCTGTCTATTTCTTGTTCCAACACTTTTACAGAGTTTATTAAATACTCAATCGATACTTTCCCTTACCTTTCCCTTCAACTGCTTCCAAAACATTTGCACGACACATCTTTCCAATAAATTTTGAAGCGGCAGTCGGTGAAATATCCAAGATATTAATAACATCTGTCCTTCCGAATATTTGCCCCAATTCCACTGCATTCAAAAGTATATCAAATTTTTCTAAAGTCGATTTATTTACCCCTATTGTTCTTAATCTTTTTATATAGTTATCTTTCAAATATCGAATATCAACTTTTTGGGGTTCAATATCAACTTTTTCATTCTCAATGTCAACTTTTTTGTTAATAAAATCCGGATGAATCGGGATTTCCACAGTCACAGCCCGCCTGTCATCATCTGTAAAAAATCTTGCTTTGGGGGAACCATTATTCCGCAATTCTTCCTGAATAGTAGGAATGCCTGTTGATTTTCCTTCAGATAAATCCAGTTCCTTCAAAAATTCACCCAACCGTTTATTGCGATAGTATCTGGATGAGAAACGTTCACCTTCTTCGATTACTCTCTGCGGAATAGAACGGTCTATTCCGGGAAAACTGATGATCCGGATCAGCTCAGGCTCAATCTCAATCATAATTGACTGATAAGAAAGATAATCTCTGTGATAAAATGCATTTACAACTGCTTCTTCCAATGCCTGATACGGATAATTAAATCTGCGTATCGCTTCCATTTGGTAATTCACTTTCGTGACCATCTCTTCAACTACCATATCCTGCAATGTCTGCATGGTGCGTTTGATCATCATTGGCACTGAACCCTTAATGACCGGAAATTCTTTGAAATTATTAGGATTTTTGATACTTCCGTCTGGGAAACGCACGATTTCTACCTGCGTATAAGGGAAAAATTTATCCAAGTGTTCGCAGAACATCATTAATGCTGCATTAGAAATATACTGCTGTTCCGGCGGCCCAACCAATAACTGCATGTCGCTTAAAATAGCCATCACTCCGCGTTCTGTTACCTGTTTTGCCAATTTGCTCTTTGTTTCATTAAGATGGTCTATCAGCAATGCAACAGAAATATCATTCTCTGTAGCGTCAAAATTAGGTCTGGTATCCAGCGGAGCGTAATTGGTCATATTGATCAGTTCCCGCTCCTGCTCCGGATTTGCATGCACAGAATTGGAAGCATAACGGATATAGTAGTAGTGCTTTTTCTCTTTCTTTGCAGTTACATGTTCCGGTACTTTATATGGTCTCTGGATTCCGGTTATTATCCATAACACCATAACCATCTTTTTATCCACTTCTTCTATGATAACTTTGGGGAAATATGCTGGGATAATGGTGTTATTATAACCAAGAATCTCTTTTTGAATCTTATCAATCTCCTGTTCATCTACCCCTTTTACCGGGCGAACCGCTACACCGTTCTTTTCCTCCACACCAATAAGAATGTATCCGCCACCCACATTGTCAAAATCGTTGGCAAAGGCGCATACACTATGATAAATGTCATCAGGATTCCATCCTGCTTTAAATTCAATTCTGTCGGATTCTACACGACGTTTATTTAATAAATCTTCAATGCTGATTTCCAGTTCCATGTTTTACTGTTCCTTTCAAAATCAAACTTCTTCATAATCCATTCTAAACTTCCTTATTATAACCACATTCTGACAAACAGTTATTACGAATAGCGGTATTGAATATACAGTAAAGAAAGCTGGTTGACTGGTATAAACATACATAACATTTTTCTTAGATATATACGATTAACTCTCCGCTTTCGTCAAATCCATCTCATCAAGCTCAATCTTCACATCTATATGCTGTGTTGATTTCAGTTTGGATAATAATACACATGTCTCCACCCCACTAGTCCACGGGAACATATCCACAGCCACCGCTTTCTCCACCACATACCCTCTCTCCGAAAACATCTCCAGATCCCTGACCAGACTGGTGGGCTTGCAGGAAACATAGACCATCCTCTCCACCCCATAGTCAATGATCTTCCGAAGTGCCTTAGGATGCACGCCGTCTCTGGGAGGGTCCAGAACGATCAGGTCCGGCTTTTCCTCTACCTCATCTAATACCCTGAGCACATCGCCTGCAATGAATTCACAGTTTGTAAGGCCATTCAAATCCGCATTTTTCCGGGCTGCCTTCACTGCCTCCTCCACGATCTCCACGCCGATCACCTTTTTGGCCGCAGGAGCCATAAGCTGGGCTATGGTTCCGGTTCCACTGAAGAGATCAAAAACAGTTTTAGCCGGCTCTGCCTTGCCTTTGTCCTCCACCTTTTCTGAATCCTCCAGATTACCGATATACTCCCTTACCGTCTCATACAAAACCTCCGCTCCTAAGGAATTGGTCTGGAAAAAAGAAAAAACGGAAATCTTAAACTTAAGTCCCAGAAGCTCCTCATAAAAATAGTCCTTTCCATAAAGAATTTCCGTATAGTCGCTTCTGACCACATCCGCCACAGAGTCATTGACTATATGTAAAACACCTGTTATTTTTCCTTCCAGCTCTAACTTCAAGAGCTCGTCCTTCCATCTGTCTAATGAAAAATCCTTCCCTGACTCCGAATCTGTCCGGGTATCCGCCTGGGAGGTGGTCACCAGCGCAATAAGGATCTCTCCCGTCCTGGTCGCCTTCCGTACCAGAAGATGGCGCAGCCAGCCCATATGGGTCAGTCTGTGATAAAAGCCTGCACCCTCAAAATAGTCTCTGGTAAATGACAGGATCCTCCGGTAATCCTCATCCACGATCCGGCAGCTGTGAGTAGTCACTATATCATAGAAGCTTCCCCGCTTGTGCATGCCCAGGGCAAGGGGACCTCCTTTAAATTCATCGCCAAAGGAAAATTCCATCTTGTTCCGGTAGCCTGTCTGCACAGGACTGCTCTTGATGCCCTCAAATTCCCATTCTTCCCTCTGACTGGCCAGGGCGCCATCTAAAAGCTTCTTCACCTGCTGCTCCTTGATCTTCAGCTGCTCCTCATAGGGCAGAGAAAGATAAAGGCATCCGCCGCATTCTCCAAAGTGTGGGCAGGGACTTTTGATTTCCAGATCTGCAGGCTCCTCTACCTGCAAAAGCCTGCCTTCCGCCCGACCGTTTCTCTTTTTCTGTACCACAAAGGTAACCCTCTGGCCCGGCAGCACATTTTTAACCACACAGCTTCCGTCCTCCGTTGCCACGATCCCTTTGTTAGGGAAATCCACCCTTTCCACAATCCCTGTCAATGTCTGTCCTTTTTTCATAAATACTCCTGCTCCTGTTTTCCATTTGCAAATTGTTGTGCATCAAACGCTGCCATACTCCGCAAGACAGTTTATAAAATCAAACACCGCCGCGCTCCGCGAGCCGGACTGCCCATCAAACGCTGTCACGCTTCGCGAGCCGGACTGCCTACTAAAAATGGGATGCGCACCTTCAAGCACATCCCACTACCTGTTATCATTCAATTAAAAACATCTGTAATCATTCAGCATTCTCAGTCTCTGCTTCATCTGCCTTCTCAGGAATTTCTTCTGTCTCGTCTTCTTCATCCTCAAAGAAATCATCCTCGAAGTCATCGTCAAAATCATCATCAAAGTCTTCCAGATAGTCAGGTGTCAGATAACGATAAACTGCATATGCGATTGCAGCCACAGCAGCTACTGCTCCGATGATCGCCAGTACCCACAGGATCGTGTCACATCTCTTCTCTTCTTCCTTGTGATTCCAGTAATCCTTCAGCTCCTTAATGTCGTGGGTCTTAACAAAGTCCATCAATTCCTCTACCTTGCTCCATGTATTCATTGTGCGTGCCTCCCTTTCCTGCAATACCTGCTGGTTTTTGGATTATTATTACCCTCTTGCATTATAATATAACATTTTATGTAAATTTTGACTACCACCTTTTAAAAAACTTTACAAAATTTTTAAAAATTTCCAGATTTTTACACCTTTTCCAATTTGGCAAAAGCCGCATACATGATCTTCTGACCCGCCTCGTCAAAATCCACGGTAACCTTGTAGTCTCTTGGCCCGGGCTCCAAATCCGTAACGGTTCCCTCCCCGTATTTGATATGCCTTACCCGGTCTCCCGCGTCATAGGAGGGCCTGCCGCCGGAAACTGCACCCACTCCTTTGGCAATCCCTGCCGCGTGCAGGGCTCCTACGCCGCCGCCTGCAATAAAGGGCTTATTTTCGATAGCTGTCTTTCTCGGTCCGGCGGATGCCTTTGGTTTGAATGAACCTTTTTCAGGAAAGCCGCCTCTGCTGAAGGAAGCTGAACCGAAAGGATTTTCCTCCTCATACTCTCTTTTAAAACCAGAGCCCATAGAGGATGGCCGGTGATCCATAAGCTCCTCCGGGATTTCCCGGACAAAACGGCTCACCGCATTTACCTGTGTTTCCCCCCGGATCATGCGCATTTTGGCATAGCAAAGAGTCAAATCCTCCTTCGCTCTGGTGATCCCCACATAGGCAAGGCGGCGTTCCTCCTCAAGCTCCTCCTGGTCATCGGAGGCTATGGTCATATAGCTTGGAAACAGCCCGTCCTCCATTCCTGCCAGATACACATGGGGAAATTCCAGTCCCTTTGCACTGTGAAGGGTCATAAGCAGCACCTTATCACTGCCCCCTTCCAGATTGTCAATGTCCGCCACCAGCGCAACCTCCTCCAAAAATTCCCGTAAGGTGGGCTGGTTATGTATTTCTTCAAAGGATACGATCTTGCTGATCAGCTCGTCGATATTTTCAATCCTGCCCTCCGCATCATCATCCCCGGAGGCCTCAAGCTCTCTCACATATCCGGTGGTCTCTATGATATCCCTGATCAGATCGCTGAGCCCGTAAAACTCCTGCTTGCTTCTGAAAACCTGTATCATATTCACAAAGCCCTTAAGCTTACCCGAAGCTTTTCCAAGACCGGGAATATCCTCTGCCTGGCGCAGGGCGTCATAAAAGCTGATCTCATGCAGATCTGCGTAATCCTGAACCTTTATGACTGTGGTTGCCCCGATCCCTCTTTTGGGAACATTAATAACACGCTTTATTGCAAGATCATCCGAACCGTTATCAATGGTTTTCAGATAGGCCAGCATATCCTTGATCTCTTTTCGGGCATAAAAATTAGTGCCGCCTACCACATTATAAGGGATTCCCTCTATGACAAAGCGCTCCTCCAAAAGTCTTGCCTGGGCATTGGTCCGAAACAGTATCGCACAGTCGCTGTAATGGGCGATCCCCTCCCTGTTCTTTCTTGCCACATCATCGGCGATAAACTCCGCCTCCTCAAACCCGTTAAGAAATTCCATGAAATGGATGGGACTTCCCTGCCCTTTATCCGTCCACAGGGTTTTGCTCTTGCGCTTTCTGTTGTTTCGGATCACTGCATTGGCAGCGTCCAGCACATTTTGTGTGGAACGGTAGTTTTGCTCTAAGCGGATCACTGTTGCCTCCGGGTATACCGTTTCAAAATCAAGGATATTCCTGATATTGGCTCCCCGGAATTTATAGATGGACTGGTCATCATCCCCTACCACGCAAAGGTTATGATGGGCATCCGCCAAAAGCCGGATGAGCTCAAACTGGGCCGTATTGGTGTCCTGATATTCATCCACCATAATATACTTAAACCGCTTCTGATAGCCCTTTAACACCTGAGGATCTGTCCGAAAAAGCTCTACTGTTTTCATGATCAGGTCGTCAAAGTCCATGGCGTTGCTCTTTTTCAGGATGGTCTGATATTCCTTATAGGCCTGGGCGATCTGCTGCAGCCTGTAATCGCCAAAGGCGCTTTTCTCGAATTCCTCCGGCGTGATCAGCTCGTCCTTGGCCGAAGAGATTGCAGAAAGGATACTCCTCTCTTTCATTTTTTTCGGGTCGATCTGAAGCCTTTTGCAGATTTCCTTCATCACCGTTTTCTGATCGTCTGTATCATAAACAGTAAAGTTGTTTTCATATCCCAGTCTGTCACTATAACGGTGGAGGATCCGCAGGCAGGTGGAATGGAAGGTGGTGACCCATATACTGTCCGAACCCGTTCCTACCAGCTTTTCCACCCGTTCCTTCATCTCCCCGGCAGCTTTGTTGGTAAAGGTGATGGCCATAATATTCCAGGGATTGACTCCAAGCTCGTCGATCAGATAGGAGATCCGGTGGGTAAGCACTCTGGTTTTGCCTGAGCCTGCCCCGGCCAGCAGCAGCACCGGCCCCTCTGTGGTAAAGACCCCCTTTTTTTGCTGTTCATTTAATGTATCGTAAATGCTCATAGGTCATAACTCCCCTCGGGCCTTTTTGCTCCGCACTCTGAACAGAACTTTCCTGTATTTGCAGTACCGCAGGCACATACCCAGCTCTGCGGGGCCGGTCTGGGAGTTCCGCACTCCGAACAGAATTTCCCCGTATTTCCCCTGTAGCCGCAGGAGCAGTCCCAGCCGTTTGCAAAACGCCCGTTATTCTGGTTGGCCCCGAACTGTGCAGAAGCATTCCCTGCCGTCTGATAAGCAGAATCACCCTGTTGAAAAAAAGTCCCCTGCCCGGCAGACGCGGCTCCCTGTCCTGCCGTCTGCTGTCCCATCTGGAAAAGCTGCTGGGCGTTCATACCGCCTGCCTGGGCTGCCATATTCATACCTGCAAACGCCATCATAGGACCTGCCTGCTTATTGGAAGCCGCCGCTTTCATAGCCTCCGCCTGTGCCTCTGCCAGAGTTGCCGCCGCCATGCCCGGATTTGCAAGCACCGCACGCCTTTGCAGCTCCTTGATCATCTCCTCGTCTTCCTGAGACGCCTTGATCGAATTGACGCCAAAGGAAACGATCTCTATCCCCCTCAGCTGACTCCACTTTGCAGAAAGCACTTCGTTTAAAGCGTCCGCAAGCTCCATGGTGTGGGCGGGAATGGCACTGTAACGTACTCCCATGGCGGAAATCTTCGCAAAAGCAGGCTGAAGCGCTGTCATAAGCTCTGTTTTTAACTGACTGTCAATCTCTCTTCTTCCATAATCCCCCGTTACGTTGCCGCATACATTGGTATAAAACAAAAGGGGATCGCTGATCTTATAGGAATATTCTCCGTTGCACCGGATGGAAATGTCCACATCCAGACCGATATTTGCATCTAATACCCGAAAGGGAACAGGATTTACAGTGCCGTATTTATTTCCCATGATTTCTTTGGTATTAAAATAGTAAACCCTCTGATCCCTGGGCGCATCTCCTGCAAAGCCCACACGTCTGCCAATCACCTCAAAGGTTTTCTTTATATTTTCACCCAGGCTGCCATAAAAAAGGCTGGGCTCTGTTGACATATCGTAGGTAAATTCTCCTGCCTCCGCACAGAATTCAACCACCTTCCCCTGATCCACAATGATCATGCACTGACCTTCATTGACAGCAATGACAGATCCATTGGAGATAATATTGTCATCCCCTTTATTATTTCCGCCGCTTCTTTTACCGATGCGCTTTCTTCCCTTTACAACTAATAAATCTGTACCAAGAGAGTCGCAGTAAAAATACTCCCTCCACTGATCGGCCATTACGCCTCCTGCCGCGCTGGTGATCGCTCTGATCAAGCCCATATTCTTATCCTCCTGTCTCAAGTTCTCCAGATTTCCGATTGCACTGGCTTTTATTATATATTTTTTAAAGACTATTGTCCACAAAAGAAAATGTGTTCTTTCCAAATCCCACGGCAAATGATAGAATAAGCTGTAACACTGCAAACTGCGCCGGACTCTGAATGCCGGCACAGGGCAATTTATAGCAATTCCCTACAGAAAGGAAATCATTATGCTACAGACTCTGCAATATGTCCCTGAATATAAAGAAGAGCTGATCTACCCTGCCATCTGTAAATCTTTTGACGCCCTTGGTATCGCAGAGGATATGCGTCCTGATCTTAAGGTTGTCATTAAGCCTAATCTGATCATGGCCAGGAAACCGGACCTCCCGGTGACCACCCATCCCCTTGTGATCAGGGCAGTGGTCCGCTGGCTGAATGCCCACGGGGTTTATGATGTCACTCTTGCGGAAAGCTCCGGCGGTCTGTATAACGCCGAATATATGAAGAACATCTATCAGGTCTGCGGTATGAAGCAGTTAGAACCGGAGCTTCGCCTCAATATGGATTTTTCCGCCCAGACGGTAGCCGCCAGGGAAGGCTTCGCCAATCATTCCTTCCACATTATTACCCCTGTGGCAAAGGCAGATTATGTTATCAATATCTGCAAGCTGAAAACCCATGCCATGACCGGATATTCCGGCGGCATCAAAAACCTTTTCGGCGTGATCCCCGGACTGGAAAAGCCTCAGCTTCATTATCTCTGGCCGGAGCTTTCGGATTTTTCCCGGATGCTCTTAGAGCTTGCCCAAACGGTAAATCCTCAGCTCACTATCATTGACGCCATCGATGCCATGGAAGGAAACGGTCCCACCGGAGGCACCTCCCATCCTCTTTATATGCTCCTTGCGGCCAGGGATCTATATACCCAGGACTATTTCGCCGCAGGGCTGATGAAGCTGGATCCCATGAAGATCGAGATGATCAGACAGGCCTTGGAGGCCGGGCTTGCAAAGCCTGATGAAATTGAGCTGATCGGAGATGAAATCCCTGAAGGTCTCACTCCCTTTAAGCTTCCGGACACCAAAAGACTGGACTTTTCCGGCAATCTTCCCGGATTTTTGAGGAAACCCTTTCTCTTCTTTGCCGGCCGCCTGTTTAAATCCTATCCTCAGCTTGATGAGGAGAAATGCGTAGGCTGCGGGAAATGTGCGGAAAGCTGTCCTGCCCATGTGATCCATATTGTAGAAAAAAACGGTCATGCTCCCCGGACATCCGGCAAAAAAGCGGTATTCAAAAAGAAGGGCTGCATCTCCTGCTTCTGCTGCCAGGAAATGTGCCCCATGAAAGCGATCTCGGTGAAGAAGGCTCTGTAGAAAGTCCTACGCCGACTTCACCTTCTTCACCTTATCATGTGCAAACGCCAGATAAAACATCCTGATCCGCATCTTATGCTCCTCATACAGATCGATGTTCTGGTATAAGTCCTTATAATAGTCAAACAATATCCTCTTCGTGCGGATGGTCTCGTGGAAATTCGGCTGGGTTTCCACCAGGCTTCCCTTAGTCTTCACATAATAATAAAGAGGTCTGCTGATCACGCCTACCTTGCCTACATATTGCAGGTATTCCAGATTGAACCGGAAATCCTCGCACCAGTCCAGCTCCGGAGAGCAGGTGAGCCCGAATTTTCTGATAATGTCCGCCTTGAAAAATTTGTTCCACAGTACGCCGTAATAGAAATTTGCAGGAGCCGACATCATATGCTCTGCAAATCTGCTTCGGGTGATGACGGGACCGCCTTCAATATGTCCCTTTTGAAAAATACGTCTTCCGCAGACCCTGTAGTAATCAGAGATCGCCATATCGCAGCCATAGGTCTGCATCATATGGACAAACTCCTCTGTGGCGGTTTTGACCAGCCAGTCATCCCCATCCACAAATTGAAAATATTCGCCCCCAGCCGCCTTTATCCCCAGGTTCCTGCTCTCGGAAACGCCGCTGTTTTCCTTTGTAACAGCCAGAAATCTCGCATCCGATGCGGCATATTTTTCAATGATCTTTTCCGTGTGATCCGTGCTTCCGTCATTCACAACGATGACCTCAAGGTTTTTGTAGCTCTGGTTCTGGATGCTCCTAAGACACCTTTCTATGGATCTTTCGCCGTTATAGACCGGAACGATAATACTTACCAAAGGCTGGTTCATTTTAAAGTCATACTCCTCTCAAACAATCAATCCTTACTCATATGCTTCTCTGATCCGGACGCCCTTTGCCGTATACCCCGGCTCTAAGGCCTTCTTTATCAGTTCAAATTCCCCGGGATAAATGCAGTTTTTCAGGCTTCCATCCCTGATGCCTGCAAGGATCTCATCATAATCCATAAAAACCGCCTCCTCCACTTCACTTTCCTGAAGGACCAGGCTGCTTTCCTTTATGGGCTTTTCATAAAGATATACCGCGCTGATCTCCCGGTTTCTATAGGGCTGTCCCCAAAAGGAAGCGGAGGCATATCCCTCATGAAAACCGATCAGCCTTAAGTCCTCCCTGTCTGCGCGGATCCCAAGCTCTTCCTCCAATTCCCGCAGGGCGGAGCTTTCATAGTCATCTCCTGCCAGCACATGACCTGCAGAGGAAATATCATAGCAGTCCGGATAAGCGTCCTTATCCTTGCTCCGTCTCTGCAAAAGCACATCCACTCCCCCGTCTTTTCTTCTTCTGACCACCCACATATGGACCGTCCGGTGGAGATCGCCGTCCCTGTGCACCATGCTTCTCTCCTTTACATGACCGGTAGGCGTCCCGTCCTCCCTGCACAGATCAAAAAGCTCCAGTTCCCGTCCGTTCAGCGCCGCCCCCTGCCAGGTACCGTCCTCATGATAGCAAAGCTTTAAGGAAAAAAAGGGAACCTCCTGCCAGAGCAGATCAAAAAACAGCAGGTCTCCGTCCCAGAGGTTCAGATGCCCTATCTCTTTTTTGTCTATCCACTTAAGAACCCCCTCATCACATTCCTGCAGGGTTCCCTCAAAGCCGTCCGCCGTATAAAGAAACATGTACTCTGTCGGATGCTCCGAGAGGCAGAAGGTCACGATCCCCCGAAGGCGGTAAGAAGTCAAGGTCAGTCCTGTCTCCTCCTTCACCTCCCGCAGAAGGCAATCCTCCGGACTCTCACCCTCCTCGAAATGTCCGCCTATGCCGATCCATTTTTCTTTATTTATATCCTCTTTTTTACTTACCCTGTGCAGCATCAGATACTGCCCATCCTTTTCAATATAGCACAGGGTCGTAAGCTTACTTTTCATTTCAGCATTTCTCCCATGATCCGGTTACCGGTTAACTGCTGTATCTCACGATCAGCATCTCCACTCCCATGTTTTCGTTCATTTTTCCGGTTTTTACCGCTTCCTCGGTGTCCACACACAGCTCTACCGCATCCCGGAGCTCTTCCGTCCTAAAGCGTGAGGCCTGGGTGACATACTTTCCTGCCACAAACCCGGGAAGCCCCACCTTTTCACCAATGGTTTTGTTGGAATAGCCCTTGCCCCGAAGCTCCTTTACCTGCAGAAGCAGATTAAACTGCCTTGCGATCAGGAACATGATCCGCATGGGCGGCTCCTTCTGGGCAAGCAGCTCATAATACAGCTCCAGCGCCTTTTTCTGCTTCTTATCCGCAATGGCCCCCACCATATCAAAAATATGATTGCTGAGACGTTTCGTACAGACTGCATCGATATCATCGGATGTAATGGCTTCCTTGTCAAGGCAATAGCAAAAAAGCTTTTCGATCTCCCTGCGGATATTCTCCATATCCGTTCCTGTTTTTTCCAGAAAAAATTCCAGGGCAGATTCGGAAATCCTTTTGTTTTCCTTTTTGACCATTCCCAAAACCCAGCGTTTCAGGGTAGCTTCATCCTGAACCGCAAACTCCACCGCAGATCCTTTGGCCTGTACCGTCTTAAACAGGCGGCTTCTCTTATCCACCTCAGGCTCCACAAACACAAAATACGCCGTGGCGGCAGGCTCCTTAAGGTAATCCGCAAGGGCTTCCCCGCCGCTTTTAAATAAGCCGCTGTTTTCCACAAGGATCAGCCGCCTTTCGGCAAAAAAAGGCAACGTCTCAGCCTGATCGATCACCTCGCCGATCGAAATATTTTTCCCCTCATAGTAATGATAATTCATGGTGTCATCGCCGATCACCGCTTCCTTAAGCCTGTCCCGGTACTGTCTGCGAAGATATGCCTCTTCCCCGTATAGGAGATAGATCTGATTGAAGTTTCCTGTTTTGATATCCTGGATTAAGCGCTGCATGTTTCACCTCTTTACTTATCATATTCTCCGGCGGCAAAAATGTCAATTCAGAGTTTGCGCCAGCAGGAAGCTTCCGGAAAACTTCCCGGAATTTTTCCGGGAAGTTTTCCTATCCTCCTGAATAAAAAGCAGCCATCCTCACCCTCCTTCCGTCTGTGCGAAAGCTAACAGCTCCGGTTTCCCAGGTGATCAGTATTCTTGCCCCACAGCCTTCAAGTCTCTGCACCAGCTCCGGGTGAGGATGTCCATAGGAATTTTTCTTTCCACAGGAGATCACCGCATACACAGGGCTCTGGCTCTCCAGAAAAGACATTGGAGTAGAATTTTTAGAGCCGTGGTGAGCCGCCTTTAAAACCGTCACCCCTTCCCGAGCCAGCTCTTCGGCTTCCATCAGCTGCCTTTCCCCGTCACCCTCCACATCTCCGGTAAGAAGCGTGCTGAAATTTCCGCAGGAAACCTTAAGAACGATAGAATAGGCATTGGGCTCTCCGTACATTCCCTTCTTTTCCGGATGGAGACAGGTAAGGGTCAGTCCGCGATTTTTGAGTACCTGCCCTTTGCTGATATAGGAAACCGGTACCTTTGCCTGCCGGGCTGCCTCCTCCAGCTCCAGATACCCCTCGTTTCTGGCATCCTCCGCCACATCCGGCAGAACCAGATTTTTTATCCGGATCCCCTGTTCTTTTCCCTGTTCCAGAAGCTCTCTGATCCCGTTGCAATGGTCTTCATCCGGATGGGTCACAAAGACGGCCTCCAGAACGGCCGCCCCCTGATACTTCAAAAAGGGGAGGATCCGATACTTTCCCACACTGCCTACCGAAGAGCTCCCACCATCCACCAGATAACAGTCCCCGTTACCATTCTCGATATAAATGCAGTCTCCCTGTCCCACATCCAGAAAGGTGAGCTCCATCCCCTTCCGGGGATGCCAGACCAGCAACAAAAACGCCAGCAAAGCAATCCCCCACCGGAAGGACAGCTTCCATCTTTTCCTGAAAAGCACCACGGCAAGCAAAAGGAACAGATACGCCGCCATCTGCCACGTTCCGGGCTTTCCCGGAGTAAACAGGCTTCCGGGCAGGCTCTCCCCCCATTCACACGCCGCCCTGTAAATTGTGAGCACGCCCTGGATCAGCAGAGCAAAGGGAGTCCCCATAAAGGGACATAGGATCTGACATCCCAACAGCAAAAGTCCTGCTCCCATCAGAAAGCTCATAAGAGGGATCACCAGTAGATTCAACAGGATAGAATAGACGGGAAATTGATAATAGTACCACAGATTCAAAGGAAGGGTGATAAGGGCCATGGCCAGGGCTCCCGCCATGCCTTTTACCATCTGCTCCCAAATAGCTTTTCCCCTGGAGGGCTGCACCACGATCCTTCCCTTTTTTACAAAGCTCTGCTCCTCCTTCTGCGGCGTCAGCCCAGGGAGCAGCAGACCGATCCCAAACACACAGCCAAAGGAAAAGCCAAAACCGCTGTGATAAAGATAAAGAGGCTGGGTGGACAGGATCCCCACTGCGGCCAGGGACGCCGCGGTAAGCATATCATAGGTCCGTTCCGCAAGGATACTGATCATACGCAGGGAAAACATGAGAATCGCCCGAAGAGAGGATACGGAAAATCCCGTCATCATTCCATAAAGAAAAAGAAATCCCATTGCTGCCACGGCGGATACCTTCATGGGAACTCCGCACCTTCTCAAAAGACGATAGAGTCCCATTCCCAGCATGGAAATATGAAGCCCGGAAATTGCCAGAATGTGTGCGATCCCATTCCTCTGATAGAGTTCTTTAAGTTCCTTGTCCATGCCCCCCTTCTCCCCTAACAGCATTGTCTGCATAACGGAAGCCTCCTCTTTAGGCAAAGCCTCGGAAAGCTTCCCTGAAAGAAACCCCCTTAACTGATAAAGCTTTTCCAAAAACGGTTGGAATTTTTCGGTTTTACTGAGAATCCTTGCCTGATTCAGGCGGTAAGAAATCTTTAAAATCTGATAATAAGAACGGGCATCGAACTGCCCCGGGTTTGACGCTTTTTCAAAAGAAGAAAATTTACCCTGTACTCTTACTCTGCTGCCCAGCTCCGGCTCCTTCTCGCCGGCCGCCAGATAGCATATCACCCGCTCCCCGGGAGGACCGGTATCTCTCTTTTCTTTTTCCAAATACAGCACCTGCACTGTTCCCTGCTCTCTGGCCGCCGTTTCCTTTGCGTATACCCTGCCCGTAACAATGGCGGTCTTTCTCTCGTAGGCCTCATAATCCGCTTCCGGCACAGGAATCGCTCTGACCAGAAAAAACAGGATCGCCATGACAGCCAGACAGCCAAAGCCGAGAGGGCGCTTTTTCAGCAAAAGGCCCGGCTGCAAGGCGGATCCGCGTTTTATTTTGTCCATTAAACTCCTTTCATAATGCTTTCTTTTTTAAGCAGCTTTACACAGAAATGGCTCAGGAATCGCTTTCGATCAATTCCAGATTTCTCTCAAATACGGTAGAAAAGCTGATATTTTCCTTATAGCTTGCATTGGTGTCTCCATTGACAGAGATCTGAACCTTATTTACATTTGAAAGCTCCACCAGAGAATTGGTGATGGAATAAATGGTCACATCTGCAGTCACATTATAGATCTGGGTCAGGAACATGCTGTCCAGATCCACATAGCAGACTCCATCCTTCACATTTACACTGATGATCTTCGTGCCGGGATTTACCGTAGGGTAGGCCTTTTCATTTTCCAGAGGGCCGGCAAAAAGCTGCTCTACTACCAGACGTTCCATGGGCACATTACTGTTGTAAACCACAGAACGGCTGACAGGCTTTAGCTTATCACCGCTTTCACTGGCCAGATATAAGGTCAGCTTCACCTTTTCATAAGTATTGATCTCATCCCCTGCATTATCAATAAACATATCCGCATTCATGGTTCCGATCACTGCACCATAGGCATCCGTCAAAGCCTCTGACCTGATCTGAAAAGACACGTACTTTATCCCCTCTATCTGGGTAAGCGTTCTTACAATAGCTGCCCGGGCCAGCACCTCTGTAGTAACCTCCTGCTGCCTGTACCCCTCATCAAAGCTCAGGATCAGCTGATCCTCCGTGATGGTATGGGACAGGATCTCCACGCTTTCGGATATGGCTGTTTTATACTCCAGCTTTCCTGAAGTCTTTGCGAGCTGCTCCATAAGCTCTGCCAGAAGCTCCTGTGTGTCCGTAGTTTCCGTCACATATTCCTGTGAAAAAATGGCGGTCTCGTCGTTATTAATATAGTAAACCTTATAAGCCTTTCCCTTGCTCTCCTTCTGCTCCTGTTCTCCGCAGCCGAAAATGACAAAGGTGATAAGCAGCAGTAAAAAAAGACATCTGCCCGTTCTTTTTATTTTCATCATCGATCACTCTCATTTCTTTATAAGGCCTGTTTATACCTGGACCAGCGTTCTGCTCAAGGGGATCTTTACCGTAAAGGTGGTTCCCTCCCCCTCTTTACTCTCTGCCTTGATAGAACCTCTGTGGAGCAGCACGGCGCTTCTGGTGATCGCCAGACCAAGACCTGTGCCGCCGATTTCCTTTGAGTGGGATTTATCCACCCGGAAAAAGCGCTCGTAGATCTGGTTTAAATTCTCCTCCGGAATCCCGATCCCTGTATCCTTTACCTGCACTGTAAAAAACTGATGATCCGCGTCCAGGGACACCTCTACCTTGCCCTGCTCCCGGTTATATTTGATGGCGTTTTCCACCAGGTTCGTCAGGATCAGGGACATCTTCACCTCATCCACCTCCGCCGTCACCTGGCGTTTGCTTATCATGGTGATCTCAATATTTTTTTTGCGGGCAATGGGCCGGAGTCTCTTTAAAATAATCTCCGTAAGGGTATTTAAATTCACCACACTGATGTTCATCTCTGCCACGGACTTATCCTGCTTTACCAGAGCCAGGAGATCGTTGATGATCTTATCCTCCCGCTCGATCTCCGCCGCTATATCCGCCATAAACTCCCTGTAAAGCTCTGCCGGAGCATCGGGCTGGGCCAGCAGGGAATCCGCCAGCACCTTCACAGAGGTAATGGGGGTCTTCAGCTCATGAGACACATTGGCCACAAATTCCTGTCGGGAATCATCCAGCGTCTTCATCCTCTCCAGAAGACTGTTAAAGGCCTCCACGATATGCTCTGTTTCCAGATAATCCGGCACAGAGATGGGTTCATCCCGATACCCCTCCTTCATCTCGTTGATGGCTTTCGTCACCCGCTCAAAGGGGCGCACCAACACCTGGACCAGAGTAAGGGAAAACGCAAAAATACAGATCAGCATGATACTTTCCATGATCATTGCTTTCCGGTTCAGGATATCCAGAGTATTCACAATACTGTCTGTGGAAACACTGTTCAGCATCACTCCACGCACCACTTCCTTCGTAGTAGATCCATCCTCCGCAGGCTGCGGCAGAGTGACCGTCTCCACAATGGGAATGGTGATCTCGATAAAACGATTCACGGCATCATAGTTAACGGTGCCGTTTCCTCTTCCCTTCATACAGCGGATGACCTCCTCCGATATGATGGTTTTTCCCTCGCTGATACCGTAGGTGTCCTTCACCACCTTTAAATTTCCGTTGATGATAAGCACACGTCCGTTGTACAGATTGGAAAGCTGCTCTAACTCTGCCCCGATCACCTCTGACGAGGTGTCCTGCAGATAATTATACGTGATCAGGTGATTGGCAATGATCCGGAGCTGTGTCTGTACGTCCGAAACGCGCACGTCCACAGCCCGGCTTTCATAGTTTTCGAGGATACCTGCCCGCATCAGCACTGCAGGCAGCATCCCGATCAAACACATAATGATAAACAGGCGAACCTTAAGGCTCCGCCATATTTTAGAATTTTTGAGAAAAAATTTGATTTTTTTAGCCATTTAGCGGCACTGCCTTTCGAATCAGCTTTTTAAGCAAAATAATAGCCCACGCCCCATTTGGTGTGTACGTATTTCGGTTCGGAGGGATTCTCCTCGATCTTCTCACGAAGTCTTCTGATATGCACATCCACCGTTCGCACATCTCCCGGATAATCGCTTCCCCACACCAGCTTCAGCAGATTTTCCCTGCTGTAAACCTTATTGGCGTTCACCACTAAAAGCTCCAAAAGCTCGAATTCCTTGGCCGTCAGATTGATCTCCCTTCCTCCTGCATAGGCTCTCCTGCCCTGGCAGTCCAGCTTCATGTCTCCGCTCTCTATCATCTGGGAGCTTTCCCTGGGTTTGGGGGAGGTACGCCGTATGATCGCCTTGATCCTTGCCTTTACCTCCAGAATATTGAAGGGCTTGGTGATATAATCATCCGCTCCGTATTCCAGGCCCAGGATCTTATCCATATCCTCTCCCTTGGCAGTAAGCATTACTACCGGTACCGTTGAAAATTCCCTGATCTGCTGGCAAACCTCAAACCCGGTAAGCTTCGGCAACATAACGTCAAGCAGCACAATGTCGTACTCTTTGCTCTTTACCTTTTCCAGAGCCTCCTCACCATCGTAAGCGCAGTCTACTTCCATCCCGTCCTGCTCCAGGCTGAAGCGGATCCCCTTTACGATCAGCTTCTCATCGTCCACCACCAGAACCTTTTTTGCCATGCCATCCTCCCCTGTTTAAAATACTGCTGCGCCCACTATGCGGTCCGCCACAGATTGTTGCCTTTTATCATCTAAAATCATCTACACCGTGATGCTGTCCTTAATCTTACGGAACAGGCCATCCTTTATCCCTTCCACATTCATGATCTCTTCTATGGTACGGTATGCGCCGTTTAACTCCCGGTAAGCGATAATGCTTTTGGCCTTGGCGCTTCCTACTCCGGGCAGCGTACACAGCTGCTCCTCTCCTGCCGTGTTAATGTTTACAAGGGCAGGATCTCCGCCGCCTTCTGCCTTCCCGGCCTCCGCTGTCTGTCCCGAAGCTCCTTCTCCGGCTGAGACCGCCGTCCATTTGGCGGTATCCCCTGCTTCCCGGACCTCCTCCTGTGTAGGCACATATATTTTCATTCCGTCAGAAAGCAGATCCGCCTGATTTAAATAGTCCTGCTGTGCATCCTCCCGAAACCCTCCGGCCTTTTCGATGGCCTGATAGATCCGCTCGCCGCTCTCTAAGGTATAAACCCCCGGTTCCTTCACCGCACCGCATATATGTACCACACAGCTGACCGGCGCGGCAGAGCTCTGTCCGACATCGATCTCCTGCTCAGCTGAAGCGGAGCTGTCTCTCTCCTCAGCAAAAGCCTCTCCGGCTCCGTTCTTTTGACTTCCTTCTGCCCCTGAAGGCTCTGGAGGGATTTCCTCTCCATCCACCTGTTCCTCAAAAGAGCTGACGGCGTCCGCTTCTTCCTCCAAAAAAAGCGTTTCCGACGCCTCTTCTCTTCTCTCACATCCCAGAAGAATACAAAAAATTACCGTCAGAAAGCCTGCGGCAATTTTTATTTTCTTTTTCATCGTTATCTCCTTTCTGTTTCACAGAAAGCCCCTTATAACGATACTTTTTTATTGTAAATTATATTCTCCGGATTGACAAGTTAATCTTTATTAATATTTCGCAGTACCACATTTTCAGCCCCGCTCCCACTTGAAGATCACGATGCCCACGATGGCCACCAGCATTCCGATCACCTTCCGCCACTCAAAGGGCTGCTTTTCCACTCCGAACCAGCCAAGAAGCTCGACCACATAAGCCACCAGAAGCTGGGCAACCACGATCAGCATCACGGCTCTGGCAGGCCCCAGCATATCCATACTCTTGATCACCGTATAGGTGATAAAGGCTCCGATCGCCCCTCCAAGCAGCATATACTTAGGTTCCACCTTGAAAACCGCTCCCAGGGAGGAACGGTCTGTAAAAAGCCATGCGCCCAGACAGACCAGAAGCGCCGTAAACTGTACAAACGCATTGGCCGCCCAGATCGTTGACACCTTTGTCACCTGTGTATTAAAAACTCCCTGCACGCTCATAAGTGCGCCGGATATCAGCGCAATAAAAAATCCGATCATATGGATCGCCCTTCCTTTCCGCTGCCTGCTTCGCAGCATCAGATATAAATCAGCATATCCATATGATCGGGATTTTATTCACAGCGGCCCCTTTATCCTTCTGCCGCTTCCTCTGTATCCTCCAATTCTTCCGTTTCCACAGGCACGTCAAGATACTCCTCCTCAAAGACTTCTCCCGTCACCTGCTCCATCATTTCTTCTGAAAGCTCTTTTAATTTTTCGTTGGCATCCGCCCCGTTCCAGATCTGAGAAAATACCACCTCCAGCTTTACCCAGAAATTACTGGTCTCGATCATCTTGGGCATGGAAATGGATTTCTCATAGCCCTCTGCGAACTTATCCAGCGCCTCATAGCCATAGTCCACGTCCTTTGCCGCAGAAACCTTTCCGGATCTGGCAAAAAGGATGTCGTTATACTGTGAAGTCAAAAAGTAAGCAAAATCGTTGGCAGCTTCCTTGTGCTCTGAATAACCGTTTATCACCACACAGCTTGTCATGGAAAGAGAACGGGTCTGTCTTCCCTCCCCGATGTCCGGCGTCATGGCGATATCATAATCATAGGCAAACAATCCGTCATCCCTGGCGTGCTCTAACTTAAACACCGCATCGGTGGTTGCCATGGTAAAGACCGTCTTCCCTTCCATAAATTCATTCAATATGGCGTCATAATCACTTTCACTGGTATCTATGGAAAAGAACTGGTTCAGCTCCTGGTACACCCGCATATTTTTGATGGCATCTTCATTATAGATATCGATCCGGTTAACATCCCATCCGGCGTCTCCGCCGATATCCATGGCATCTCCCACAAAAAAATAATTGTAGAAAATATCGGTGACGTCCCACTTAAATACACCCTCCACCTGCTCCGGCGCATCATAATTATCCGCAAAGGTCTCAATATCCTGAATGGTGGTCGGAAGGATCTCCTGCACTCTTGCCAAAACCTGCTCTTCTGTAAAGCGGCTCTCTGAAGCCTCCCCGTTTTCTCCTTCTGAGGCGCCTGCCTCCTCTGCCGGGCCCTGGGCGTCTCCTGCCCCTTCACTGCCTGCAGTGCCGGTATCTGCCGCCTCCGCGATCACCTCTCCGGCTTCTATGGCTGCCTCGTGCTGCTCCTGAGCCGCCTCACCCTCCGCCAGGTCTGCTTCTGCCTCTAACTGACTGCGGGCCATATCCTCCAGGTAGGTCTTGTTGTACAAAAGAGCGCTGGTCTCAAAATAAAAAGGATAACCAATGATCTTATCCTTATAATTGGCTGCGCAAAGACCGGTATCCATATAAATCTCTTCCATGGCTGCATCTCCGGGAGGGCTCACCTCATCCGCAAGTCCTGCCAAAGACGCCTTTTCCAGAGAGTCATGACTCAGGATATATAAATCCGGTACATTACTCTCCAGGGAGGTCTGGTTGATCTTCTCCAGATACTCCGCACCGGACTCCAGCACCGGCACGATCCTCACATCGTGGTTCTCATTGTAGGTCACTGCCGCACCGCTCAAATAAGAAGTAAGCGCTTCATCCGTATACCACAGATAAAGCGTTTCCTTTCCGCCTGTAAATATTGTGCTTTCCTGTTTTTCACTGATCTGCCAGCCCGATCTGGCAATCCCGGCGGTAACAGCCGCTGCCATAGCAATGATTCCTACCGCCGTAAGCCGCTTTTTCAGGGTCATTCTTTACTCCATTTCTTTTTAAATATTTTCCAGACAATCCTCCAGAATTGCCGTCATTTCATCCACATGTTCCTTCGTGATGATAAGAGGCGGCACAAAACGGATGATATTTGTCCCTGCGTTGATCAAAATAAGCCCCTTATCCAACGCCTTTGTGATGATATCATTTACCGGACGGTCAAACACCAGTCCCTGCATCAGTCCGAGTCCCCGTCTCTCCTCAATAAAATCAAAACGGGAAACAAAGCCCTCCAGCTTCTCTTCGAGATAAGCGCCTGTCTCTTTCACATTATCTATTATATGGTTCTCCTCAAATAAATCAAGTACAATATTGATGGCTGCCGCTGCAAGAGGATTACCGCCGTAGGTAGTGCCGTGGTCACCGCTTGTCAGGGAGTTAGCCGCCGTCTTTTCCGTCATCAGAAAAGCCCCCACAGGCACGCCGCAGCCTAAAGCCTTGGCCGTCGTCATGATATCCGGCTTTATCCCGTATCTCTGCCATGCATACATAGCTCCGGTCCGTCCCATACCGCACTGGATCTCATCCAGGATCAGCAGGATATCCTTTTCCTCGCACAATGCCTTCAGCTGCTTAAGAAAGCTCTCCTCTGCCGGAAATATCCCTCCTTCTCCCTGCACGGTCTCCAAAATAACGGCGCAGGTCTTATCTGTCACATTTGCCAGCACACTGTCAAAGTCGTTAAGCCGGGCAAACCGTATATTTCCGATCATAGGCTCAAAAGCCTCCCGGTACTTAGGATTTCCGGTCACAGACAAAGCCCCCATGGTCCGTCCATGAAAGGAATGCTCCATGGCAATGATCTCATGGTCCGTCCTGCCATCCTTCAGATAAGCATACTTACGTGCCGCCTTGATGGCGCCCTCTATGGCTTCCGCGCCGCTGTTGGTAAAAAATACCCTGTCCATACCGGAAGCCTTTTTGAGCTTCTTAGCTGCCTCGATGGCCGGCACATTGTAATAATAATTAGAGGTATGGATCAGCTTATCGATCTGATCCTTCAGGGCGTCATTATATTTCTTATTATTGTAGCCCAGGGCAAACACGGCAATACCTGCGCAGAAGTCAAGATATTTTTTTCCTTCTATATCATAAAGATACACGCCGTCGCCTTTGTCCAAAACCACCTGATAACGGTTATAGGTATGGAGCAGAGCCTTTTCGGCCTCCTCGATATATTCCTTCATCACTTTCATGATAAAAACCTTACCCTTTCTATGACCTGCAGGCTTTGAGCCGCAGACACAAATTTGCCTGTAAAAAATCTGATTTGAAGATTTTCAGCGGTTTATTTCACCCTTATCTTCATCTCTCAGGATCATGGTGCCGACTCCCTCGTTGGTAAAAATCTCAAGGAGCAGGCAGTGAGGGATACGTCCGTCTAAGATATGCACACGGTTGACGCCGTTTTTTACTGCCGCAGTACAATTACTGAGCTTGGGAAGCATACCGCCTCCGATCATGCCGCCTCCGATCAGTGCGTCTGCCTCGGATGCCGTGATCCTTGGGATAAAGGAGCTTTTATCATTGATATCGCCATAAAGCCCCTCAATGTCTGTGAGAAATACCAGCTTGTCCGCGCCTACCGCTCTTGCAATGGCACAGGCCGCATCATCCGCATTGATATTGTAGGTTGCAAACTCGTCGTCCAGTCCTACCGGGGACACAATAGGGAGAAAGTCCTTTTCCAGAAGATCGTAAAGGATCTTGGGATTGATCTCCGTGATCTCCCCTACGAAGCCGATATCCCTTCCGTCTGAAAACTTCTTTTCCACCTGGATCAGACCGCCGTCCTTACCGCTGATGCCCACTGCCTTAACTCCAAGCTCCTGCACCATGGTCACCAGCTGCTTGTTCACTCTGCCAAGGACCATCTCCGCGATCTCCATGGTTTCTGCATCGGTAACCCTAAGGCCGTTGACAAACTGAGCCTCTTTTCCTACCTTGCCCACCCAGCGGCTGATCTCTTTGCCGCCGCCGTGAACGATAATAGGCTTAAATCCTACCAGCTTAAGCAAAGTTACATCCTTGATCACATTTTTTTGCAGCTCCTCATTACTCATGGCAGAACCGCCGTACTTCACTACAATGATCTTGCGGTTGAATTTTTGTATATAAGGGAGGGCTTCGATGAGGACCTCCGCCTTTTTCAGCACTTCCTTGATATCCTTTTCCATGTTCTCATCCTCCAGATTCCATATCACTTTGGGCATCAGCCGGGTTCGGCAAGCGCAAGGTCCCGGGCTGAACTGTTTGTTTACTTACCTCTTAACTCCGATAATCCGCATTGATAGACACATAATCATAGGTCAGGTCACATCCCCAGGCTGTGGCCTCTTCCTTTCCCATATGCATATCCACCAGCACCGTAACCTCCGGCTCCGCCAGGATCCTTCCCGCTTCCTCCTCACTGTAACCGGCAGCCATGCCGTTTCGGCACACCTGTACCTGCCCCGCGCTGCTTACAAAGGAAACATCCACCTTCTCCGGATCAAAGGAGGCGCCACTGTAGCCAAGGGCACACAGGATCCTTCCCCAGTTGGCGTCATGACCGTAGACCGCCGCCTTCACCAGACTGGAGCTGACCACTGAACGGCTTAATCTGCGGGCCTGCTCCTTATCAGAAGCTCCTGATACCTTTACCTCCAAAAGGGCCTTGGCGCCCTCGCCGTCCCCTGCCATCATCCGGGCAAGGGATGCATTCACATAATGAAGCGCTTCCTTAAAATCTTGGTACTCCGGCGTTCCTTCCAGAATTTCCTTATTTCCTGCCATTCCGTTTGCCATTACCAGGAGTGTATCATTGGTGGACGTGTCTCCGTCAACGGAGATCATATTGAAGGTATCCTTCACGTCCTCCTTTAATATTTTGGTCAAAAGTTCTTTGGAGATCACCGCATCGGTGGTCACAAAGCCAAGCATGGTGCACATATCGGGATGGATCATGCCTGAACCCTTGCTCATTCCGCCTATGGTCACCGTCACATCACCTACGGTAAGCTGTGCGGCGGCCTGCTTGGAAATCGTATCTGTGGTCATGATCGCCTCTGCCGCCAGAGTTCCCGCTTCTAAGGTTCCCGCTTTCTTTCCGGCAAGCGCTTCCACCCCTGCTTCGATCTTTTCAATGGGAAGCTGCATGCCGATCACGCCGGTGGAGGCCACCAGCACTGCATCCTCGGGAATCCCAAGAACCTCTGCCGTCTTCCCGGCCGTCTTTTTGCAGTAGCTATAGCCCTCTTCCCCGGTACAGGCGTTGGCGATCCCTGCATTCACGATCACTGCCTGCCCAAAGGGCGCCTCCTCCACGATCCTTTTATCCCACATCACCGGAGCTGCCTTCACCACATTGCTGGTAAAGGTTCCTGCCAACACACAGGGAGCCTGGCTGTAGACCAGCGCCATATCCTTCCTGTTCTGATACTTGATCCCGGCCTCAGCTCCTGCCGCCTCAAATCCTTTCGCCGCGGTCACACCGCCTGTTATCTTTTTTATCATACTCCATTCCCTTTCCTCATACTGCAGAAAACTGGTACATCCTTTCCTGCCTGATAAGCTCTCTGTGGCTCCTTATCCCAAACCAGCCAGTCTGCCTACTGGTTAAACTTCTCAATATTTCCATGGTTCAATACAAAATCATAATAGTTCAGATCCTCACGCCTTGTCCATCCGATCTCTTTCCAAAAGGCATTCCCGATATCGTTCTGGGTAAAGGCGATCAGAGACACCTTACTGATGTGTTCCTTTTCCAGCGCCTCCATGCAGTAGACCACCATGGCTTTCCCGATGCCTCTCATGCGGTAATCCTCGTGGACGCATACATGGTACAGACATCCCCTCCGGCCGTCATGGCCGCAGAGAATGCTCCCCACGATCCTTCCATCCTCCACAGCTACCACGCTGGAGGTGGGATTTCTCTGCAAAAACCTCTCCACGCCTTCCCTGGAGTCATCCAGGCTGCGCATGGCAAACCCCCGGATGCTTTTCCAGAGAGTGTAAACCTGCTCATAATCTTCTATGGTCATTGTCCTGATCGTCATTGTTCTCTCCCCTTCTCCCTTTCATTCTCCTGTCAGATATAGTGAACGACAAATTATTTTGTCGTTCACTATAGATCAGCGGATTCACAGATTCAGCCCCCTGTCTTCCTCACAGCCAAGCATGATGTTCAGGCATTGGATAGCCGCCCCGGAGGCTCCCTTTCCCAGATTGTCAAACTGAGCGGAAAGCAGGATCCTCTCCTCATTTCCGGTGACAAAGATCCTGAGGCCGTCCCAGCCGCTGCAGCCGTTTCCGGCTAACATGCCTCCATGGAGCTGTGCCTCTTCACCAAGGGGCATCACCTGTACAAACCGCTGTCCCTGATAAAAATCCGCCAGAAATGCCCGGAGCCTTGCCGGCGTTCTTTCTTTATTTAAAAGCTCCCCGTAAAGAGGGACCGACACCACCATTCCGCTGTAATAATCCGCCACGATAGGAGAAAACAAAGGCTCCCGCACAAGTCCGGTGATCTGCTTCATTTCCTTTAAATGCTTGTGCTTCTGGGAAAGAGCATATTCCCTGGGGGAGGCAAGTGACTGATCCCGCTCTTCCCCTTCGTATTCCGCGATCATTTTTTTACCGCCGCCGCTATAGCCTGTCAGCGAAAAGGCGGTCAATGGATAATCTGCCGGAAGGATCCCTGCCGATGTCAGAGGATACACCAGGGAAATAAATCCCGTGGCGTGACAGCCCGGCACCGCGATCCTTTGACCCTTAGCAATCCTTTGTCTGTGGCCTTCGGACAGCTCCGGAAACCCGTAAGCCCATCCCTCCTGTGTCCTGTGGGCCGTGGAGGTATCGATCACCCTCACACTGTCATTTTCGATCAATCCCACCGATTCCCTGGCCGCATCATCCGGCAGGCATAAAAAGGTAATGTCCGACTGGTTGATCAGCCGCTTTCTTTCCTCTATATCCTTACGCTTTTCAGGGTCAATGGAAAGCAGCTCCACATCCTCCCTGCCTGCAAATCTTTCATTGATCCTGAGTCCTGTGGTTCCTTCCCTGCCGTCAATAAAAATTTTTGTCTTCATACGCTTAAACCTGTCTCCCGAAATTTCCTAAAGCAGCCCGGCTCTGCCGGATCACTGCGATTTTATTCCTGTTAATCATACTCTAAGAGGCTTAAAATCTCAACCATAAATTGCAGCCTCTTACTTTTCACTGCATGATTATACATCTTTAATGCATAATATTCAACTACTTTTTCATTTTCTGCATAATAATAAAAAATATTTTTTTATTTATGCAAAATCAGGGTATTGCATTTCCGGTTTGTTTGTTGTATATTGTCATAGAAAACAAAGCAGTAACTGTGAAGGTGCAAAGCAGTTACACAAAGCACACAAATTGGAGGAATTTATCTATGAAGGAAAAAGTAGTTTTAGCTTATTCCGGGGGACTTGACACCACTGCGATCATTCCCTGGCTGAAAGAAAATTTCGATTATGAAGTGATCTGTGTCTGCATCGACTGCGGACAGGGTGAGGAGCTTGACGGGCTGGAAGAGCGGGCCAAATTCTGCGGTGCTGAGAAATTATACATATTAGATGTAACAGACGAATTCTGTGACGAATATATCGTTCCCTGCGTGCAGGCTCACGCAGTATATGAGAACAAATATCTTCTGGGCACCTCTATGGCAAGGCCTCTGATCGCCAAAAAGCTGGTGGAGATTGCCCGTAAGGAAGGCGCCAGCGCGATCTGCCACGGCGCTACCGGAAAGGGGAACGATCAGATCCGTTTCGAACTGGGTATCAAGGCTCTTGCACCCGACTTAAAGATCATTGCCGCCTGGAGAAACGAAAAATGGACCATGGACTCCCGTGAGTCTGAGATTGCCTACTGCAAGGCACACGGCATCGATCTTCCTTTCTCTGCGGATTCCAGCTACAGCCGCGACCGTAACCTCTGGCACATCAGCCATGAAGGTCTGGAGCTGGAGGATCCTGCCAATGAGCCTAACTTTGACCACCTTCTGGTTCTGGGAACCACTCCCGAAAAGGCGCCTGAAGAGGGTGAATATGTAACTATGACCTTTAAAGCCGGTATTCCTACCTCTGTGAACGGCAAGGAAATGAAGGTTTCCGATATTATCCGGGAATTGAACCGTTTAGGCGGCAAGCACGGCATCGGCATTGTAGATATTGTAGAAAACCGGGTAGTGGGTATGAAATCCCGGGGCGTTTACGAGACTCCCGGCGGAACCATTCTCTATGAAGCACACCAGCAGCTGGAAGAGCTGATCCTTGACAGAGATACCTACGCCCTCAAAAAAGACATGGGCAATAAATTCTCCCAGATCGTATACGAGGGAAAATGGTTTTCTCCTTTGCGTGAAGCTGTCCAGGCCTTTGTGGAATCTACCCAGAAGCATGTGACCGGAGAAGTGAAATTCAAGCTTTATAAAGGAAATATCATCAAAGCGGGCACCACTTCCCCTTACTCTTTATATAATGAAAGCATTGCTTCCTTTACCACAGGAGATCTCTATGATCACCATGATGCAGAAGGCTTTATCAATCTGTTCGGCCTTTCCACCAAGGTACGCGCCATGAAAATGCAGGAACGCGGCGAGCTAAGGTAAAGTATGAAAAAAGAACCTCAAAACAGCTCTGCGCACTTGCTGCGCGGAGCGTGCACGCGCCATGCTGCGCAGCAGCATGTGTGCATCAGATACTTGTGCCCGCTTTTTCATAGGCATTTGTGTCTGAGGAAGACATGGGCACAAGTATGAATGTGATCACCCTTTTAACCTCTTATCTTGCTGTCATTAATTTCACAGGCTTTGCTCTGATGGGCATTGACAAGTACAAAGCCAAAAAAAGGGCCTTCCGGATACCGGAAGCAACCCTTTTTATTGTGGCGATCATAGGCGGAAGCGTTGGCTCTCTCATTGGAATGTATCTCTTCCGCCACAAAACCAGGCATCGCAGCTTCGTGTTCGGCATGCCGCTCATTCTGCTTCTGCAGATAGCCCTTGTATATGCCGTTCTCAATGCGCCTGTTACCATTTCTGTGTTGTAAGCATAAGGCTGACCTGCTTTGCAGGCCAGCCGTTGTGACATAAGGATGTCCGGCGAAGCCTGACATCCGTTGTTTTTTATAAGGTAACGATCACGCCGCCGTCATTGGCGTACATGCTGCTGACTCCCTTCGTATCCATGATCACCACATCCTTCACCCGGATTTTGGAAAGGATCATTTCCTTCACTCTCTTCGCCCGTTCCGGACAATTGCAGTGGGTGATCATAAGCGTCCGCTCTTCCGGATCCACTGCCTCATTTGCCACTGTCTCTGCCATTTTGGCAAGGGCCTTTTTGTTTCCGATGGCCTGACCAAGCTGGATGATCTCTCCTTTGTGGGAGCCCATTACCGGTTTGATGCTGAGGGTGGTGGCTACCATCGCTTTAATGCCTGTCAGACGTCCGTTTTTTCGCAGAGTTTCCAGATTATCCAGTACAAAATAGGTCTTCATCTTATCCCTGTAGTCCTGTAGCCGTCTGCATATTTCTTCAAAGGGAAGTCCTTCCCCGGACCATTCTACCGCCTTGAAAGCCAGCTGGGTCTCTCCGCAGCTTGCAGATTCCGAATCGCATACAAAGATATTCTTCTCCCCATATTCGTCGTGATACATCTTTTTGCCCAGCTCGGCACTGTTATAGCTTCCGCTAAGCTTGGAGGATAACGTAAATACAAACACATTTTCCGCATCTGTCCGATAGGCTTCCTTAAAAGTCTCTGGAGACGGGCAGGAAGATCTGGGGCTTTCCGGACAGGCGGCCACCTTTTCAAGAAAAAGTGCCTGATCAAAGCCTTCATCATCAATAAATGTATCCTGTCCTACTTCAAGCCTTAAGGGGATCCTTACATACCCGGAATCCTTCTCATACCCTTCCGGGAATTCACAACAACTGTCCGCCACTATTTTACAGTTCATATCAACCTCCAAAACTATTTCATATGTTTAATGTTAACCACACAATGTGGTTTTTATTACTACATATAATAACATATGTTTTACTTCATGTAAAGGATAATTGTCACTTCTTGTCATCCTTATGTGCAGGAACTGCGCATTTCTGACTGTGAATGGTAACACTGTTATAGCAATGTATAAAATCTCTTCTCTGTTTATTGCCTCCAACCGGGTATTTTGTTATACTTTATAAGGAAATTTACAAGCTAACCAGAAAATTATAACAGTTCAGCCGATTTGCTTCACTGTCACAGGAAAACTATGGAAAATCATCTGCAGCAGCCGGGTAATCTGCAGCAGGGGCTCTGGCACGGCAAGCCCTATTTTTCGCTGGATGCCTGGTGTAAAAATACTTATGGCGAAAAGCTCTACAAAACCGCAATCGATCTGGGGCTTAGCTGCCCTAACAGGGACGGCACAGCAGGCAGGGGCGGATGCATTTTCTGCAGTGCCGGCGGCAGCGGCGATTTTACTGCTTCCGTCCGCCAGAATAGTGAACGGGACCGCTCTGCCCCTGCTTCTGAAGATATATTTGCTGAGGAAGCCCGTTTCAGAGAAGCCTGCCGGAAAAGCCGCTCGCTTTTTTCCTGTAAGAAAACAGGGAATCGGTTTATCATTTATTTCCAGGCCTATACAAACACCTATGGCCCTCTCCCTTATCTGGAAAGAATGTATCGGCTTGCCCTGGAGGAGCCCACAGCCGCAGGCGTTTCTATCGCAACCAGACCCGATTGTCTGCCTGATCCTGTCATGAAGCTGCTTATAAAACTAAAAAAAGAATATCCTGACAGGTTTCTCTGGGTGGAACTGGGTCTGCAGACGATCCATGAGCGGACTGCCGCCTTTATCCGTCGGGGATATTCCTTATCATGCTTTGAAGATGCGATCTCCCGGCTCCGGGAAGCCGGGATTCCCGTGATCACTCATATGATCCTGGGGCTTCCGGGGGAATCCCGGACAGATATGCTTACTTCCATAGATTATCTAAATGACAAACCCATCTGGGGTATCAAGCTGCAGCTTCTCCATATCCTGCGGGGAACGGAGCTTGCAGACCTTTGGCAGAAGGATCCGGCAGCTTCGGGTTCCTTTTCCACGCCGGAGCAGTATCTTGATCTGCTCATTGCCTGTCTGGAAAGGCTTCGCCCGAATATGGTGGTACACAGGGTCACGGGAGACGCCCCGAAGGATCTGCTGCTCTCCCCTCTTTGGAGCGCGGACAAACGCCGGGTCCTCAATACACTCCACAAACTGATAAGGGAACGGGATACCTGGCAGGGAAAAAATTATAAAAGCAATGATTTTTGAAAAGATATCTACAAGAAAGGCGGAAAGAATATGCAGGAACCTTTGACTTTATATAAACTGATCATTCTCTATATGCTGGCAAGAGTGGATTTTCCTCTGACCAGAATACAGATCAACAATTTCCTTCTCGGCAGAGAATATACCACCAACTTTCTCAATATCCAGCAGGCCATCGGTGAAATGATCGATGACGGACTTGTGACCTCCCAGTCCATCCGCAACCGTTCTTACTTATGCATCACCGACGAAGGGAGGAAAATGCTGAACTTCTTCCAAAACGATATCCATCATGGCATCCGGGAGGATATTGATAAATATTTAAAAGAAAATGCCTTTGAGCTGCGCAATGAAAATTCCGTACTGGCAGACTATCAGAAGGCGTCCTCCGGTGAATACGAGGCGCACCTTATCGCTAAGGAAAAGGGAGTCACACTCATCGACCTGACCATATCCGTTCCCACAGAAGAAACTGCCGCCGCCATCTGCGATAACTGGATGGAAAAAAATCAGGAGATTTATCAATATCTGATCGGGGAGCTTTTTTAGGGGGCGAATCCGCTTCTTTAGCACCAAACGCCGTCTCGCTTCGCGAGTCGGCGTTCGATATACATTACATTGCCACCTATCTCCTCCATTTGGTCTACTCTTCCTACTTCTATATTATAATAACCAATAATTACATCTTTTTTATCAGATAACAAAACATAAGTAATGCCCTGGTTTTCGTCCAGAGCATTATCATTTCTCAAGAAATTATCAATAACTATATTCCCACATGTAAATTGTTCTTTTAGGTTCTTATATTCTGAAGTGTATCTTATTATATCCATCCTGCCCTATTTCTCTGTCACCGTGCATTTTAAAGTTTTTGTTTTTGCATCAATATCAAAGGAAAAATTGTGGGAATCCATAAACTCAACCATTTTCCTATTATCCTCTGTTGCCGGCGTTCTTTCTAATTGTCTCCTTGTTACAAAGGGCATGACAGGTTTTATTGCACATGCATTCATTTCAATTTCTCCTTTCTTTTCTTTATTTTTGCTTATACTATACCACCTCAGCTACCCGAAATCAATCATTTTCATATATTATGCGCAGTCAAAATATAAGCATTCATGTTTTTAACTAATTTAAAGTCCCTCTGTCAACCTCCACATTATTATAGATCAAATATCTGATCATCATAGTCTCCATTGTCATTTTGTAGTTGATATACGAAAAATCTTTACCTTCAGGATCTGTATAACTCAAAAACAAAATATGGCCGGACACGCTCTGATCATCCGGCAAATCCCAGAGCTTCAGCACAGAACCATCCCCGTAATCAAGTATAACAGGATTTCCTTCCGGTAATTTTCCGGATTCTCTTCCGGATTTGCTGAAAGCAATATAGGCAAAAATGCCATACATATTCTTGTCGGATATTTTGTAAAGTCTGTTATCTACATCTGCAATAAGGCTCTCATGTTCATAAGCATAAGTAGTGCTGTTTGAAAGGTCGCTTATAAATGCCAAAAAGCGCCGGTTACACCCCATCAGATAAATAACGGAGAGAAAAAGTGTTATTGACACCAACAATAGCGATGTTATGATGGTTATCAATGGGATGTCATAAAAAGTTCTGGGATTTTCCTTTATTTTTCCATAAAATCCATCCATAAAACGCCCCTCCCGTATACCTTGAACCGTAATTTCTTCAGCCTATTTATTACTCCGCAAGCTCTTCATTTCCATAGGTCAGATACCGGACGATCACTGTGTCCAGTGTGGTTTTAAAGCTTATGTAGGAGTAAATATCTCCTTTTATATCTGTATACTGCACAAACAGATAATGCTTTCCGTCTTCAGCGGGAAAATCCCACAGCTTCAGCATAGTTCCATTTCCATAATCAAGCTCTACGGGATTCCCTTCCGGAACCTTCCTGCTCTCCCTTCCGGATTTATTTAAGGAAAGATAAGCATAGATACCGTACATGTTATCTTCCGATACTTTAAATGCTTTGCCATCCACTTTTGCCGTAAGACTATTGTTCTTATATGCATAGGTTGTGCTTGCAGACAGCTTACTCACAAAATCTGAAAATCGGCCATGATAGCCCATGAACCAAACGGTAAATGCAATCGCAGCGGCAATCAGACACACGGCCAGAACAATCAGCCCCCAGAAGCGCATATCCTTGCGCGTATGGTCATTCCTTTTGATATTTGCATACAGGTCATTCATGTTTTCTCATCTTCTTTCTTTTCTTTGCTTTTTTCCTTTCCCTATATTATACTATCATAAAATGAATACTTTTTTTCATTTCAATCATGAACGTAAGAAAATACATCCTAAACGTAAATGGAGGAGAAAATTATGGATTTTTCCTGGTTTTTGTTCTGCGCAATCTCAGCGCTATACATCAATGCATTACTGACAAATATCTGCTATGAAAAATTAAAGCCTCTTCATCAGCTTATTGTCTTCCTGTGCTGTACTGCCGTTACCTTTTTTATGCCGCAATCAACCGGCGTATGGGTGAATGTCATTGGTTTTCTGCTTGTATATCTATTTATCATTTACCTGCAAAAACACCCCTTTCTCAACGCAATAGGGATGATGTTGAATTATATACTCGGCGTTTCCATCAATTATCTTATTATTGCCATACTCTACTTAATAAAAGTAGATTTGAATCTGTTAACCGAAAACCTGTTTTATTATTTTATCTTCAGTGTGGTCCAAATGTGTATCATGTACCCGTTAACATCAGCCGCCGGCCGTTGTTACCGAAAACTGATCCGCTTAAAAATTCTGCCGATTTATCAAAACAGGACGAAAAGAAAAATTTTATATCTGATGTCCTTTGAAATCATACTTTGCGGCTTTATTTTTATTTTCAACGTTATATTTGGCAATTACATTGGATATACCTCTCCGATTTTATTGTTCAACAGCATCCTGTTCCTTCTTTTCTTTATTTCTGCCGGGGTCACTGTTTTTTGCTTGTATAAAGTGATACAGGAAAATTTTGAATTTCAGGCCAGGATTTCACAGGCTGACTCTCTCAGCGAATATGCCTGCAGGCTGGAGTCTTTGTATCAGGAAATACGCGGTTTTAAACATGATTATATGAATATCCTCTCTTCTATGTATTCCTATGTAGAAGAAGAACGCTTTGGAGAATTAAAGCAATATTTGGAAAAAAAGCTCCTTCCCGAAGGCAGACATCTTGCATCAGAGGATAATGTCATCGGCAGATTAGGGAATCTGAAGATATTGGAGCTCAAAGGACTTCTATATATCAAAGTCCTTAGGGCTGCTGATTCTGATCTCAGGATCACCATCGACATCCCTGAAGAGATTAGGGAAATAAATATGGACATTCCTGATCTGGTAAGGATAGCAGGTATTCTTTTTGACAACGCTATTGAAGCCGCTGCGTTGACTTCCGAAAAAGAGCTTTACTTTGGTATCCTTCACCATAATGAAGATGACTATTTACGTATTACCAATTCTTCTTCCCCTGTAGAAAATCTACACGATCTTTTCAAAGAAGGGTACTCATTAAAAGAAGGACATCATGGGATCGGCTTATATGAAGTTAAAAATCTTTTGAAGAAGTACCCTGAAAGTATACTGAATACGGAATACAGCGAAGGACACTTTTCCCAGACTCTTCAGATCAAACGCCCTCATCATCCGCAAGTCGGCTTATTGTAAACTCAGGAGGACTACTAATGCTGCCAGTTATTATCTGTGAGGATCAAAAAGAA
>CANDAG010000010.1 GCA_947382625.1 uncultured Lachnospiraceae bacterium
AAATTACAGATGTACGGGTAAGGAAGATTACCAAAGAGGGCAAGATGCGCGCCATAGTTTCAATCACGTTAGATGATGAGTTTGTGATTCATGATATTAAAGTGATAGAAGGAGATAAGGGGCTGTTTATTGCAATGCCCAGCAAGAAAGCGACGGATGGCGAGTACAGGGATATTGCCCATCCCATCAATTCAGCTACCAGGGACAGGATACAGAGCATCATCCTGGATCGGTATCAAAAAGCGCTGACGGAGCCGGAAGGGGAAGAATAAGATACAAGAAAGAGCAGGGCAGGTGCTTTGCTCTTTTTTTGTGGGAAGGAATGTGTTATGATGATGGAGCGCCGTAAAGCGGCGTGGAAATAATCATTGAAGGAAAAGGAAAATCGAAATGTTTATGATAGCAGGACTGGGAAATCCGGGGAAGGAATATGCGGGAACCAGGCACAATGCGGGATTCGGCGTGATAGATGCCCTGGCAGATAAATATGGTATTACAGTGATGAGCATCAAAAACAGGGCGCTGACCGGAAAGGGGATCATCGGAGGAGAGAAGGTGATCCTGGTAAAGCCCATCACTTATATGAATGCCAGCGGGGAAAGCTTAAGGCCTCTGGTTGATTATTATAAGATCGATCCAGAGGAGGAGCTGATCGTGATCTCTGACGATATTTCCCTGCCGCCGGGGCAGATCAGGATCCGCAAAAAGGGCAGCGCCGGGGGACATAACGGATTAAAAAGTATCATCCGTCATCTTGGGAGCGAGAATTTTCAGAGGATACGGGTAGGCGTGGGGGAAAAGCCCAGGGAGTATGATCTGGCGGATTATGTGCTGGGGCATTTTTCCGGGGAAGAAAAGAAGCTGATGGAGGACGGGACCGCAAAGGCGGTCTGTGCTGCGGAAATCATGCTGACCGGGGATACGGACCGGGCTATGAACGAATTTAACCGAAAGGTGTGATGTGGGAGGTTTGCCATGAGAGTACTTACAGCTCCGCTTATGGAACTGGGTGAGTTTGAGGAGTTGAAAACAAAGCTTGGAAGAACGGACAGGATCTGTGCATCCCTCACAGGCTGTATGGAATCCCAGAAGCTTCATATGATATACGGGCTTGGGGAAGGGTTTAAGAACCGGCTGATCGTCACCTTCAGCGACCTTCGGGTAAAGGAGATGCTGGAGGATTACCGATTTTATGACAGAAATGTCACTTCTTACCCGGCCAGGGATCTGATCTTTTATCAGGCAGATGTCCATGGTAATCAGCTGGTGACGGAGCGGATCAAATGCTTAAAGCGGATGCTGGAGGGAAAGCCGGTGACGGTGATCACTACCTTCAGCGCCCTGATGACCCCTCAGATCCCCCTTTGTGTCTGGAAGGACTATCTTCTTACCATCAATGGCCAGAGCCGGCTGGATGAGAAGGAGCTGTCCCTGCGGCTTGTGGAGATGGGCTATGTAAAAAATTATCAGGTGGAGGAGCCGGGGCAGTTCAGCATCAGAGGCGGTATTGTGGATATTTTTGATCTGACAGAGGAAAATCCTTACCGGATCGAGCTGTGGGGAGACGAGGTGGAGTCTATCCGCAGCTTTGATGTGCAGAGCCAGCGTTCTATCGAAAAGCTTTCCGGCATTACCATCTATCCGGCGGGGGAAATGTTGCTTAGCGCAGAGCGTCTGAAGGCAGGCATGGATAAGATCGAAAAGGAAGGGGAGGAATTTGCGGGAAAGCTTCGGGGAGAATTCCGCACGGAGGAGGCCCACAGGATCTCTTCCCAGATCCGGGAGCTCTCAGAGCAGGTCCATGAGTTCCGGAATCTGGTAAATCTGGATTCCTATGTTCACTATTTTTATGAGGATACGGTCTCCTTCCTGGAGCTCTTTGACAGGAGTCAGACCTGTATTTTTGTGGATGAGCCGGCCAGGGTAAAGGAGCATGCGGAGGCTGTGGAGCTGGAATTCCGCGAAAGCATGATGCATCGTGTGGAAAAGGGCTATCTGCTTCCGGGGCAGATGGAGCTTTTGTACTCCACGGAAGAGGTGGCGGCGAAAATGGAGCTGGGCCGGCTGATCATGCTGGCGGCTCTGGATCTTAAAAATACGTTGTTCAAGCCAGAGCGCAAAGCGGATATTCCGGTGAAGAGCATTTCTTCCTATAATAATAGCTTTGAAGCGCTGGTGCAGGATCTGAAGCGGTATAAGAGAAACGGGTACAGGATATTGCTCCTTTCCGGATCCAGGACCCGGGCAGAGAGGCTGGCCCAGGACCTTCGGGAGGAGGAGCTGACCGCTTTTTATACGGAGGATCCTGACAGGGAGTTGCAGCCCGGGGAGCTTATGACCTTTTATGGAAGAGTCCTGAAAGGGTTTGAGTATCCTCTGCTTAAGTTTGCCGTGATCTCGGAGAGCGATATTTTTGGCGCCGACCACAAAAAAAAGAAAAGAAAGAAGACCTACGAAGGGCGGAAGATCAACGATTTTAATGAACTGAAGGTAGGAGATTATGTGGTTCATGAAAATCACGGACTGGGTATTTATCAGGGGATCGAGAAGGTAGAGATCGACAAGGTGGTCAAGGATTACATGAAGATCGAATACCGGGACGGGGGAAGTTTGTATGTACTGGCAACCGGTCTGGATGTGATCCAGAAGTATGCCTCTGCGGATGCCAAACGGCCGAAGCTGAACAAGTTAGGTACCCAGGAGTGGACGCGCACCAAGACAAAGGTGCGGGAGGCGGCCGGTGAGGTTGCCAGGGATCTGGTGGAGCTTTATGCGGTCAGGCAGCAGAAAAACGGGTTCCAGTACGGAAAGGATACGGTGTGGCAGAAGGAATTTGAGGAGATGTTTCCTTTTGAGGAGACGGAAGGCCAGATTGCCGCCATTGAAGCCACCAAGAGGGATATGGAGAGCACCAAGATCATGGACCGTCTGATCTGCGGGGACGTGGGCTATGGAAAGACGGAGATCGCCATCCGGGCTGCCTTCAAGGCCATACAGGAGGGAAAGCAGGTGGTATATCTGGTGCCTACTACCATTCTGGCCCAGCAGCATTATTCCACCTTTGTCCAGAGGATGAAGGACTTTCCGGTGCGGGTGGATCTGCTCTGCAGATTCCGGACCAGCGCGGAGCAGAAAAAAACAGTGGCGGATCTGAAGAAGGGGCTGGTGGACATTGTGATCGGCACCCACAGGGTCCTGTCGGCAGATGTGGTTTATAAGGATCTGGGGCTTTTGATCATCGATGAGGAACAGCGGTTTGGGGTTACACACAAGGAAAAGATCAAGAAGCTGAAGGAGAACGTGGATGTACTGACGCTGACGGCAACTCCCATTCCCCGTACCCTGCATATGAGCCTGATAGGGATCCGGGATATGAGCGTGCTTGAGGAGGCTCCGGGTGACAGAATGCCGATCCAGACCTATGTTATGGAATATAATGAAGAGATGGTGCGGGAAGCCATTGTCCGGGAGCTGTCCAGACAGGGGCAGGTCTACTATGTCTATAACCGAGTCAATAATATTGCGGACGTGGCTTCTGCCATACAGGCTCTGGTGCCGGAGGCGGCGGTTGCCTTTGCCCATGGACAGATGAATGAGCGGGAGCTGGAGAGTATCATGTACAATTTCATTAACGGGGAGATCGATGTGCTGGTATCTACCACCATCATAGAGACCGGGCTTGATATTTCCAATGTGAACACCATTATTGTCCATGATTCCGATCGTATGGGTCTGTCTCAGCTTTATCAGCTCAGAGGGCGCGTGGGGCGCAGCAACCGGACAGCCTATGCCTTTTTGATGTACCGGAGAGACAAGATGCTCAAGGAGATCGCAGAAAAAAGGCTGGCTGCCATTAAGGAATTTACCGATCTGGGCAGCGGGTTCCGGATCGCCATGCGGGATCTGGAGATCAGGGGAGCCGGGAATCTTCTGGGGGCCAGACAGCACGGGCACATGCAGGCAGTGGGGTATGATCTGTACTGTAAAATGCTGAATGATGCGGTGAAGGGACTTAAGGGCATCAGCACGGCGGAGGATTTTTCAACTACGGTGGATGTGAATGTGGATGCCTTTATCCCGCCGTCTTATGTGGTCAATGAGATCCAGAAGCTGGATATTTACAAGCGGATCGCAGGGATCGAGAATCAGGCGGAATGCGACGATATGAAGGGAGAGCTGTTAGACCGCTTTGGGGAGATTCCCACGGCAGTGGAAAATCTGTTCCGGATTTCCATGATCCGCGTATGCGCCCACCGGCTTTATATGACAGAGGTAAAGGGACGTAACGGGGAGATACAATTTCTCTTTAAGCCGGATGCGGGCATAAGGCCGGAGAGGATACCTGTGCTTCTCAAAAAATACAATAAGCTGTCCTTTAATCCCAAGGGGACTCCCTCCTTTTTGTATCGGTACAAGAAATGCGGCGTGGTGGAGCGGGACGCCCAGATGCTTTTGGAGTATACGGAAACCCTGCTTGCTGCCATGGAGGAGGAGCTGATCGGGGAATAAACAACAAGGCCCTACCCGGCGGATGATTACCGTCCGGGTGGGGCCTTGTTAAAAAATTATTAGCAATGCGTCAGTTTATTTACGATCCCGGTCATCTCGTCCCATTTCTTTTCCATATCGGCCACCAGCTTAAACTGGGTTCTGGCGCGGTCCAGATTGTGACCCTCACGATGGATCTTAAAATACACATCTCCCTCCAGGAAATCGGCCAGGAACCGCAGACCGCATTCAAAGGTCATCAGCTTGGCCCCCATGGGGAGCATCTCAATCTCCTTATCGGTAAGACTGCCGTCACAGCCCTCCAGGTAGCCCCTGGTGAAGGCTTCGAAAAGGGAAAGATCCAGTTCGACCTTGCTTAGGTCCTGCTCATCCTCAGCGCCTGTACTGGCTCCAAAACGGATGGAATCTCCGAAGTCGTAGAGAGAAAGCCCCGGCATGACAGTGTCAAGATCGATAATGCAGAGGGCCTTTTTGGTTTCTGCATCAAAAAGGATATTGTTGAGCTTGGTGTCATTGTGGGTTACTCTAAGGGGCAGATCTCCGGCGGCTAAAAGATCCGTCAGAGCAGTGGTCTGAGCCTTCCGTTCCAGGGCAAAGGCAATCTCCTTTTGCGCCATGGCAGCTCTTCCCAGCTTATCTTCGGAAACAGCCCGCTCAAAATCCCGAAAACGGGAAGGGGTGTTATGGAAATTGGGAATGGTTTCGTGGAGAGTGTCTGCCGGATAATCGGAGAGCATTTTCTGGAAATTGCCGAAGGCAACGGCGCTGTCGTAGAAATCACCGGCGCTTTCCACCTTTTCCAGACAAATAGTCTGCTCGATGAACAGGAATATCCTCCAATAATTGGAGCCTGTATCCTGATAATAGCAATCTCCCGTTTTGGTCCTGACTACGTTCAGGGTTTCCCGTTCGGGGTCGCCGCCTGCAGAAAGGATGATCTTACGCAGATACTCTGTTACACTGGTCAGATTTTCCATGAGCAGAGGCGGATTTTTGAAAATGGAGTGGTTCATCCTCTGGAGGATGTACTGCTTCCTCTTTCCCTGGGGTGTTTCGCAGACAAGCAGAAAGGTGTCGTTGATGTGGCCGTTCCCGTAAGGACGCCTTTCAACTACTTTGCCTTCGATGGCAAACTGTGCAATAGCTTCGTCGATTTTAGCACAAGCTGTGTTTTCTGGGTTCATAAGTACTCCTTATCAATCGTGAATATTTTTGGTGAATATAATATAGCATAAATTCTGCGAAAATACCAGTATCCAAAAGCAAGGAATTAGTGTACAATTAAGGGTGCGGTGGTAACTATTCAACCAGGACTTTGCACTTGCTGCAAAGTCCGTGAAAAAGCGTGGATTAAGCCAGGAGTGAATCTGCCCCTCGCCGCAGGCGACTTTAAATGGGCAGATTTAGTAACTATGAAGCCGGAAGGCTGAATAGTTACATGCGGTGATCATCCGGCTTTTTTGGGAGCCCTGCCGCTTACGCAAGAAAAATGATCGGGTCTTTACTGATCGGCAGGCGTACATTGAATGTGCAGATAGGAGCAAAAGATGGACATATTTAGTATACTCACTATGGTCGGCGGACTGGCGCTTTTCCTTTACGGGATGGAGGTTTTGGGTGACGGTCTGAAAAAAATGTCCGGCGGCAAGCTGGAGATCATCCTGGAGAAGCTGACCTCCAACAAGCTGACGGCGATTCTTCTGGGAGCAGGAGTGACGGCGGTGATCCAGTCCTCCTCGGCCACTACCGTTATGGTAGTCGGTTTTGTCAATTCAGGGATCATGAAGCTTTCCCAGGCCATAGGAGTGATCCTGGGAGCCAATGTAGGTACCACGGTAACTGCCTGGCTCTTAAGCTTAAGCGGTGTAAGCGGATCGGGGCTTATCCTGCAGCTTTTAAAGCCTTCCTCCTTTTCGCCGGTGCTGGCTATCGTAGGCGTTGCCGTGCGGAGCATGAGCAAAAAAGAAAAGCACAGAGATATGGCCTCTATCATGATCGGCTTTGCGGTGCTGATGATCGGGATGGACACCATGTCAAATGCGGTAAAGCCTTTGGCGGAGATTCCCGAATTCACCAATATCCTGTTTATGTTTTCCAATCCGGTGATCGGTATGCTGGTGGGACTTGTCCTTACGGCGATCATCCAGTCCTCCTCGGCCTCTGTAGGTATCCTGCAGGCCATGTGTGCCTCCGGCGCGGTCAGCTATTCCACGGCGATCCCGATCATTATGGGACAGAATGTGGGAGACTGTGTGGCGGCTCTTCTTTCCAGTGCAGGAGCCGGAAACAAGGCCAGAAGAGCAGCACTGGTCAATCTTTACTATAAGATCATAAAGGCGGTGGCCTTTATGGTGATCTTTTACTCATTAGATGCTGTTTTTCATTTTGCTTTTCTTTCCCAGTCTGCCAGTGCCCTCGGGGTTGCGGTGATACATACGGCCTTTAACGTAGTGGCAGTCATTTTGATCTATCCCTTCAGCCAGATCCTTGAAAAGCTGGTTTACCTTACCATACCCGAGAGCGAGGAGGAGCTGCGTGCAGTGGAACCGGCCAAGCAGGAAATACAGATCCTGGACGCCCGTTTCTTAAGCACCCCCGGTTTTGCCCTGGAGCAATGCAAAAATGCTGCTATCGATATGGCAGGTTATGCCAGAGAGGGCTTGTTTTTGGCGGTGGGTCTCTTTGATGATTTCGATAAAAAGGCTGCGGCTAAGGTGATCGAGCTGGAGGAGCTGGTGGATCATTATGAGGATGAGCTGGGCTCCTATCTGGTGAAATTAAGCAGCAAGCACTTAACCGCCAAGGACAGTCAGGAATTGTCTGTGCTGCTCCACTGTATCGGAGATTTCGAGAGGATTTCAGACCATGCCATCAATATTATGGAATCCGCTGAGGAAATGCATGAGAAAAAAATGTATTTTTCCAAAAAGGCAGAGGAAGAGCTTGCAATATTTACCGGAGCCGTCAAGGATATCATAAACACCTCCTTCCAGGTATTTATGGAAGAGGACTTAAGCCTGGCAAGCAAGGTGGAGCCTTTAGAGGAGGTCATCGACTACCTGAACTCCGAGGTGAAAAAGCGCCATATCAAGCGGCTCCGCAAAGGGAAATGCACGATTGAAATGGGCTTTGTGCTTTCTGATATATCCACCAACTACGAGAGGGTGGCAGATCATTGCTCTAACATAGCTCTTTGCCTGCTCCAGCTTAACGAAGAGAATTTCGGAACTCATGAGTATCAGGATAATCTTACCAGTAAGGATAATGAAGGGTTCAAGATGGAGGTAAGACGTCTGCGGGAGCAATATCAGCTGCCTAAGTGAAATAACTGATAAGAGGTAACCAGGAAGCCGAAGGCTGAATGGTTACAATAAGAGTCCGTTTTATGGGACAGCCAAAATGTTATTCTAAGAGTATAAAAACAGAGGATGACTGCACAGCGGCATAAAAGCGATGTCCTGTCAGGAGCTTCTGGAACTTGGAATGACAGGAGGCGCCGGAATGAAAGGATATTTAGTGAACGATGGTTATATGGGGATGGTAGAGGGAAGGTACATGCTGTTTGCCAGCGAAGAGGACTATCGGGAATATCTGGAAGAGTAAAACTGATTTAAGCACAGCAGTCTGGTGATCAGACTGTCCTACAGCAATCAGCTGGCATGCGAAGGGTGACAGCGTTTAATGGAACGGAGAAACAGATGGAGATCATTTACGGAACAGGGAACAGCGCCAAGATCGCATATATGGCCAGAGCCCTGCAAGGCCTTCCCTTTGAGATCACAGGGGTGAAGCAGGCGGCAGCTTTGAGAAATCTGGTATTGCCGGAGATAGAAGAAACAGGGACCACACCTCTTGAAAATGCGAGACAGAAGGCGGAGAGTTATTACAGTTTGTTTAAAAGTCCGGTGTTTTCCTGCGACAGCGGACTGTATCTATGGGAGCATACCTCCGGGGAGCCTTTGCCGGAGGAAGAACAGCCGGGAGTCTGCGTGCGGGGACGGGAAGGCCGCTATACGGACGATGAGCTGCTTTCTCATTATATCACTCTCGTCAGAAAATATGGACAGATACGTGCCAGGTACAAAAATGCCATCTGCCTGATCTGGGACGATAAGCTCCGGGCAGAAAGCATGGAAGAGGATCTGTGGGGAAATCCTTTCCTTTTTACAGATAAACCCCATCCCAAAAGGGTGGAGGGCTTCCCCTTAGACAGCATATCCCTGGACCTGAAAACCGGTCAGTACTTTTATGATCAGGAAGGAAGCGCCCAGGATGACCTGGTATCAGAGCATGGCTTCGCCCGCTTTTTCCGGGAGTTTTTAGGGAATAATATTTTATAGATCCGCTGACAGCGTAGCGCGATAACTTAAACTTTTCACACAAAATAACCTAATTTATACTTAATAGCAAGGTCGCTGAAGCAGCGGGTAAGAACCAGAGATCTCAGGAGGTGGGAATATTCTGATATGCAGGGACAGACAGAGAAGAAAGTAGAACAAATGATTTCGAAGATGATGCTGGATATGGGCGTGCCGGCCCATCTGAAGGGATACAGATATGTGCGTACGGCGGTCCTCATGGCGGAAGAAGATATGAAGGTAGTGGGAAGTGTTACAAAGCTTCTTTATCCGGAAATAGCCAAACAGTATAACACAACGGACGGCAAGGTGGAGCGGGCGATCCGCAACGCCATTGAGATCTCATGGGAGAGAGGAAATAAAGAAACCTTCGAGGGCTTATTTGGCTACTGTGCAGAAAGCGGACAGGGAAGGCCCACCAACAGCGAGTACATAGCGGTCATTGCGGATACCATCAGAATGCAGATAAATCAGGAAGGCATGGGTAAGAGCTGAACCCTTTTCCCTGGTTTAAAATCATACAGGCATAATGCGAGGATCATTGAAAGGACAAAGGAGGAACTATGGACAAGCCGGCAATATGCGGGGGAAATCCCGTTCGTGATCAGAAGATATTTTATGGACATCAGTACATTGACGAGGCCGATATACAGGCAGTGACGGAGGTCTTACGGAGCGATTATCTTACCTGCGGCCCCAAGATCAGGGAGTTAGAGGATAAGCTTTGTCAGATAACCGGTGCGAAATATGCGGTGGCATGCAGTAACGGTACGGCAGCCCTGCATCTGGCAGCGCTTGCGGCAGGTATCGGGGAAGGGGATGAGGTGATCACCACACCCATAACCTTTGCGGCTTCGGCAAACTGCGCTCTTTACTGCGGTGCTAAACCGGTTTTTGCCGATATTAACGAGGAAACCTACAACATAGATCCTGAGCAGGTAAAAGCGCTTACCAATGAAAAGACCAAAGCAATGGTGGCGGTAGACTATACAGGGCAGTCCGTAGAGCTGGATGAGCTTCTGGCTCACTGCCGGGAGAAGGGGCTGGTACTCATTGAGGACGGAGCCCATGTGATCGGTACCCGCTATAAAGGAAAATGCAATGGATCCATTGCAGATATGACCACCTTAAGCTTCCATCCGGTTAAAACAGTTACCTGTGGGGAAGGCGGCGCAGTGCTCACCAACAGCAGGGAATATTACGATAAGCTGCTTTTGTACCGGACCCACGGCATCACCCGGGAAGAGGAGCTTCTGGAGCATGAGCCGGACGGCCCCTGGTATTATGAACAGCTTACCCTTGGCTTTAACTATCGTCTGACGGATATCCAGGCGGCGCTTTTGATCAGCCAGCTGGACAAGCTTCCTCTTTTTTCGGCCAGAAGAAAGGAAATCGTCAGGGCGTATGATGAGGCCTTCGGAAAGCTGCCCCAGATCATTGTGCAGAAGGAAATACCGGAATCGGATACCACAAGGCATCTGTATATTCTCCGTCTTGACCTTACAAAGCTGCGCATTGGCAGGAAGGAGTTCTTTGAGGCTCTTGGTGCAGAGAATGTGTGCTGTAACGTCCATTATATCCCTACCTATTATTTTCCGTATTATGAGAGGCTGGGATACCGTAAGGGGTTATGTCCTAAGGCGGAGAAGCTGTATGAGGAGATCATCAGCCTGCCTCTTTATTATGCCATGACAGATCAGGACGTGCAGGATGTGATAAAGGCGGTGACCAAGGTGGCGGAATATTTTGCTCTGACGGAGAATTCTAAATGAAACTGAGTGTGATCGTACCTGTTTATAATATGGCAGAGGGGGATAAGCTGACCTGGTGCCTTGACTCTCTTGTGGGTCAGACTATATCGGACTATGAGATCATTGCGGTGGACGATCATTCCACAGATCATTCTCTGGAGATATTAAGGGACTATGAGAGAAGGTATCCCCACAAATTTAAGGTGATAGCATCTCCTGTCAACAAAAGACAGGGAGGAGCAAAGAATCTCGGGCTTGCCAGGGCTAAGGGAGAGTGGATCGGATTTATCGACAGCGATGACTGGGTGACCTCAGATTATTACGAAAAGCTTCTGACTCTGGCGGATAAGACAGGGGCGGACATGGTGGGATGTGATTATCATCTGACCTGTGAGCACAGTATGGAGATCGGCCGGGTGGTACCCAACAACAAGCCTTCCCAGGCAGGGAAATTGACCAGAGAAAAATACCGGTCGCTGATCCTGGACAGCGGCAGTCTTGTGGTAAAAATCTACAGGCGGCACATCATCCTGGATCATCCCAACCGTTTTCCGGAGAACATTTTTTATGAGGACAACGCCATCAGCAATTCCTGGATGCTTCGGGCAAAGTATTTTGCGTATTTGCAGGAGCCCCTTTACTATTACTATCAGCATGATACCTCCACAGTCCACACGATCACGAAGGAACGCTGTCAGGACCGGATGGAGGCAGCAAGGGTCATGGTAAGAGAGGCCAGGGAGTTTGGATATCTGGAGGAATATTATCCGGAAATCGAAAGCAGCTTTACCACATTATTTTATGTGAATACATTATTTACGTATATGGCCGGGGTAAAAAAGAAAGAGCCTGGCTTTGTGAAGGCGATCGGGAAGGAGATGCGGGAGACCTTTCCGGGCTTTATGGACAATCCTTATTATCAGGAGCGGGTGCACGAGGAAGAGCGGAAGCTGATCCGCATGCACATGAAATCTCCCCTGTATTTTATGCTGTATTACAGGCTGTTGTGGGGATATAGAAATCTCAGAAAGAAGCTTTCGCGGAGGGGACAGGTTTGAAGGCAGCAATTATAGGCGCCAGCGGGGAGGCGCTCCATACCATCAAAAAGGCCCATGAGTACGGCCTTAAGGTGACCGCCTTGGACGGCGATCCCGGGGCGCCCGGGCTGAAGGCGGCAGATCGCTCTATAGTGGCGGATATTTCCGATGAAGCTCTGGTGATAGAGACCTTGAAGAAGGAGAAACCGGATTTTTTGCTGACGGTTCCCATCGGAAGGTATTTGACCACCACAGGGGCGGCCAATGACGCCCTGGGGCTTCCCGGACTTAGCCGGGAAATGGCGGTTTTGTGTACGGATAAGCTCCGGTTCCATGAAAGGCTTAAGAAGGACGGACTGCGGCAGTGCCGATGCTATGAATGGGATGGAAGCAGGATCAGGGCGGCGGAAGGCGGCGCCTGTGAAGAGGTGGAGAGCTTCCTGGAGAAGTCTGCAATCTCTTTTCCGGCAATCCTGAAGCCCAGGTACGGCTCCGGCAGCAGAGGCATCCATATGGCTCTGGACAAAGAGCAGCTGGCCGGTGCGCTTGAGAAGACCGGGGAAGAGCCCTACGTGCTGGAGGAGTGTATTGACGGGGAGGAGTATGGCGTTGACGGGGCAGTGACTGAGAAGGGATTCCAGATGGTGCTGCTGCGCAGGAAGGAAAATACACCGCTGCCGGCCAGACAGGCAGTGGGATATTTCTCGGTACAGCCTTCGGAGGAATTCTGGCAGCAGGTAAACGGATATATGGCCAGGGCAGTGGCGTGCCTGGGCCTGCGAGAGTGCCTGCTGCATGCAGATATTATCAGGAGTGCAAAGGGTCCTTTTGCTATTGAGCTTTCGGCAAGGCCCTCCGGCCATAATCTTCATAATCTGTTTACGCCCTTATGTACCGGTGTGGATATGGCCGGGGAATACATCAAATACAGAATGGGAATTCCCTGTGATTTTGCGCCGCGCAGTACGAAGAAAATGATGATCCATTATTTTGATCTTGAGGGGAAGGTTGTCTATGTGCCGGACCGGGAGCAGGCAGAAGAGACCCTCAGCTCCGGGGCAAAGCTTCTGGCATGGCAGTGCAGCATAAGGGAAGGCGAAGAATTAGGAAGAGCCTCGGACGGGCATTCCCTTATGGGGCGGGGCTATTTTGTGCTGGAAGGTGGCGATGAGGCTTCCCTTAAGACGCAGGGGGAGAGGGTCAAGGGGCTGTTTCTGAAAAAGTGAGAAGACCTGTAAAGGAATTTCGGGTGTTTTGAACACTTGTTTCGAACACTACATTTCTTCCAGCGCTTTTGCAATCCGGAGCGCGCCGTTTCCGTCCACCAGTTTCCGCATGGCTTTGTGGGCGGCGACTCTTGCAGCGTAGGAAGCCTGTCCGGAATCCTCTTGCCCTGACATAGTGGACACAAATTCCATAAAGGGCCGCATCAGCCCTTCGGAGGGCTGACGGATATCTCCGGCACAGGGAATGGCGCCGGCAGCCTCAAAGGCTTTTGCGGCAGTAAGCTGATTGTCCGCCATGGTAAAGCTTAGGGAGGGGATACCCAGAGAGCACAATTCATATAAGGTGGTTCCGGCGGCGGAGATGGCCAGGTCGCAGTCCCGCATCAGGGAGCTCATATCTGTCACGTTTTCGTGAAGCTTCAAAAGCCGGGGAAAAGGAAAGGTGTCTGCCAGTTCAAAAAGAGCTGTTCTGTCTGTATTTAATTTCCCTATTACAATATGAATGGTAATGCCTGCAGAAGAAAAGGGCCATGAGGAGGGATCCTCCATGACAGCCTTAAGAAAGCGGAGGCAAAAGTGAAAGGGATCACTGCCGCCGGTGGTGATCAGAAGATTTTTGACCTGCCTTTTGATCCATAAGCCGTCTTGCGAAGGGTGGCGGCGTCTGATGGAGGCAGGACGGCTTTGGAACTGCCTGCGCAGCGGAGTATAAGCAGCGCCTAAAAGCAGGCGGCCCACATTTTGGTAGGCTGCTCTGTAAGAGGGTAACAGGCTATCAGGGATCACATCGTAGTTGACCAGCAGATCCACAGGATAGTCAAAGAGCTGCAGATCATCCAGATAGGCAGTCTTTGCCAGGGGCCTTAAGGATGTGAGGTAATGCTCTGTCACATAGTAGGAGTCTAAAAGGTAGACAGGTCTTTCAGGCAGAGAACCAAGGAGCGCAAGTACCTCCGGCAGCTCCTGCTCCAGGTGATCATAGACGGCGGTCTTTAAGGAGATGACCCGGAAGGAACCCTCTCCGTGGGAAGGAGTACCTGATAAGGAGTCAAATAAAGAGCGGCTTTCTCCCTCAGAAACCAGAAAACACACGTCCATGCCAAGGCTTTTGCAGGCCTCTGCGATGGAAAGACAGCGCATCAGGTGGCCGGAGGCGATTTGGGAATTTGCGTCTGTGCGGATATAGATCAATCGATGAGTTCCCATTTAAGAGGCGTTCCTTTCTTTAAAAAGGTTTTTGCTTTTTTGCCTAATACTTCTTCATAATACATGGTATGGAGCCCGTCTGCGGGTCGGATGGAACGGATATTCTGAGGGGTCAGAGTCTCGCCGGCAGGAATGTCTTCCGCGACGAAAAGGGACCGGGAGTCTCCCCGTTCCAGCTTTTGGGTTTCTGTGAGATGATATTCACTGCTGCCCAATGCTTTTTCCATGATACGGATATCCCGTACCATTTGGGCAAATTCCTCCGGCTCCATGGAAAAGCTTCCGTCGGGACCGCCGTCAGCCCGTCGCAGGGTCAGGTGCTTTTCTACCATTTTGACGCCCAGGGCCACGGAGGCGGCGGAGACGATAGAGCCCATGGTATGATCGGAAATCCCTGTCAGGCAGTCATAGGTCTTAGCCAGGGTGGGGATCATGTTTAAGTTCACTTCCTCATAAGGGGTGGGATAGGAGGAAACGCATTTTAAAAGGATCACATTCTCATTTCCTTCCTCCCGGCAGGTCATAAGGGCCCGCTCAATATCCTCGGGATAAGCGATCCCGGTGGCAAAGATCATGGGTTTGCCAAGCCTCGCCGCCTTACGGATCAGAGGAATGTCATTGATCTCGTAGGAAGCGATCTTAAAGGCAGGAACCTTCATCTGTGCAAGAAAATCCACGGAGGTAAGATCGAAGGGGGAGGAAAAGCATTCCATTCCCAGCTTATTCGCCTCTTCCATCAGGCGGGGCTGCCATTCCCAGGGGGTATAGGCCTGGCTGTAGAGCCGGTAGAGGGTGGTGCCGTCCCAGATGGTGCCTTCCTTGATCTGAAAAAGGGGGTCATCGCAGTCAAGAGTGATGCTGTCTGCGGTATAGGTCTGGAGCTTTACCGCATCTGCTCCGGCTTCAGCGGCGGCATGGACGATCTCCAGCGCCCGTCCGTAATCCTGGTTATGGTTGGCGGAAAGCTCTGCCACCACAAAGACCGGTGAATCCTTGCTAATGGTACGCTTCCCGATGGTGATTTCCTTCTTCATAAGATGTATCGATTCCTTTCCCTGACTGCAGATCAGATCCGCATATTATTCTATAGTAAACGACAAAATAGTTTGTCGTTCACTATATATAATTCAGCTGCAAAAATTCTTCATTTGTCCAGGCTTTTCTTGCGGTAAAAAGAGAGCCGTCTGTATGCTCGATATAAACCGCCGGAAAATAATTGATGAACAGGGGACTTAAGCACATGGTATATCCTCCTGCGGTGTCATAGATGACTCTATCGCCGGGGATCAGGGCAATATCATCCCTGATCTCAAAGAGCCTGTCGTATTCCATACAGGTTGCCCCGCAGACCCACTGATCAGGGATCTTGTTTCTGACAGATGTGTCGGAAACATACTCTATGTGATGGGGATATACGTGTCTCGTCACAAGGGGATTTAAATTGGTGCGGCTTCCGTCTGTAACCACAAAATTCCTGCCGCGGATATCCTTCACATCCAGGACGGTGGTTTCAAAGGTAGTTGCCCTTGAGATCAGGGATACGCCCGGTTCTGCGATTAAAGTGGTCTCCTTCGGGTCAAAGAAGGCGGAAAGCTCCCGGCATATCTCCCTGAAATAATCCCGATAATCGGGCTTGTCATCCCGGCCGCCAAAGTAGCCGCCTCCCATATCGATATAGGAAAGGGAAAGCCTGTATTCTTTTGCGATCCGGACAGCCATCCTGGCCAGAGCCCCGAATACCTGTACCGTCCGGGACTGGGTGGAGGAGTGAAGGTGAAGACCGGCGGCCTGCACGTTAGGAAGTCTTTGCAGACGGGAAAGGGCGGTTTCAAGGACGCCGTTTTCATAGCAGTAGCCAAACCGGCCGCCTTCTTCCGCTGCCAGGGTCTCCTCCGGGCAAAGGGCGGCAATGTCGTAGTTGACCCGGACGCCCACCTTGAAGCGTCGGTTGGGGTAGAGGGCGCTTAATTCCTCCATCCAGTCCAGCTCATAGCCGGAGTCTAAGTTGATATAGCCTCCTGCAAGCAGAACCGCTTCGAATACCTTGCGGTTTTTGATGGGGCCGTTGTAGATGATATGCTTTTGAGGAAAACCAAGCCTTATGGCCAGGTCATATTCTGTCTCTGACACCACCTCTGCATAAAAGCCCTGTTCCTTCAAATAGGTAAGGAGCCAGGGAAGGGAATTGGTCTTGACGGAATATCCGGCAATGGCATTTCCCCAGTTCTGGGAGAGGGCGTCCTTCAGCAGAGAAATATCGTATAGCAGATCCTTTTCTTTGATGCGGTAAAAGGGTGTATTAAGCTGTTCCTTTATCATAAGATTATCCAAGCCTTTCATTCAAACTGATGATCCGGGGAATGGAGCATCCGGTATTTCATTTCGGCCAGTGCCCAATCCTGGGGGGTATCGATATCCTGAACCTCCATTTCCGTCAGCACCAGAGGCAGAAGCCGTTCCACGTCGGTAGTCCCTGCCTCCAAAAAGGCTTTGGTACGGCAGGCATAAAACTGACCGCAATCATGGTAAATCCGGGGCAGATCCTGACTGCGGGCAGCGGCGTATTCAGGAAACTGCCGTCTGACATACCCCATTTCATCGATCAGGAGTCCCCGCTGGGGCGGATAGGAAAAGGGAACTACCGGCATTACACTGTCTGCCTCCTCCAACAGCTCCATGGCGCTGCGAAGACGCTCCCCGCTCAAAAAAGGGGCGGTAGGATAGAGACAGCAGAAGGCTTCAAAGTGCCTGCCTCTGGCCTCATAAGCCTTCAGAACCTCTAAGATCACGTCATCAGTGGAGGCATAATCCCCGGCGTTTTCCGCTGAGCGGAAAAAGGGGACAAGGGCTCCCGCTGCTATTGCGATCCGGGCAATCTCTTCATCCTCCGTGGAGACCATGATCTCATCAAAGACCCCGGCCTCTCTGGCAGCTTCGATGGAGTAACATAAGATAGGCTTTCCGCAGAAGCTTTTTAAGTTTTTGCGGGGGATACGTTTACTGCCTCCCCGGGCAGTGATGATGGCAAGCTTTTTGCCGTCCATATAGATAACCTCTTTTCCGGTGAATTGTTACTTTTCACAGGCACGCCAGAAAATCAGCCTGGACAGAGGCAAAGCCCTTAAGGAGCCCTTTCAAAAACGCCGGCGTTTAGCGAGGTTTTGTCGAGCTTAGCGTTCGCTGCTGCAATAAGCGCAGCGTTTGCTTTTGTAGAGCGAGAGCGTGGCGACGTAGGACTTTGCCTCTGTCCAGGCGTCCTGCTGGCGTACGTGTGAAAAGTAACGGTGAATTTAACCGCTTTATATTATACACCATTATCCATTGCAATCAAACAAAAAACTGTGATAAGATAAGTAGTAACTTTGTCCCGCCTATGGTGATATGCCGGGAAGTGTGATAGAATATACGATATTGATCTTAGAAAAGAGAGAATGAAAGCTTAATAATATTATGAAAAAAATACTGAGAAAATTAGTGGTGTTGCTGGATAAACGGCAGAAAAAGGTAATGGCGTTTCTGGTGCTGTTGATGCTGGTGGGAGCAGTGCTGGAAACATTGGGAGTCTCTATGATCATCCCGGTCATGAATGTGGTGATGGACGGGCAGGCGGTACAGAAGAACCGGTATCTGCAGGTAATCTGTGATCTGATGCATATAGCCTATGATGATACCGGCAAATTGATCATTGTTACCATGTTAGGGCTTATGGGGATCTTTGTAGCCAAAAATGTGTTCCTTTTCTATCAGCAGAAGGCCCAGCTCAAATTTGTCTATACCAATCAGTTTGCCACCTCCAGAAGGATGATGATCAATTTCATGGAGCGGCCCTATGAATATTATTTAAATGCGGATACATCTGTGATCCAGAGAAGCATCACCTCGGATGTGAACAACATGTACGGGCTGATCCTGGCTCTTTTGCAGCTATGCAGTGAGTCGGTAGTCTTTGTGTGCGTGGTAGGCGTAAGCTTTGTGGCGGATATGTGGATGACCGTTACGGTGACGGTGGTCCTTTTAGTGGCCATGATGGTGATCAAATGGGTCTTAAAGCCCATCATGCGCAAGGCCGGGGAGGAGAATCAGGATTACTACAGCGGACTGTACAAATGGATCGATCAGTCGGTGATGGGTATTAAGGAGATCAAGATCGCCAATAAAGAAAATTACTTTATCAATGAATATTCCAAATGCGGCGCAGGGTATGTAAACGCCGTACAGAGATATAATCTGTATAACGCCACCCCCCGTCTTTTGATCGAGACGCTGGCCATCGCGGCGCTGATCTCCTATATGATGTTTCAGGTCTTAAGAGGGGCCGGCGTGGAGGATTTCCTGCCCCAGGTGACAGCCCTGGGGGTTGCGGCCATGCGGCTGATCCCCTGTGCCAACAGGATCAACAATCATCTGACCTCTATTTCCTATTTTGAACCCTTTTTCATGGGAGTCAGCGATAATCTTCAGGAGGAGATCCGGGACGAGTCCATTGACTATGATGCGTCGGCTTACCAGAATAAGAGAGAAATCTCCAAGCTGGAGATCCGGGATAGGATCCGGCTTAAGGATATTGTTTACAAGTATCCCAATACGGAGACGCTTATTTTTGACCATGCGGATATGGAGATCCCCATCGGTAAGTCAGTGGGGATCGTAGGAACCTCCGGAGCCGGGAAGACTACGGTGGTGGATATCCTGCTGGGACTTTTAAAGCTGCAGAGCGGAGAGATCCTGGCGGATGATGTGCCGGTAAAGGACAACTATCAGTCCTTCCTTAAAAATGTGGGTTATATCCCTCAGACAATTTTTATGATCGATTCCACCATCCGTAAGAATGTAGCCTTTGGCTACGCGGATGAGGACATAGAGGATGAAATGGTATGGCGTGCTCTCAGGGAGGCGCAGCTGGATGAATTCGTGAGAAGCCTGCCGGAGGGACTTGACACCGGCATTGGCGAGCGGGGAATCCGTATTTCCGGTGGACAAAGGCAGAGGATCGGTATTGCCAGAGCCCTGTTTGAGGATCCTGAGGTGCTGGTGCTGGACGAGGCCACCTCAGCCCTGGACAATGAGACAGAGGCTGCTATTATGGATTCCATCAACAGACTTCACGGGAGAAAGACCCTGATCATCATTGCCCACAGGCTTCAGACCATCGAAAAATGCGATATGGTCTATCGGGTGGAAAAGGGGAAGGCACAAAGAGAGCGTTAAGGAAAGGAGAGGCGGACCCAAAATGGAAAAGAAGCGTATGGCAAATTATGAGCTGCTGAGGGTATTGGCCATGGTCATGGTGGTAGTCATGCACTTTTTGTCCCATTCAGACAGCCTGCTTGCCTTAGATCAGCCTCCTGGCAGTGTGAGGCTTTTGGGCTCTTTGCTGGAAGCCTTTTGTCTGGTGGCAGTCAACACCTATCTGCTTCTTAGCGGTTATCTGGGAATAAAGAGCGGCTTCAGGCCCGGAAAGGCGGTTTCTCTCCTTTGCCAGATCTGGTTTTATGCCCTGCTGATCCCTCTTGCCTTATGGCTTCTGGGGGTTCCGGTGCTCGCTTCAGATCTGGGGATCTACGGACTGATCCAGTACTTTCTTCCTATAGAGACAGAGCATTACTGGTTTGCGACCTCCTATTTTATGCTGTATCTGCTGACACCGGTATTGAACAAAGGCGTACAGGATCTGACGAAGCGTCAGTTTGAGATCGTGCTGGCGGGCCTGCTGATCCTGTTTGGCGGGATCAAGAGCATCAGCCCGGTGGCGTTTGCTTTTGACAGATACGGCTATGACCTGCCCTGGTTTATCTGTGTTTATCTGACGGGAGCCTATCTGAGACTCTATGGAGACGAGAGGATCAGAGGGAAGATGGGCTGGCTGCTTTATGCAGGGAGCTGTCTTTTCGGCTTTGGGATCAATGGGATCATGTGGTTTCTGGCGCAAAGGTGGGATAGCTTTTCCTACTACTTTACAGTGCCCTTTCATTATAATTTCCTGCCCTGCCTGGCAGGAGCGGTGGGGCTGCTTTACGGCTTTTCCCATATTTCCATCAGGGAAGGCGCCGGCGCAGAGGCGGTGCGCAGACTGGGGAGCTTAAGCTTCGGGATTTATCTGTTCCATGAGCACATTGATCTGCGGGACCGCTGGTACGGGTGGCTTAAACAGATCCTGAATCCGGAGGGAAAAGAAGGGATCTTAAGCTTTTTCACAGAATTGTTTTGCTGTACCCTGCTTCTTTTTGCAGCGGGTATCCTCATAGACTGGATAAGGAGCAGACTCTTTCAGGGAGCAAAGACGGTTCTGGGAGGAACGAAGGTATCCCGAAAGCTGAAGGAGCTGGACGGCTGCTTTTTGGGAGCCAAAAAATAAGGGGGATAAGCATGATGGGTCAAAATCCGACAGTTTTTACGAACAATATAGACGGGGCGAAATCCGGCGGCAGATACAGATATCAGGAGCTGGGGCAAAAGGCCCTTCGCCTGTTGTTTCCTTTGCTGCTTTTTTTGTATCCTTTTCTGAAGATAAGAGAGGGGATCGATCTTACGGATACGGGCTATAGCCTTGGGAATTATCGCTTTTTCGGGGAGGTAGGGGGCATCTGGACCTTGCTTACCTTTTTTTCCAATATAACGGGATACCTGTTTACGTTGCTGCCCATGGGAGATACCATGCTGGGGATGAAGCTCTATTCCACCCTTCTGGTAAGCGCCATGGGGCTTTTGGGGTATCGGTTTTTCCGGACGAAAATGCCGCCATGGCTGGCTTTTGCAGGGGAGCTGGCGGCCATCAGCTTTTGCTGGTGCCCTGTGGTGATCCTGTATAATTATCTTTCTTATCTGTTGTTCTTTTTAGGCGCCATGCTCCTGTTTCGTGGATTGGCGGGCTCAAGGCCCTGGTGTCTTGTTCTGGCAGGGGTAATGCTGGGGGTCAACGCTCTGGTGCGGTTTCCGGGCAATGTGCTGGAGGCAGGGCTGATCCTGGCAGTGTGGTATTATGGCGCTCTGAAAAAGAGGTCTTTCGGGAAGATCGCAGGGGAGACCGGACTCTGCGTGGCCGGTTATTTAGGCGCCTTTCTTGTGATGCTGGGGGGAGTGATCGCCCTGTATGGGTGGGAGGCTCCCGGAACCATGATCGCCGGCGTGTTCGGTATGAGCGCGAGCGCCTCGGATTATACCCTGGGGGAGATGGTGCTGGCAATCTTTGACGCCTATCTTCATGGATTTGGGTGGATGCTTTATATGATCCTGTGCATCCTGCCGGGGATCCCTTTTCTGGTGATCAAAAAGGAGTACTTTTTGGGGATCCGGAAGATCATTTATTGTGTCTGTATTCCGGTATTGTTTTTTGTGCTGGGGAAATGGGGCATGTTTAACCTCCGGTATTATCAGAAGGAAGCGGCGCTTCAGTGGGGAGCGGTTTTTTTGCTGATCGCCCTGGCCGTCAGTGTGTGGATGCTTTTTACAAGAATGCTGGATGATGAGTGGCGGCTGATCGGATGTATCACTCTGCTGGTGATCCTGATCACGCCCCTTGGCAGCAATAATCATATCTGGCCGGTGCTCAACAATCTGTTTTTTGTGGCACCGGTGGTATTCTGGATGGTTTACCGCTTCGCAAGATGGGGAAGAACCTATCTGGATGTGACACGGAAGGTTCCCTTATTTCCTGTAAAGGCCATGGCTTCGGGGGTGCTGATCGCCTTTTTTGTCCAGGCCCTGGGAATCGGCGCCGGCTATGTTTTCCTGGACGGGGAAACAGGGGAGAAGAGAACCTACAAGGTGGAGGCCAATCCTGTGCTCCGGGGAATGTATACCAGCGAGATGAATGCGGAAACCTTAGAGGAGATCTCCTATTTTATGTTAGAGCACAGGGAAGAATATCAGGATAAGGAGCTGATCCTTTACGGAAATATTCCCGGCCTTGCCTATTATCTGGATAAGGCGCCGGCTATTGATACCACCTGGGCGGATTTAAACACCTATACTATCTCCCGGTTCCGGGAGGAGCTGACGGGTGTGTCTTTATCCAAAATGCCAAAGGAAAGCAGACCTCTGGTGATCCTTACGCCGCCTCTTTCCGCCTGGCTCTCGGAGGACCCTGAGGTAATGGAATGGTGGGGAATAGACCGGGAGGAATGGGAGCAGGATGAAAAGCTTCTGATCCTGCGGGAGTTTATGAAAGAGCAGGCCTACGGGCAGGTATTTGCCAACGAGGCCTTTGTGGTATATGATTGAGAGAAGAGCCCGGGTAGCCGGAGCTGTTGTATCCGGGAAGAAAGGAAAAGAAAATGATCCGATTTAATGTGCCGCCCTATACGGGGAATGAGCTTGTAAATGTAAAAAAAGCCATCGAAAACATGCATATCTGCGGGGACGGTGAATTTACCCGAAAATGCAGTGAATATATCGAAGGGATCACAGGTACCTCCAAGTGTCTGCTTACCACTTCCTGCACCCATGCGCTGGAGATGGCCGCCCTGCTCTGTGATCTTAAGGAGGGGGACGAGGTGATCCTTCCTTCCTATACCTTTGTGTCCACGGCGGATGCCTTTGTGCTCCGGGGGGCAAAGGCGGTGTTTGTGGATATCAGGCCGGACACCATGAATATTGATGAGAGGCTGATCGAGGATGCCGTTACGGAGAGGACGAAGGCTATTTTTGTGGTGCATTATGCGGGAGTGGCCTGCGAGATGGCCGCCATTATGGAGATCGCAGAGCGCCATCATCTGAAGGTGGTGGAGGATGCGGCCCAGGCCATTATGTGTACTTATAAAGGAAGGCCCCTTGGAACCATCGGGGATTTCGGGTGCTTCAGCTTTCATGAGACCAAGAATTTCAGTATGGGAGAAGGGGGAGCGCTTCTCATTAAGGATCCTTCTTATATTGAAGAGGCGGAGATCCTGAGAGAAAAGGGAACGGACCGGAGCAAATATTACAGAGGCCAGGTGGACAAGTACCGATGGATGAACTTTGGCTCCTCTTATCTTCCCAGCGATATGAATGCGGCCTATCTCTATACCCAGTTTGAGATGGCGGATGAGATCAATCAGACCAGAGTGGCAAGATGGAATCAGTATTATGAGCTTCTCTCTCCCCTTCAGCAGGCAGGAAAGATCGAGCTTCCCACAGTGCCGGAGGGATGCGTTCATAACGGGCATATGTTTTATCTGAAAACCAGGGATTTAGAGGAGCGCACAAGGCTCATTGACTTTATGAAGAAAAAGGATATTTTGACGGTATTCCACTATGTGCCCCTCCATTCGGCGCCGGCAGGGCTTAAGTTCGGGCGGTTCCATGGAGAGGACCGGTACACCACAAGAGAAAGCGAACGTCTGCTCCGTCTGCCTATGTTTTATCAGCTGACAGAGGAACAGGTGGAATATATTGCAGGGGCTGTAAGGGAATTTTATGAGGCTTAAGGTTTGGAAGCTTATGGATCGGAAGCCAGAGCACTGGCTGCAAAAACTAAAGGAAAAGGAAAACGGGCTGCTGGCCCTTACCGTGACATTGCTTTTGATGCTTTTGGTGGGCTGGCGGTTCGATTATTACTATGATTTAAATGACGATGTGCTGATGAAGGATATTCTGGCGGGGGTTTACACAGGAACCCCGGAGAGCCGGAACATCCAGATGCTTTGGATGGTCAGTGCTGCTTTAAGCCTGCTGTATCGGATCGTAAGGACACTTCCCTGGTACGGATTGTTTTTGTGTCTGTGCCATTATGGCTGTTTTTTTCTGATTCTGAGGCGGAGCCTTCGCTTTTGCACAGGGCTCCTGCAAAAGCTGGCGGCTGCTCTGATAGAAGGGCTTCTTTTTGGCGGCTTATTTCTGGAGCATCTGGTTTATGCACAGTATACCCTGACCTGTACGCTTCTCGGGGCCACGGCGGCATTTTTGTTTTATACCACCGATCTGGAGTCAGAGTACAAGGAATTTATCAAAAAAAACATTCCGTCAGTGCTGCTGGTCTTTTTGGCTTATCTGATCCGCACGGAAATGCTTCTTCTGGTGCTTCCTATGATCTGTGTGGCCGGTGCGGCAAAATGGGGGAGCGAAAAGAAAATTTTTACCCGGGAGCACGCGTTAAAATATCTGTGGGTGATCGGTTTGATCCTGGCAGGTATTTTGATAGGAGAAGCTTCCAACAGGATTGCATGCAGTTCCAGGGAGTGGCGGGTCTTCACGGAATTTTTCAATAACAGGACGGAGCTTTACGACTTCCAGGCACCGCCGGATTTCGAGACCCATGAAGGATTTTATGAGAGCATCGGGCTCACAAAGAGTGAAAAGGTCCTGCTTGATAACTATAATTTCGGTATGGATGAGGAGATTGATGAAACGGTCATAGGCCGGATCGCAGAGTATGCGGCCATGAATCAAACCGCGGAAACTCCTTTTTGGCAGAACCTGAAGGATTCCCTGAAGGCCTATGGGTATCGGTTTACCCATGGACCCGGCACAGGGGCAGACTATCCATGGAATTACGCTGTGATCCTGGCCTATGTGCTGGCCTTTTGCGCAGGGATTTTTCCTAAGGGGCAGACGACAGGGGGGCAAAAGGAGCAGACTGGAGATCAAAAGGAGCAGGAGGGGGAGAAAAAGGCTCTCCTGAAAAATACTCTTGGCATTACCTGGAAGCTGGCCTTTCTTTTTGCGGTACGCACCTGCCTTTGGATGTTTATTCTGATGCGGGGAAGGGATCCGGTGCGGATCACTCATTCCCTGTACCTGATGGAGCTTTGCATCTTAGGGGCCATGTTTTTGGTGGAGTGCGGCAGGATCAGCACGCCCTTTATGCAAAGGAGCTGCCGCCTGGCTGCTTTGGCAGGATTTGGGGTCCTTTCCCTGATGATGCTTCCGGAGCAGATCAGGAATGTCCGGCAGGAGCAGATTCGCAGAGAAGAGGTCAATGAGCCCTATCAGGCATTATATGGCTATTTGACAGCGGATGAGAGAAAAGAGAATTTTTATCTGATAGATGTCTATTCTTCCGTATCCTACTCGGAAAAGATGTTTGCGGAGGTAGACAATACTCTGGACAATTATGATATCATGGGAGGCTGGGCCTGCAAAAGTCCCCTGCAGCGCAAAAAGCTGGCGCTTTACGGGATCACGGATATGGAGCAGGCTCTTAAGGATGATGACCATGTATATTTTGTGAGAAAAACCAGTGAGGATATGCAGTGGCTTTTTGATTATTATGAGGGACACGGAACCCCTGTGGAGGCCCAAAGGGAGGCTGTAGTGGGGGAGAATTTTGAGATCTACAGTATAAGCGGGAAGTAAAGGAAAAAGAAAGAGGACAGGAAATGGCAGAAAAGCAGAAGGTTTCCCTGCGGCTCATGGAGAACGGGGATACGGACCTGATCGTCCGGTGGCGCAATCAGGATTTTGTGAGAAGATGCTTTATCTTTCAAAAGGATTTTACCAGGGAAGGTCACGAGACCTGGATCAGGACCATGATCGATACGGGACTGGCGGTACAGTTCATGATCTGCGCCGGAGAAGAGCAAAGGCCGGTGGGCAGCGTGTATCTCCGGGATATTGACAGAACCCACAGGAAAGCGGAGTATGGCATTTTTATCGGGGAAAGAGACGCCTGGGGACAGGGCTATGGTACCTGGGCAGCCAGAAAAATGATCGCCTATGCTTTTGAGGATCAGGGACTCCACAAGCTGATGCTGCGGGTCCTTGCGGAAAATCAGGGAGCCATCCGCAGCTATGAAAAGGCAGGGTTTATCAGAGAGGCTTATCTGAAGGACGAGGTCTTTTTGGAGGGACAGTATAAGGATGTGATCTATATGGCGGTGATCAACGGAAGGGAAAGCGGGGAAGGTTGAGATGAAGAAACTGATAAGCTTTGTGATCCCATGCTACCGGTCTGAGGGAATGCTGCCCGGCGTGGTAGGTGAAATCAAGGAAACCATGGAGCGCTTAGAGGACTATGACTATGAGGTGGTGCTGGTCAATGACTGTTCTCCGGATCATACCTTTGAGGTGATCCGCAGGCTTTGCAGGGAGGACCCCCGGATCACAGGGGTGGATCTGGCCAGGAATTTCGGACAGCACAGCGCTCTGATGGCAGGGTTTCACCAGGTAAAGGGAGATATTGTGGTTTGTCTGGACGATGACGGACAGACGCCGGCAAGGGAAGTAGGAAAGCTGCTGGCCGGGATTGAGCAGGGAGCGGATGTGGTATACGCCAAATATAGCCAGAAGCATCACTCCGGCTTTCGGAACTGGGGAAGCAGGATCAATGAACGGATGACCCGGGTTATGCTGGGAAAGCCCAAGGATTTATATATTTCCAGCTATTTTGCAGCCAGAAGGTTTGTAATAGAGGAGATCAAGCGGTACGAAAACGCCTACCCCTATGTGATCGGTCTGGTGCTTCGTTCCACCAAACGTATCAGTAATGTGGAGGTAACCCACAGGGACAGGCAGGAAGGGGAGTCCGGCTATACTCTGGGGAAGCTTCTGGCCTTATGGTTTAACGGCTTTACGGCCTTTAGTGTAAAGCCCTTAAGAATGGCAACCATCGCCGGGGCAGGCTGTGCCATGATCGGCTTTTTGTATGGGATCTATACCATTATCAAAAAAATATTTATCAATCCCCCCGGACTGGTCACAGGCTTCAGCGCCCTGATGGCGGTGCTGGTATTCATGGGCGGCATGCTGATGCTGATGCTGGGCCTGGTGGGAGAGTATCTGGGAAGAATGTATATTTCCATGAACAATTCCCCCCAGTTTGTGATACGGGAAATAGCAGGAATGGCGGCAGGCGAGGAAAGTGACGGAAATGAAAGAGGACCTGAAACAAAACCTGATACAAAAGGGGAAGACTTCCCCCATAGCATGTAATGTCCTGGCGGCCTTATTTGCCTTTGCAGAGGTATGGGCGCTGCCCTGGATGCTCCCTGTAAGCGGGGAAAAGGAAAGGCTGGGTTATACCAACAGCATTTTTTCCTTTCTTTTGTTCGGTGCGTTTTTCTGGCTGATCCAAAGAGCCCTGAGCACCGGCTTTTCGGGAAAGAAGAGCAGATGGCTGGTTCCCGGGCTTTTGGGAACTCTTTTTTCCGGCTGTATGGTTTTTGGCGCCCGGCTGGATCAGAGAGGAAGCGTTCCCTTCCAGAGCGGGAGTATGTGGATCAGTATCCTGATCCTGGCGGTGGTAGGTTCGCTGCTGATTCGCTATTTCTGGGACAGGCTTTTCGAGTGGACAGAAGGAAGAGCCGGACGGGCGTTTCAGGAAAGGAACTCCGGGACAATGGAGGAGACCATGGATCCGGGAAGAAGGCCCAAAAGCTTTCTTCTGACCGCAGGGGTGATCTTTTTGTGTTACCTTCCGGTGTTTCTGGCGGTATATCCCGGCTTTTTTGTCTATGACGCCCAGGAGGAATATCTGCAGGTGGTGACCCGGAATTTTTCCACCCATCACCCTCTTTTACATGTGCTGTTGCTGGGAGGGATCATTCAGCTGGTCTACAAGCTGACGGATTCCTACAATCTGGGGATCGCCTGTTATACCCTGATCCAGATGGGGGTGCTGTCCTTTATCTTTGCGGGATGTGTGGAGGCCTTAAGAGCAAGAGGGCTGAAGAAGGCGGGAAGGATTCTTCTCACTCTGTATTTCGGAATATGTCCGGTGCTGGTGATGTTTTCCCTTTGCTCTGCCAAGGATGGGCTGTTTACAGGGATGCTCCTGATCATGGTGCTTCTTTTACAGGAGCTGTGTGAGGCTCCGGAGCAGTTTTTCGGGAATAAGAGAAAGGGGGCCCTTTTGTGGGCAGCTGCTCTTCTTATGATGCTGCTGCGCCATAACGGCTTTTATGCCTTTTTCGTTTTTGCAGTCTTCTGCTGCTGGTATTTAAAAAAGATTTGGAGGAAGCTGCTTCCATACTTTTTATCCATGGTTCTTTCCTACCTGATCGTGAACGGGGCTCTTACGGGTATCCTTCATGCAGACGCCTCGGAGAATCAGGAGATCCTTACTGTGACCATCTCACAGCTGGCAAGAGTTTACGGGGATGAGAAGGATAAGCTGCCCAAGGAGGAAGCGGAGGTATTGTACCGTTATCTGCCCAGGGAAGCCCTGGAGGCTTATCGTCCCAAGGTGACGGACGGGGTGAAGATCCACTTTAATAACGAAGCCTACGAAAAGGACAGGGCAGGCTATTTAAAGCTCTGGCTTAAGTGGGGGCTAAGGCATCCCTTTACTTATTTAAACGCATGGTTTATGACGTCCTACGGCTTCTGGTATCCGGACACGGTGATCGATGTGTATCGGGGAAACTCTGTTTTTACCTATACCTATGAGGACAGCTCTTATTTCGGGTATGAGGTGGAGGCCCCCGGGGTGCGGGAAAGCAAGATCCCCTGGCTGGATGAATGCTACCGGCGGATGTCCCTTACCATTGCCCAGCAGAAAATCCCGGCGGTGTCCATGGCATTTTCCCCGGGATTCCTGTTTTGGGTGACTGCCTTTTTCCTGGGCTTTCTCTTTTACCAAAGAAGGCCGGGGCAGGCGGTTCCTTTCTTGCTTCCGCTGCTGGTATGGCTTACGGTGATATTAGGGCCTACCTATCTGGTCAGGTATGTAGTATTTTTGTGGGCAGTGGCGCCGGTTCTGGTGTTTACAGTGTTTCATGGGCCGGGCAGGACCGGGGATCCAGAGTGACGGTGGAACTGGAATTTGATAATAAATGGCAACTGTGATATACTACCAGTGCATCATTGATTGTGCCGATGCGTTCAGGTAAAGGGGTATCGGCAGGGAGAGTGTGGAAATGAAAAAGATCGTATACGAAAGCAAGGCAATACAGGCGGTGATTTTGATCCTGGCAGCAGTGATCCTGGTAAGTCTCTGGCCTTTCCGGATCTGGCATGAGAAGGTGACGACATCTGTTCCGCCTGCTACAGGCACCATGACAGAGGTGATCGATGAGGAGAGAACGGTGCTGCAGGGGATTGTGGCGCAGTATGATCATATGGATACCATTGAGGTTTATCTGGATGAGAACAGTGTGGGGAAACACTTTTATGTGAGGATCCTGGACGAGCAGTGGCAGGTGGTCTGCGAGGAAAAGGCGGCCATCGACCATGAGAAGCTTCCCGGCTATCAGAAGGCCATGATCGATATCGACATGGAAGTGGGAAAAATGTACTATGTGATCCTGCAGGGAGAGGAATCGGAGATCTTTGCAGGCTGTGAGGCGGTGTCCCCTGAGGACATGCCTTATATGGGAACCATGTATTATGCAGATTCCACGGTGGAAGGCATGAGCCTTGTGGCAAACTATAATTATGGCGTGCCCCTCAGAAAAACCAGGGTTCTCCTCGTTGGGCTTTTGACGGTGGCAGGGGCGGCGCTTCTGCTTCTGGCAGTGCGTCTTTATTATAAGAAAAAAGAGGACAGGCTGATCACTGTGGAGAAGGTATTCAAAAGAGTGATGAACCCGGTGGTCTGTGTCGGGGCGGCCTTTGGCCTTCTGGCAGTGCTGTTGGGCTTTTGCGGGCCTTATTTTCTGGATAATACCATGTATTTTGTGGGGATCCTGTTTCTTACCCTGATCCTGTTTTATGGCATTAACCATAACAGAGACGGGCAGGAGGCTGTCATCACCTGGGATTATTTAAGATCCCACTGTGGGGATCTGATCCAGTCGGCAGCCATTGCAGGAGCCATTGCCGGGTGCTGTGATTATGTAAACGGCCTGTACGATATCCATCATGCAGCCGCAGAGCGCAAGGAAATGTTCTGGTTTGCCATTGCCATCATGGCAATGTTCCGGTGGAAAGAAATCTTTAATCTGTATAATCTGATCTATATTATTGCGGCAGGGCTTGTGGGCTATGGCTATTACAGCCGGAGCATGGCGGCTTTTCCGGAGGATGTGGAGGCGCCTGTGATCGTTGCCCTTAAGTATACGGTTCTGATCGGGATCCTCTTAGGACTGATCCTGATCCGCACGGTGATCGCTTTATGCCGGAGACGGCTGGCAAAGCCCAGGTATCTCTATGCAGGGCTTCTGGCAGTGTTTTTTGCGGCCATCATCATTTTCCGCAACGGGAGATGGTGGGGCGTGGTCATGGCGGCGGCCTTTACCCTGTTTTATGTAAGCTACGGAATGTGGGAGCACAAGGGAAGGATCCTGGTGAACATTGCCAGGGGTGTGATCCTGCAGTTTGTCTGGTCAACCGGGTACTGTCTGCTGCACAGGCCTTATGTGTCCTACCGGAACGCCAGATATACCCACATTTTTCATACCGTGACCATTACGGCCGCCTACCTTACCATGGTGGAGTGTGCAGCGGCGGTGATTTTGCTGGATAAGCTCAGAAGGAGCCGTAAGCTGAAGGATTGCTGGAAGGAGATGGCGCTTTTTGGAGTGGCTTCCTCTTATATGTTTTTTACCATGGCAAGAACAGCCTTCTTCTCTGTGGGCATTGCGTTGGTGGTTGCCCTTGTGGTGATCGTTTCCGGAAAAGGTAAAAAGCGGCTGGCAGGCATAGGGAAAAATCTGTGCATCCTGGTTGTGTCTGTTGTGGTATGCTTTCCTGTGACCTTTACGGCACAGCGGAATATCCCTATCCTGGTAAGCGACCCCTTTCTTCATGAGATCGAGTATTCTATGTACTGTCCGGATGACGTTATGAGAGGCAGAAAGATCGGGTCTTATAACTTTATGCGGGTAGGACGTTTTATTGATGTGTTCGGAGAAAAGATTTTCGGCATTCCCGAGGGAACCTTTGATGTTTATGGGGAGCTGAAGCAGGCAGCCTATGAAAGAAGCCTGAAAAATAAGGATAAGACCCAGGCCCGTGCCGGTGTCCGGGCAGAAGAAAATGAGGATGTGCTGGTGGCCTTTGCCGGTTCTCTGCCGGGGGATCTTCTTGTGGCCGATCCGGAGGAGGAGCTGCCCGGAGAGCTGCCGGAGGAGATACCGGAGGATCAGGATTATACCAATGGCCGTCTGGATATTTTCCGTTCCTATATTGAACAGTTAAATACCACAGGGCATGAAGAGATGGGCGCTCTTCTCAAAAACGGGGAAATTGCTACCCATGCCCATAACATTTACCTGCAGGTGGCCTATGACCACGGTATTTTTGTAGGGATCCTGTTTGTTTTGGTGGGGATTGGAACTTTCGTGGCTTCCTTCCGTTATTATCACCGAAAAAAGGATAAAATAACCTATGCGGCCCTGCCTTTGGTTGTGACAACGGCAGTGGCGGTGGCAGGGCTTGTGGAGTGGATCTTCCATCTGAGCAATCCCTGCGGTCTTTTGCTGATGCTGGCCATCACACCCCTTGTATTTGAAGATGAAGGTTAAACCATGGAGAAAAAAACCAGAAAACCCCTGAATGTAAAATTATTTTATAGAAGAACCTGCCTGATCATTTATGATATCATCAGTGTGATCGGAGCCAGCTATTTGGCGTTGCTGATGCGTTACAGCTTTGATTTTTCAGCCATACCTCAGCACTTTATCGATCCCATCAACCGGTTTTTACCGGTGAATATCCTGATCACAGTGGCGGTGCTGTATGTGTTCCGGATGTATCACAGCGTATGGGCCTTTGCGGGAGAGACGGAGCTGCAGAATCTGGTGATGTCCAGTATAGTTTCCGCTGTCTGCTACAGTGTGGGCATCCAGTTTTTCCGGGCTGAGGGACAGCAGGCGGTTCCAAGCAGCTACTATTTTCTTTATGTCTTTTTGCTGATCAGCCTGGTGTTTGTGAGCCGTTTTTCCTACCGCTTTTTCAGAAGCCTGAAGCATAAGCAGCAGAACAAAAACAACAGTATCTCCGTGATGGTGATCGGGGCAGGAGAGGCTGCCAATCTGATCATCAAGGAGATCGTAAACAGCAATTTCTCCACCATGGTCATCCGGTGTATCATAGATGATGACCCGGGTAAATGGGGAAGGTTTATCCAGGGTATCAAGGTGGTAGGAGGAAGAGACAAGATCATCGAGTGTGCGGATATCTTCGGCATCGATGAGATCATCGTGGCGATGCCCTCCATTTCCCGGATGGAGCTGTCTTCGGTTCTGGACATCTGTAAGGAAACCAGCTGTAAGCTCCGTTCCCTGCCCGGCATGTATCAGCTGGTAAACGGAGAGGTCAGCGTCAGCAAGCTGCGGGATGTGGAGGTAGAGGATCTTCTGGGACGGGATCCCATCGAGGTAGACTTAAATTCTATTCTGGGCTATGTGAAGGACAAAAAGGTATTGGTCACCGGCGGGGGAGGCTCCATCGGCAGTGAGCTCTGCAGGCAGATTGCCACCCATTACCCGGCACAGCTGATCATTGTGGACATTTATGAGAACAGCGCTTATGATATCCAGCAGGAGCTACTGTCCAAATATCCGGAGCTGTCTTTGGTGGTGCTGATCGCTTCCGTGCGCAATACCAACCGTATGAACTGGATCTTTGAAACTTATAAGCCGGATATCGTATACCATGCGGCGGCTCATAAGCATGTGCCGCTGATGGAGGACAGCCCTAATGAGGCAGTGAAGAATAATGTATTCGGTACCTGGAAGACCGCCCAGGCGGCGGCTATGAATGACGTCAAACGGTTTGTGATGATCTCTACCGACAAGGCCGTGAATCCCACCAATATTATGGGAGCCAGCAAGCGGATCTGCGAGATGATCATCCAGACCTTCAACAAGCACTATGACACGGAATTTGTGGCGGTGCGTTTTGGAAATGTATTAGGGAGCAACGGCAGTGTGATCCCTCTGTTTAAAAAGCAGATCCTGGCCGGGGGACCGGTGACCGTTACCCATCCGGACATCATCCGGTATTTTATGACCATACCCGAGGCGGTTTCCCTGGTGCTGCAGGCGGGAGCCTACGCCAAGGGGGGCGAGATCTTTGTGCTGGATATGGGAAAGCCGGTTAAGATCCTGGATCTGGCCAAAAATCTGATCCGTCTCTCCGGTTATCGGGTAGGAGAGGATATCAAAATCGAGTTTACCGGACTCCGTCCCGGAGAAAAGCTGTATGAGGAGCTTTTGATGGCGGAGGAGGGGATGACGGAAACCGCCAATAAGCTGATCCATATCGGGAAGCCCATAGAGATCGATGAGAGCGCCTTTTTTGTACAGCTGAAGGCCTTAAAAGAAGCATCCAAAAATGAGAGCAATGATATCAGACCTATGATCAGGGAGATCGTGCCGACTTATCATTACAAAAAAAATGAATCGGCGGAAAGGGAATAACATGGAAAATAAACGGATCTATCTTTCGTGCCCCACCATGCACGGGGAGGAGCAGGAATTTATCAAGGAGGCCTTTGATACCAACTGGGTGGCCCCTCTTGGACCGAATGTGAACGCTTTTGAGAAGGAAATGGCAGAGTATGTGAACATCCCCTATGCCTCGGCCTTAAGTGCAGGAACCGCAGCCATCCATCTTGCACTGAAGATTTTAGGGGTGGGAGAGGGAGATGTGGTCTTCGTACCCTCCCTGACCTTCAGCGCCACCTGCAATCCGGTGGTATACGAGAAGGCAACCCCTGTATTTATCGATTCGGAGTGGGATACCTGGAACATGGATCCTAAGGCCCTTGAAAAGGCTTTTGAAAAATATCCTAACCCCAGGGCAGTGATCCCGGTCCATCTCTACGGAACCCCGGCAAAGCTGGATGAGATCATGGCTCTTTGCGAGGCCCATCATGTGCCGGTGATCGAGGATGCGGCGGAGTCCCTTGGAAGCACCTATAAGGGAAAGCATACGGGTACCTTCGGTAAGATCGGGATTTATTCCTTTAACGGAAACAAGATCATCACCACCTCCGGCGGCGGCATGCTGGTGGCAAGAGAGGAAGAGATCACAAAGAAAGCCACCTTCCTTGCAACCCAGGCCAGAGATCCTGCCAGACATTACCAGCATTCCCAGATCGGTTATAATTACAGGATGAGCAATATTGTGGCAGGGATCGGCAGAGGCCAGCTCCTGCACTTAGAAGAGCATAAGGCCCTGAAGAAGGCAATCTATCAGCAATATAAGGAGGCCTTTGCAGATATACCGGAGATCAGCTTAAATCCCTTGAATCCGGAGGGGGACGCCAACTGCTGGCTTACCGGAATGCGGATCCATGAGGAGAGCCCGGTGACGCCGGATCAGGTGATGGATGCGCTGGCAGAGTATAACATTGAGACACGCCCTGTGTGGAAGCCCATGCATCTGCAGCCGGTGTTTGCAGACTGTGATTTTGTTACCGCGGATGAGGAGGCGGCAGACTCCGTGACAGAGGTCAGGAACAATCAGGGAGATCTGATCCGGCGGCCCGGAAGCATTTCCCAGAAGATCTTTGACAGGGGCTTATGCCTTCCAAGCGATATCAAAAATACAAAAGAGGACATGGAGCTGATCATCGGCATTGTGCGGAAATGCTTCGGGAAATAGGAAGCAAAGGAGTCTGCAGCAATAAAGGAAAAAGGCTATGTACAAAAAATTCGGAAAGCGTCTGCTTGACATCTTAATATCTTTTATGGCTATTGTGATCCTCTCTCCTGTGCTTCTGGTATTGTGGATCCTGGTAAGGATAAAGCTGGGGAGTCCGGCGTTATTTACCCAGGAGAGGCCGGGGAAGGACGGAAAAATCTTTCGGCTTCATAAGTTCCGTTCTATGACCGATGAGAGAGATGGAGAAGGAAATCTCCTTCCCGATGAGGTGCGTCTTACTTCTTTCGGGAAGAAGCTGCGAAGCACCAGTCTGGACGAGCTGCCTGAGCTGTTTAGTATTTTGAAGGGAGATATGAGCATCATCGGGCCCAGGCCCCTGCTTGTCAAATATCTGCCTCTTTATAATGAGACCCAGAGACACCGGCATGATGTCCGGCCCGGGCTCACCGGGCTTGCCCAGATCAATGGCCGCAACGCCATCACCTGGGAAAAGAAGTTCGAGTATGATGTGGAGTATGTAAACAACCTTTCTTTTGGACTGGATATGAGGATTTTTTTCGGGACCATATGGGCAGTACTCAAAAGAGAGGGCATTAACAGTGAGAGCGACGCCACCATGGAGGCGTTTACAGGAACAATAGTCCCGGGAACTTCTGTCCCCGGAATAAAGGAGCCCGAAACAAAAATTCCTGAAACAAAGGCTTCGGAGGGAGAGAGCGGAAAATGAATCTGTTATTTTGCAGTGTGGGAAGAAGATGTGAGCTTTTGAAGGATTTCAGACGTACTCTGGGGGAGGAACTGAAGATCGTGGTGACCGATCACAGTGAGGTGGCGCCGGCCATGGCCTTTGCCGACAGGGCCTATCAGGTTCCTCTGATCCGTGATCCGGAGTATATTCCCATGATCCTGGAAATCTGTAAAAAAGAAGAAATAGATGCGGTGACAACCCTGATCGATCCGGAGATCATGCTCCTCGCAGAGCACAGGGCAGAGTTTGAAGCGTTGGGGGTGCTGGTGCTTGCCCCTTATGAGGAGACGGCCAGGCTTTGCTTTGACAAATATGAGATGTATCGTTTCCTTACCCGGAACAACATCAACACCCCGAGAACCTGGGGCAGCTTTTCGGACTTTTTGAAGGCTTATGAGGCAGGGGAAATTTCGTTCCCGGTATTTGTAAAGCCCAGAACCGGCAGCGGCAGTGTGGGGGCCCGGAGGATCGATACTCCGGAGCTGCTTGGGCAGGTCATGGAGGAAGATAAGAGCCTGATCGTCCAGGAGCTTATGACGGGACAGGATCTGGACGCGGACGTTTATGTGGATACCATCAGCCACCAGCCGGTGGCAATCTTTTCCAAGCGTAAGCTTTCAACCACCATTGGGGGAGCAAACAAGACCATTTCCTTTAAGGATGAGGCGCTGTTTGCTTTTATCAGGAAGGTTCTCTCCCTTATGAAGTTCTGCGGTCCTTTGGATATGGATTTCTTTTATCAGGACGGAGAATACTATCTCTCCGAGATCAATCCCAGATTCGGCGGCGCCTATCTGCACGCCTACGGAGCCGGCGTGGACTTTGTAAAGCTGATCAGGGAGAATGCGGCAGGGAGAGAAAACAGGGAAAATATCGGGGACTTTGAGGAAGATGTGGTAATGATGATGTACGACAGTGTGGTGATACGAAAGAAAAGCGAGATTGAGGCCGCATTGTGTTCCCTGGAGGGCTGAAGCTTTGAAGATTCTGATTCTGAGTAATTATGCAAACGGATTGTATCTGTTCCGGAAGGAGATCCTGCTCACCTTTCTTGAGAAGGGCTATGAGGTGGCAGTGTCCGTTCCCACAGATGAGAACTGCCCGAGGCTGAAGGCTCTGGGGGTAAAAATGATCCCCACAGAGTTTGAGCGCAGAGGAAATAATCCGGTCCATGATCTGAAACTGTTTTTGCGGTATCTTCGTATTCTCAGGGAAGAAAAACCGGACAGGGTTCTGACCTATACCATTAAGCCCAATCTCTATGGGGGGCTTGCCTGCAGAGTAAAAAGGATACCTTATATCGTAAATATTACAGGGCTGGGAACTGCATTGGAGCAGCCGGGACTTTTGGGAAAGGTTTTGCTTCGCTTTTACCGGATCTCTGCTAAAAAAGCCTCCTGCGTATTTTTTCAAAATGAGGGCAACCGGCAGTTTATGCTGGGAAAAGGGATCGGAACCGGAAGAGACCGGCTTCTGCCGGGGTCAGGAGTAAACCTGGAGGAACATTCCTTTCACAGCTACCCTTCGGAGGAGAAGGCTGTTATCTTCCTGGCAGTCCTGCGTATCATGAAGGAAAAAGGGATTGAGGAATATTTAGAGGCCGCCAGGCAGATCAGGGAAGCGTATCCGAATACCCGGTTTTATCTGGCAGGAGAGTATGAAGAGGAAAGCAGAGGCCTGTACGAGCCTCAGATCACTCAGTTGTCTGATGAGGGGGTGATCCGGTACTTCGGCCATATCGATAATGTGGCGGAGGTCATGGCTGAAAGCCATGTGATCGTCCATCCCTCTTATCATGAGGGGCTCTCCAATGTGCTTTTGGAGGCGGCCGCCTGCGGAAGGCCGGTGCTTGCCAGCAATGTGCCGGGATGCCGGGAAACCCTGAAGGAGGGTGTAAGCGGTCTCACATTTTCACCAAAAGATGCGGAAGCTCTTGTACAGACCATCAAAACCGTGTTAAGCTATACCGAGGATGAACGCAGGCAGATGGGGCTTGAGGGCAGGGAATACGTGGAGCGTGTCTTTGACCGGAAAATAGTGATCGGTGCCTATCTGGAGGAAATTGGGGAAGAGGCAGTTTAGGAGGAAAAGAATCATGAGTTTATACAGCGATCTTGTGGAAGGAAAAGAAAAGCTGTCCCTGGTGGGATTAGGCTACGTGGGAATGCCTATTGCGGTGGCGTTTGCACGCAAGGTCAAAGTGGTAGGCTTTGACTTAAACGAGAAGAAGATAGAGCTTTATAAGAATGGCATCGATCCCACCAATGAGGTGGGAAATGAGGTGATCGGCAGCACTAAGGTGGAATTTACTGCAGATCATGCAAGGTTAAAAGAGGCGAAATTCCATATTGTGGCGGTTCCCACACCGGTAAACGATGACCATACTCCGGATCTTACGCCGGTGGAAGGGGCCAGCAGGATTCTGGGACAGAATCTGACCAAAGGCTCAGTGGTAGTATTTGAGTCTACAGTCTATCCCGGCGTGACAGAGGATATCTGCGTACCGATCCTGGAGAGGGAATCGGGGCTTAAGTGCGGCGTTGATTTTAAGATCGGGTATTCCCCTGAGAGGATCAACCCCGGGGATAAGGTACACCGTCTGGAGACCATCGTGAAGATCGTTTCCGGTATGGATGAGGAAACCTTAGATACGGTTGCTAAGGTCTATGAGCTGGTGGTGGAGGCAGGGGTTTACCGGGCCGAGTCCATCAAGGTGGCGGAGGCGGCCAAGGTCATTGAGAACAGCCAGAGAGATATCAATATTGCTTTTATGAATGAGCTTTCCATCATTTTTAATAAGATGGGGATCGATACCAAAGCAGTGCTTGCGGCGGCAGGGACCAAGTGGAATTTCCTGAAGTTTTATCCCGGCCTTGTGGGAGGACACTGTATCGGAGTGGATCCTTACTATCTGACCTATAAGGCGGAGGAATTAGGGTATCATTCCCAGATCATTCTGGCAGGACGCCGGATCAATGATGATATGGGAAAATATGTGGCAGAGAGTATGGTGAAGAACCTGATCAAAGCGGACATTCCTGTAAAGAGAGCAAGGGTTGCCATCCTGGGCTTTACTTTTAAAGAAAACTGCCCGGACACCAGAAATACCAAGGTGATCGATATTTACAGAGAACTGGGAGAATACGGCATCCATCCGGTGGTGGTAGATCCGGCGGCAGACGCAGAGGAGGCCAGGAGACTGTATGGCATCACCTTTGGGGATATGGATGCGGTGAAGGACATGGATGGGGTGATCGTGGCGGTAGCCCATGAGCAGTTCCTTTCCTTTGACAGGGAAAGGGTGAATGGCTTCTACAACCAGGCACATTCCAAAAAGGTGCTTATGGATCTTAAGGGACTTTTTGACAAAAAAGAATATATGACAGAGGATTACATTTACTGGAGGCTGTAAAATGGGATATAAGGATTTAAGGTTTAAGGAAGACGCTGTGTTTCTGGTAACGGGAGGAGCCGGGTTCATCGGTTCGAATCTCTGCGAGGCTATTCTTGATATGGGCTATAGGGTCAGGTGTCTGGACAACCTTTCTACCGGAAAGTACGAAAACATCGAGCCCTTCACGGCAAATCCCCGGTTTACTTTCATCAAGGGGGATATCAGAGATTTAGATACCTGCAAGGAGGCGTCAAAGGGAGCGGACTATGTATTAAATCAGGCGGCCTGGGGGAGTGTCCCCAGAAGCATTGAGATGCCCCTGTTGTACGAGGAGATCAATATCCGGGGAACCCTGAACATGATGGAAGCCGCCAGAGAGAACGGCGTAAAGAAATTTGTCTACGCCTCCAGCTCTTCCGTGTACGGAGACCATCCCACCCTTCCCAAGAAGGAAGGCCATGAGGGGAAGGTTTTATCTCCCTACGCCCTGACCAAAAAGGTGGACGAGGAATATGGCAGACTCTATAAGACTCTGTATGGCCTGGATACCTATGGCCTTCGTTATTTCAATGTGTTCGGCAGACGGCAGGATCCTGACGGAGCCTATGCGGCGGTGATCCCCAAATTCATCCGGCAGCTCATGCGGGGGGAGAGGCCTACCATCAACGGAGATGGAAGACAGTCCAGGGACTTTACCTATATTGACAATGTGATCGAGGCCAACTTAAAGGCCTGTCTTGCCCCTTCCGAGGCCGCAGGGGAAGCCTTTAACATCGGAGCCGGGGGACGGGAATACCTGATCGATGTGTACCATGACCTTTGTAAGGCCTTAGAGAAAGAGGTGGAGCCTGTTTTCGGACCGGCAAGGGCAGGAGATATCAGAGATTCCAACGCGGATATCAGCAAGGCGAGAGAGCTTTTAGGCTATGATCCCGAGTATGATTTTGCAAAGGGGATAGGGCTGGCCATCGGCTGGTATAAGGAGCATCTTGCATGAAAATAGCAGTGAGACTGGATGATATAACACCTGATATGGACTGGGAGCGCTTTTTGAAATTCAAGGCGCTTCTGGACCGGTATCAGGTGAAACCGCTTATAGGGGTGGTGCCGGATAATCGGGATCAGGGCCTTATGAAGCAAAATAGCAGCCAGAGTGCGCCCACGGATTTTTGGGCTTATGTGAAAGGCCTTCAAAAGGAGGGCTGGGTGATCGCCATGCATGGCTGTTATCATATCTATACCACACAGCAGGGGGGTATGTTTCCTCTCAATGATTTTTCCGAGTTTGCAGGCCTCTCTTTGGAGAAGCAAAGAGAGCTGATCAGGGAAGGAAAAAGGATCTTCAAGGAGAAGGGGCTGCCTGCAGAGCTGTTTATGGCGCCGGCTCATTCCTATGACCGGAATACCTTAAGGATTCTGAAGGAAGAGGGATTCTGCGCGCTGACTGACGGCTTCGGAGATTCTCCCTATCGCTTCCGGGGACTTGATTTTTATCCCATTTCCTTTATGCTCAGCCGTACTCTGCAAAAGAAAAAAGGATACTCCACTATGGTCGTCCACACCAATACCATTTCGGAGAAGGAGCTTGGGCAATATGAGGAGCAATTCAAAAGACAGGATGTTTCCTGGATTTCCTTTGCAGAATATCTGAAAGTGGACAAAAAAAAGAGGACGATCCCGGAACACTGGAAGGAATATCTGATGGCCAAAGGAAAATATTTTCTGGTCAGGGTCAGATAGCTTGGAGGTAGGAATATGGCAGAACCGATCAGGGTACTCCATGTGCTTGGAAATACACAGCTTGGCGGTGCGGAAAGCCGTACCATGGATCTGTACCGTCATTTGGACAGGGACAGGGTCCAGTTTGATTTTCTGGTCCATACGGAAAAGGAAGGCTATTTTGATCAGGAGATCAGAAGGTTAGGGGGGCGGATCTTCCGAATTCCCCGTTTCAGGATGTATAATTACTTCAGCTACCAAAAGGCGGTGAGGGATTTTTTCAGGGAGCATCATGAGTTCCGGGCGGTGCAGGGCCACATTACCAGCACGGCAGCGATCTACCTGCCTTTGGCAAAGAGAGCCGGGATCCCTCTGACCATAGCCCACGCCAGAAGCGCCGGGGTGGATAAGGGCGTAAAGGGCGTGCTGACCCGGCTTTTGAGACGAAATCTCTCTAAAAAAACAGATGTTATGTTTTGCTGCTCCCGGATCGCCGGGATTTCAGTATTTGGAAACCGGGCGGTGGAAGAAGGAAGGACGGTGTTTATCCCCAACGCCATTGACTGCAAGGCTTTTGATTACGATCCTCTGGTGAGAGAGCGGATCCGGAAGGAGCTGGGGATAGAGGAATGCTATGTGATCGGCCATGTGGGAAGCTTTCGTTACGCAAAGAACCATGAATATCTCCTGCAGGTGTTTGCAGCGCTGCTGAAGGGCTCAAAGGACGATGTCCGGGAAGAAGGGGAGCAGATGAATGTCCCGAAGAAAACCACTTCCTCAAAAACCGTGGCACAGGATGATGCCCGAAGCTATGTCCTCCTGCTTCTGGGAGAAGGCGGCGAGATGGAAAGGATCAGGGCTCTTGCGAAGGAGCTGGGGATTGCGGATCAGGTTTTCTTTCTGGGAAACCGGGGCAATGTCAGCGACTACTATCAGGCTATGGACCAGTTTGTGTATCCCTCCCGGTTTGAAGGTCTGCCGGGAGCCGTGGTGGAGGCCCAGACCACAGGCCTTCCCTGTCTGATGTCGGATAGCATCTGCGAGGAAGTGGCGGTTACGGATCTGATAAAGACCATGAGTATCGAAGAGGATCCTTCGGTATGGGCTGCTCACATCCAGGCAGTGCGCAGGAAGACAGAGCGCAGACAGGATGATGGCAGGTATCAGCGAAGAGGACGGGTGGAGGAAATGAGGAAAGCAGGCTTTGATGTGAATACCCAGGCGGAAAGGATGATGGGTTTTTATGAGAAAGGGGAGTGGGGATGAAGAGAAAACTGATGCTGATCTCTCCCATGCTCCATCAGGGAGGATTCGAGAGAGTATGTGTGACCACTGCCAGACTGCTGGAACCGTATTTCGACATAACGATAGTTATCTTTAATTCTGCCAATATTGCCTATGATGTGAGCGGGCTGAACATCATTGACATCCGGATGGGAGTCAGGAAGGGAAAGCTTAAGAAGCTTTGGAATATTGTGAGAAGATCCCGCAGGGTCAGGGAGCTGAAGCGGCAGCTGAAGCCGGATATTGTCTACAGCTTTGGCCCCAGCGCCAATATGGTCAACGCCTTTTCCAAAACAGGCCATGAAAGGGTGTGGCTGGGACTGCGGAATTATACCGATGTGGAAGAGACCCTGAAGATGAAGCTTTTTGTAAGGCTTGGGGATCTGATCATCTGCTGTTCTAAAGAGATTGAGCATGTGGTAAATGCTAAATTTGGATTTAACAGGACGACTACCTTGTATAATCTCTATGATGTGAAGACCATTCAAAGGGAAGCAGAGGCGGGAGAGCCGGAGCTGCCCTGGAAAGAGGCAGAGGGAGAGAAAAAGCTCCGGTATCTGGTTTCCATGGGAAGAGACGATGATATGAAGGGGTTCTGGCACATGCTGAAGGTCTTTGCCCTGGTCCATGAAAAGGTACCGGAGGCAAGACTGATCCTTATGGGAGCAGGCACCTTCGAATATTACAAAAAGCTGGCCCGGGAGCTGGGAATAGCAGATGCAGTGCATTTTGCAGGCATGCGCAAGGATCCTTACAGGTATCTGAAAAAGGGAGAGATCTATCTTCTCACTTCCTTAAATGAAGGCTTTCCCAACGCCCTGGTAGAGGGGATGGTTCTGGGGCTTGCGCCTGTGTGTACCAATTGTATGACCGGACCTGGGGAGATCCTTTTGGAGAACGGGGATGGATCTTTGCTCACACAGTTGCAGGAGGAAGAAAAAGCACCTGTTATTTATGGAGAATACGGGATTCTGGTTCCGGTTATGAGCCGGGAAAGGGATCTGGATCCGGCCCATATTTCCGAGGAAGAAAGAAATATGGCAAATGTGGTGACAGGGCTTTTGACAGATCCGGAGAAGCTGGCGCAGTACCGCCAGGCGGCAAAAGACAGGGCCCAGATCTTTACCTACGAAAAATATGTGGAGAGGTTTCTGGAGCTGGCCGGAAGGTGAGGGATGGATCATGCGGAAGATTTTATTTCATTTGAATTGTTTTGAGCAGGGAGGCGCGGAGCGGGTGGTATCCAATCTGGCTAACTGGCTTGCACAGAGGGATTACCAGGTGATCGCCGCCACAGAGTGGCAGGGAGAAAAGGAATTCCAGCTGGATGAAAGGGTGAAGAGAGTCCATGTGGGTCTGCGGGACGAGGATCTTTCTAAGGGCCGCTTAAGCCGGATCGGGCTGCGGTTTCTCTATCTGCGGCGGCTGATCCAAAAGGAGCGGCCGGATATTGTGATCTCTTTTACCAGAAGACCCAACTACCGCGCCATTATTTCCTCCCGGGGGACGGGAGTGCCGGTGATCGCGGCGGTCAGGCAGGATCCTAAGTCCTACTACAATACTCTGGCAGATAAGCTGTTGATCCCCCTTTTGTACCGTATGGTGGAGGGATGTGTGTTCCAGACAACGGAGCAGATGACTTATTTTCCTGTTTCACTGCAAAAAAGAGCATGCGTTATTTTAAATCCTGTGCATCAGAAGTACCTGAATACGCCTAAACCGGAGAAAAGGGAAAAGCTGGTGGTACAGTCGGGGCGGCTGGTAGATTTTAAGAACCAGGCAATGCTGCTTCGGGCCTTTTTGAAGGTGCATGAGAAGCATCCGGATTACAGTCTGAGGATTTATGGAGGTGATTCCTTTGACGGGACAAAGGAAAAGCTGGAGCAGATCATTCAGGAGAATCATGCCGGGGCCTGGATTTCCCTGATGGGGGCAAGCGACAGTCTGGAGAAGGAGCTGCCGAAGGCTTCTGTGTACGCCTTTTCCTCTGACTATGAGGGACTTCCCAATGCGCTGTTAGAGGCAATGGCTTTAGGGATGCCCACAGTGGCCACCGACTGTCCCTGCGGAGGCCCCAGGACGGTGATGACCAATGAGGTGGACGGTCTGCTGATCCCGGTGGGGGATGAGGAGGCTATGGCGGCGGGCATCAACAGGCTCATCGAGGACAGGGAGCTGGCAGAGCGGCTGGGAGAGCATGCCCGGAGGATCGGAGAGAGGATTCATGAGGACGCCATAGCCGGACAATGGGAAGCTTATGTGGAAAAGATCATAGAGAAGGCAAAGGGTTAGGATATGTGCGGAATATGCGGATTTGTTTCCAGGCAGCAGCTCACACTGGAAAATCTGAAAAAAATGAATGACACCATGTACCATCGGGGGCCGGATGATTCGGGGGAGGAAATCTTTCCCATGAAAAAGGGCTATCAGATCGGCATGGCACAGAGACGTCTGTCCATCCAGGATCTGTCTCCTCTGGGCCATCAGCCCATGCACTCGGCGGATGGCCGGATCAGTGTGGTGTTTAACGGGGAGATCTATAATTTTCAGGAGCTTAAGAAGGAGCTGAAAGGTTATCCTTTTCGCTCCAGCTGCGATACGGAGGTGATCATAGCCGCCTATCTGCAGTGGGGCATAGGGTGCGTGGAAAGGCTGAACGGTATGTTTGCCATCTGTCTGTATGACAGAGAGACGGAGGATGTTTTTCTTATAAGAGACCGTATCGGCAAAAAGCCTTTGTATTACGAGACGGAAAATGGAAATCTGATCTTTGGATCGGAGTTAAAGCCCCTTATGGCCCGGGAAGGGTTTTCCATGGAAATCCGTAAGGAAATCCTTTCCCGCTATCTTTTTCAGCAGTATATCAACGGACCTGAAAGTATTTTTGAGAATGTCTTTAAGCTGGAGCCCGGCAGCATTTTAAGGTTTCACCATGGAGAGATCAGCACCTGGAAATACTGGGATGTGAAAAAGGTCTATCACGCCATGCAGGAGGATCCCGTTTCGGACTATGGACAGGCCAAAGCAGAGCTTAGGGCTCTCCTAAAAAAGGCTGTGGCCTCCCGGATGATCGCGGATGTGCCTTTGGGAGCCTTCTTAAGCGGAGGGTACGATTCCTCTCTGATCACAGCCATTGCCCAGGAGCTTTCCGAAGAGCCGGTCAAGACCTTTTCCATAGGCTTCAACGTGGAACGGTACAACGAGGCAAAGTATGCAAAGGAAGTGGCCCGGCATTTAGGTACCAGACACACGGAGCTGTATATTGATGAGAAGGAAATGTTTGATCTGGTAGAAAGCATTCCCCGGTATTATGACGAGCCTATGGCGGACTCCTCCCAGATCCCCAGTATGCTTGTATCAAAGCTGGCAAGGCAGGAGGTTACCGTAGCCCTTTCGGGAGACGGCGGGGATGAATTTTTTTGTGGCTACAATATATACGAGAATGTGGCGCAGGCCCAGATGCTGGATGGGCTGGGCGGGCTGACCCACGGGATCTGTCAGCTTCCCGGGCTGAAGCAATTGGGGCTGGAGGAGAGGCTTCCCTTCCGGGTAAGGGTGATTGCGGGAAACCGCAATAAAGAGACCAAAACCCAGTTCGGAGCCAGCAACTATGTAACCCGGGCAAACAAAATGGTGGCGGCAGAGGGAATGCCCTGCCATTATTCCATAGAAAGCGGATATCAGGTGGACAACTGGCAGATTAGGAGAATGCTCCTGGATATGGATACCTATCTGCCGGGGGATATTCTCTGCAAGGTGGACAGGGCCTCCATGAAATATTCCTTAGAGACAAGGTGTCCGATCCTGGACAAAGAGGTGATGGAGTATTCCTTCCGGTTGTCCCATAAGCTCAAGTATGACAGGGGGAACAAGAAACGGATCCTGAAGGATATTGCGTATGACTATATTCCCAGAGAGCTGTTGGACCGACCCAAGGTGGGGTTTGGAGTCCCCCTTGACCAGTGGCTCAGAGGCCCCTTGCGGGAGCAGCTTCTTGCCATGTGCAGCAGGGATTATCTGAAGAGGCAGGGGATCTTTGACCCGGATTTTACGGCGGATATGATAGAAGGATACCTGCGGACAGGGGACGGCGGTCCTGCCACAGGAGCGAACTATTCCAAGCTTTCCTGGTCCTTTTTTATCTTTCAACAATGGTATGCCTGTTATATATAGTGAACGACAAAATAATTTGTCGTTCACTATAAAATAAGCGGCGAAAGTCGTTTCCTGAAAAAGTAACAGGGCAGCGAGGTGACAAATGAACAGACAGATCCATATTGCCATGCTGATCGGAAGCCTTACAAGAGGCGGCGCGGAAAGAGTGATGGTCAATCTGGCCGATGATTTTGCAAAAAAGGGTTACCTTGTAACTATGGTGACCCAGTATCAGAAGGAAAACGAATACCCCTTAAATCCGGCGGTGAAAAGAGTGATCTCTGACATTACCCCGGAGGAGACCGGCAGCAGCCGTGTGCTCAATTTTGTGCGTCGGTTTACCAAGCTTCGCGGAATCTGGAAGAAGGAACGGCCGGATGTGATCCTTTCCTTTATCGGAAAAAATAATATGATGGCGATCCTGACCTCCCGCTTCCTTGGGATCCCGGTGGCGGTATCTGTGAGGGCGGAGCCGGGGGAGGAGTATTACACCTCCTGGATGCGGTTTGCGGCAAGGCATCTGTTTGCCAGGGCAGAGGGGGTGATCCTTCAGACCCGCCGATGCTTTGATTTTTTCCCGGAAAAGGTGAGGAAAAAGGCGGTAATCCTCCGTAATCCTGTAAGCAACACCTTTTTCAGAGAAAGGTATGAGGGAGAGCGGGAGCCGGTGATCGTGGCGGTAGGCCGTGTGGATGAAAACAAGAATCATATACTTCTCATAAAAGCCTTTGCCGATGTGGCAGAGAAATTTCCGCAGTATCGTCTGGTAATCTACGGTGAAGGGGAATGCCGCGGGAAATTGCTTGACTTCGTGAAAGCTCAGGGGCTGCAGGAGAGGGTTTTCCTTCCCGGGGAGACCGGTCAGGTGGCGGAGGCCATTTTTAAGGCCCGGGCCTTTGTGCTCTGCTCTAATTCGGAGGGAGTCCCCAATACCCTGATCGAGGCCATGCTCATGGGGCTTACGGTGATCTCCACAGACTGCCCCTGCGGAGGACCAGGAGAGCTTATTGGCCACGGGGTAAACGGCCTTTTGACGCCGGTGGGAGATCAGGAAAAGCTGAGGGAGGCTTTGGAGCAGGTAATGGGAGATCCCGAGATGGCGGATGCGCTGGGGAAGGAAGCGGCCCGGATCCGGGAGGATTATGGGACGGAAACGGTTTATGGAAGCTGGGAAAGGTATCTTGGAGGTTTAGTGCGGAAAGGGCGAGGTCATTGAAATGTGCGGGATAGCTGGATTTTGTAATTTTAAGGGAAACAGACAGGATAATATCGAGCGCATGAAGCAGAGGATCTATCACAGAGGGCCGGATGCAGGGGGAAGCTTTTTTTCGGAGGATGGCCAGGTGACGCTGGGACATCGCAGGCTTTCTATTGTGGATCTGTCTGAAAACGGCGCCCAGCCCATGACTTCCCACAGCGGCCGTTATGTCATGACCTATAATGGAGAAATCTATAATTACAAAAAGGTGGCGGACAGGCTCCTTCGGGAGAAAAAGGTCAGTGCCTTTCGGGGCACCTCGGACACCGAGGTTTTGCTGGAGGCCTTTGAGGCCTATGGGGTGAAGGAGGCAATCTCTCTCTGCAAGGGGATGTTTGCCATTGCTTTATATGATAAGAAGGAGCAGTGCCTCTACCTCCTCCGGGACAGGATCGGGGAAAAGCCCCTGTATTACGGGCAGGTGGGAGGGAGCTTCGTCTTTGCCTCGGATGTGGGAGCCATAGCGGCACTGGAGGGATTTCATAATCCCATTAACAGAGAGGTGCTGGGCCTTTACTTTATCCATGGCTATCTTCCGGCGCCTTATTCTGTCTATGAGGATATTTACAAGCTGGAGCCGGGTACTATATTGAAGGTAACGCTGCCTTTCCATAGTCTTAAGGAGGTCCGGCAGGAAACCTACTGGTCCGTGAAGGAGGCGGCCAGAAAGGGACAGGAGGATCCCTTTACCGGCAGCAGTAAGGAGGCTGCGGATGAGCTGGAGCGATTGCTTAAGGAAGCGATTTCCGAGCAGATGATGGCGGATGTTCCGGTGGGAGCCTTTTTATCTGCAGGCATCGATTCCAGTACCGTGGTAGCCCTGATGCAGTCCTTACACAAGGGGAAGGTAAAGAGCTTTACCATCGGCATGGAGGAAAAGGATTACAATGAGGCAGTATATGCAGGAGAGATCGCCAGGCATCTGGGTACGGAGCACACGGAGCTTTATATCACGGAGGAGGACGCCAAAGGGGTGATCCCTAAGCTGGCAGGCATGTTCGGGGAGCCCTTCGCGGATTCCTCCCAGATCCCTACCTACCTTGTGAGCAAAATGACAAGAGAGCATGTGACGGTATCCTTAAGCGGGGACGGAGGGGATGAGCTTTTCTGTGGCTACACCTCTTACCCTTCGGTGGAACGGATCTGGAGTAAGATCAGGGGGATACCCTATTTCCTGCGCAAGCCCTGCAGTGAGCTGGTGATCCACAGCCCCCTTGCCGCAAAGCCTATTTACCGGATCAAGGGAAAGCTGTTAGGAGCCAGAGGCCCTTCTGATCTGTATATTTCTTCCTATGAGACAGACCCTATGACGAAGCAGATTTCCCTTAAGGAGGGAACCTGCAGCTATAAATACAGCGAATATGATCCCGGGTACCTGAAGGAAACCAACCATAACATTATGCTGATGGATATGCTGATGTATCATCCCGATGATATTCTGGTGAAGGTGGACAGGGCGGCCATGGCGGTTTCTCTGGAAACCAGGGTGCCGATGCTGGATAAGGATGTGGTGGAGTTTGCCTGGAGACTGCCCATCCAGTACAAGAGGGAGTGGGAGAACGGAAGGATCGACCACACCGGATTTTATGGAAAGAAGGTGCTTCGGGATGTGCTTTACCGTTATGTGCCAAGGGAGATGATGGAGCGTCCCAAAAAGGGCTTCAGCATCCCCATTGACAAATGGCTGCGCCAGTCGGAGCTGCGGCAGTGGGCGGAGAGCCTTCTGGATAAAAAGATGTTAGAAAGCCAGGGACTCTTAAATCCGGAGGTGGTCTGGCGGATCTGGAATGATTTCATCGAAAAGGGAGAGTGGCGGATCCAGATCTGGTATATCCTCATGTTCCAGGAGTGGCTGATGCATGAGGCGGTGGTTTAGAGATTGGATAGAAAGATTGCATTTTACGGGCCATGGTTCTGAAAAGAGCCATGGCCTGTCGTTTAGCATAAGAATGTCACGAAGCGAGATGTTTGTTGTTAACATAAGGATGGCTGGCAAAGCCTGACATCCGTTGTTTATTGATAGATACTCTCATAATCGTAGTTAGAATAGAATTCCCGTTCCTCGGCCAGTCTTTCAAGATAGTTTTCTCTGGTGACCAGACCTGTGCCCTCTGCCATCCAGTGCAGCATCCGGGAGTTGACCTCTGCGGAATAGTGCCCGCTGTCGCAGTAATAGTCGGGATTACAGATTAGGTCATACTGGTCAAAAAAGTTAAACAGCCTGATATTGGGACATTCCAGCAGTAATTCCGTAGCAGTCTGCTCCGCCTGGGTCTGCCTGAGCAGAGTCCCCTTCAGATACAGGGAATCCCAGTAGCAGATGCTGTAGGGCGGATAAAAAATATAAAAGGTGGTATCGGGGTATTTGTCCGCGATTTCCTTTACATTTAAGGTAATGGTCTTTACTACGGTGTGATACTCTGCTTCTCCGAAGTCTGTGGGCGTATCCATGTTTACATGCTCCCTGTCGTAGGAGGCAAGGATCTGATCCAGGCCGGTGGGAAGCTGCCAGGAGGAATATTCGTCCATGGTGGTAGGAGGCGTACCTGTCAGAGTCATGGCAAGGTTATTCAGCACCCCGTGATAAAAAATTGACTTGTTAAACAGATAGGAGACATCATTGAAGGGATTGTCATCATAAAGATACTCCGGATAATCCTCATACTGTACCCAGTCGTAATCCCGGAGCAGGCCGTTATAATCCACAGCCCACACCACCTGTTTGATGTTCGGATTTCTGGAAAGAGCCCGGTCCAGATTCGTTGCCAGCTCCTGGTAGCCGGCGCCGGAAAAGGTTTCCTTCACAGAATTTGTTCCGAATAAGGCGTCCATTTCGCTGGGCTTAAAGTTCTGGGCCATGGAGGTTCCTGTAATAAGGGCGTCAAAATCGAAATTTCTGGAGATGCCGTCATTAATATACCGTTCCTCATACAGCCGGTAGGAAAAAACAGAAAGGGGCTTATGGTAGTGGAAATAAGGGTCCACCAGGACCACCATCCCGGCGGCCATGGCCAGCAAAAAGAATAAGAGGGTCACAGACTTTATTAACCATTTTTTGGCTTCTTTTTGATTCATAGTAATAGATTCTCCCAATTTCAGTCAGTGATCAAATGAAATTAAAATCAAAAATTCGTATACAGGAATGCGCTTATTTCGGATAGAGAGAGAATACTCCAGAACAGAAGAACCACTACGGTCAGCATCTTCCGGACAGACAAGACCATACTCTCTGTTTTTTCCTGGGTATTTTTCATGGTAAAGCAGCCGATCAGAGCGGCGGCGGTAAAGACGGTCAGCGGAAGCCAGGGATGAGAGGTGATGACGCCTCCAAGGCCTGCCCGGTACAAAAAGCTGATCTCAACGATCTCATGAAACTGATCTGTGATGGGGGCATAAATCCCTCCCGGACCGCCGTGAAATAATTGCATCCAGAGCATTCCGGCATCCTTTATGGAATCGGCACGGAACAGGCTCCATGCCGCCGTGACCAGCAAAAAAGTAAAACCGATCCTGAGAAAGCCGGGGATTTTTATGGAACATAAGGATGGCTGGCAAAGCCTGTCATCCGTTGTTTTTTGATGGAACGCAGAGCCTGCCGCCCTTTCTATTACCTTGACAATCCCATGGAGCAATCCCCACAGGACGAAGGTCCAGTTGGCACCGTGCCATAATCCGCTTACCAGAAACACGATCAGAATATTCCGGTAGGTTTTAAGCCTCCCGCACCGGCTGCCGCCTAAGGGAATATACACATATCTGGTGAAAAAACGGGTCAGGGTCATATGCCATCTTTCCCAGAATTCGGAAACCGACCGGGACTTGTAGGGAGAATTAAAGTTTATGGGGAGCTTTAGGTTAAACATATACCCCAGGCCGTAAGCCATATCGCAGTAACCGCTGAAGTCAAAGTAGATCTGGAGGGAATAACAGATCATCACAAGTCCGGCGCTGGGGCTGTTCAGCGCCGGGATATTGCCATAGCCGATATTTACTACCTTGGCAAGAGAATCTGCAATCAGAACCTTTTTGGCAAGACCCAGTGCAAAGGCATAAAGCCCTCTGCACATATTTTCGTAATTGATCCTCCGGCCGGCCCTGTCCCTTAACTGAGGGATCAGCTCACTGTGGTAAGCGATGGGTCCCTGGGACAGCTTGGGAAAAAAAGAGACATAGACCCCGTATTCCAGAAGGCTGTAATCTCCCCATTGCCCCTTATAGGAATCCACAAGGCAGGAGATCTGCTGAAAGGTATAAAAGCTGATCCCGAGAGGCAGTATGAGCTTTAGCAGCGGGAGGCCTGCTTTGAAAACCAGATTGATATTGTCCGTAAAAAAATTATAGTATTTCAGAAAAAGCAAAGTGCCGGCATTTAAGACAATCCCCAGGCAAAGCAGAAGCTTTTTGTGCCGGAGAGCCTCCTTTTGCAAAAAGATGGCAATACCGTAATTGATCACAATGCTGGCCATCAGTATCGCCGGGTAATAAATATTCGCATAGCCGGTAAACAGCAGTGACATCAGGAGCAAAAAAGCCAGGGCGGCCCGGTATTTCTGGAAATGGTTCAGGCCGAAGTACCCCAGAAGGGTCAGGGGGAGAAACAAAAATATAAAAATATAGGAATTAAACAGCATGGGGGTGTCCTTTCAATTTAAATGAATCGGCGTACTTCATTATACCATGTCGCAAGGAGGGATCCACCGTAGGTGGGAGGATTCCTTACGACCTGTGCGCACATCAGTGCGCTTCTTATTATACCATGTAATGGCAGAAATGTATATTTTCAGAATGCTTTATATACTTATGGGTTTGTCCTGATTTAGGATAAAACTGTAGGGTATATAAATTTATTCCGGTTTTTCCACATCATTTGTTGAAATTTCTGTTATGTAGCGGTAAAATACAAAGATGAATGAAATTTAGATATTTTATCATAAACTGTTATTAAATCTTATTTTGTATAATCAACAAGGGAATTTAAAGTAATGAATACAGCTTTTTCTCAGGTAACACGTAATGAAAAGAAATATGAAATTCATTTGTTAGATGCTGCAAGTATGCAAAGAGAACTGGATCTTTTACTCCGGCGTGATTTCTTTTCAAGAAATGGCAGTTATATGGTGAGAAGCCTATATTTTGATTCTCTCAATGATATTGATTTCAGAGAGAAAAATTCGGGTTACGAAAAGAGAAAAAAAGTGCGTATACGTATATATGATCCGTTAGCATTGGAAGGTAAACTTGAATTAAAGCAAAAGTGGGGAGATTATTCCAATAAAAAAAGCCTTTCTATTACTCGAGATGAAATCGGACGTGCCATGGCAGGTGATTACTCTTTTTTGCTTGATCATAATACGCAAGTTTCTCTGGAGTTATATTCACTTTTGACCTTGGGCTGTTATCGCCCGAAAACGATTATTGAATACCAGCGCTTTGCTTTTTGGTATCCTGAAAATAATACGCGTATTACTTTTGACTCTGATATCAGATGCTCAGAAATAAACTTAAATATATTTCAGGATAACTTGCCCTGGGTTCCTTTAACTAATGAAAATCTTATATTGGAGATAAAGTACGATAAGGTATTGATCAGAACTGTCAGTGATGTTCTGAAAAAGTATAAATTAAATCAGGTTTCTGTTAGCAAGTATATGGTTGGGAGACCGATTTATGCGCATTCTATTATGTAGATGGAGGAAATATAGTTATGGGTAAAACAAAAATTCTGGAATGGTTCAGTAATAATAATGCTTCCATGACATCAGAAAAAATATTGTTATATTTATTTGCCGGAATGTTGGTTGCCGGCGTGATTTATATTACATACCGTATCACCTATACAGGAGTAAGCTACAATAACAAATTTGCCATTACCAATTTTGTGATTTTATTGATAGCATCAGTGCTCATGATGATGATCAGCAGTAATATAGCAATATCGCTGGGAATGGTGGGCGCACTGTCAATTGTCAGATATAGAACTGCTATTAAGGATCCTAATGACACATTATTTCTATTTTGGTCAATAATTGAAGGATTATGTGTCGGTGCACAGATGTTATTACTGGCAGCAATTTCAACTCTTTTTATTGCTGTCGTAATTATTGTGTTTTCCTATCTGGGAGCTTTTCGTCAAAAGTATTTATTGATTATTCGGGGGGGGGGGCAGAAAGTGTCAGTGTTGAACAAGTACGCTTGTTGATAAATCAGACCTACCCTAAAAACCGTATTCGCACATCTGATTATTCTGAAGCCGGATTTGAGATGATTGTAGAAATTACCAGTAAAACGCCTGTTGATGAGGAATTTGTTAAAGGTATCCGTGGCATGGATGGTATTAGAACTGTAAATTGGTTATTACAGACGGGAGAATATATTGGATAATGAAACGGCATGTAAAACTCTTTTTCCTTTTTTCTTTTACTATAGCCTTATGCATCATTTTTATTTTTTCCAGGAGCCAACAACATAACAGCATATTCGGGTGCCCGGTAATAACAGAAAAGGAAGCGGCGTCCATGCTGGATGGAAAAAGTCTTATAGATGCCACGTCTGATCTGCTCTGTTTTCAGGAGCAGCTAATACCATATAGAAGTGATTTAAATACGTTTTTGATTCCTGTAACAGCTTTGGGAACTGTTGCAGGAAATATTAGTTATATAGGTGAGGGAACAATATACTTCATTTTAGAGGGAAATTGGGAATCAGAAAGAGTGTATAATGGGGAAATCCCCCTTTCTGTTTACATTATTGATCATGCATCTTATATCAAGACTTCTGTTACACTTACAACATCCACAATATTAGACTTTCAGACAAGTGAGTTCGAAAATAGTAATGCTTATGGTGAAATGAAGCTTTACACGCCAGTTGATCAGGAAATTAATATGTATTCTTATAAGCATAGTGAAGCAAAGCTTTCGTATGAGGAAGTGGAGGGAATGTGTTCCCCGCAGGAACGGAACTATCGTTTGAAGTTATTTAAAAATGGCGTCAAGAATAAAATGAATCTGGCAGGCCTCCAAAAAGATGATGATTGGGAATTAGATCCCCTTATGGGTTATAGTCCTCAAATATTGCAGTTCTATGAAGAATGGAATAATTTTTGTATAGATAGAAATGAGGAACGTTTTATAGTACGGTATCAAGTAGTTGAGTTGTATATAGACGGTCGATTTATGGGAGATTATTTGCTGAGAGTACCCCTCGACAATAAACAGCAAAATCTCCAGGGAGCATGGATTACAGAAGCAAATAATAGATCGGCAATATACAGTGCTCAGATTCAGGAAATGTATAATAAAGCCTTCCCAGATTCTGCTCTGCGTATGGAATATTATTTTTGGCAGGAAGAAAATGATGGCGCTCTCTATGCAATTCCCAGAAGATTTTCCAGGATTGTTGAATCAGGGGGCGATGGTACATAATTAATAATTGCCAAGTTCTGCACTTAACCAGCTGATTCGTTTATCAAGCCATGTAAACAAAAAATCTACATTCTCATTGTATGTTTTTAATGCGCCAATCTCATCTCTGATTCTCCATGTGGCAGAACCAAGAACAGGCCAACGTTCAAAATTTGCATCGATATCCTGTTGAAAAATGATAGCTTTTTCTTTTTCGGATTGCAGAAAATCCTGAATGGCGGGCAGGGATTCTCCCCATTTCTCTGATAATAGTTCCCTGAATTCAGGCATTTCTATCAATGTATTAAACCATGCGTTTTGATTACTGGTATCCGGATACCATGTTTCATAATCAGCACCTCCGGTTCCGGAAACACCGCAGCTCTGATCGAAGTCCCATAATGGACCTAAGTATAATTTGTCGTTCTGAGGCTTATAGGCAAACATGCTCCATCCCATATCGCCATTTAAGACAATTTCATTTACTAAGAACCAATTGCAAAAGGACTCAATATCTATCAAATCAGTAATGGTATTCCAGTCTTTTGTTAAAATGGCAGAATTTACCAGTTGCATGTAGCCTTCAATATATTCTTGCTGATATTGAGTTATGACACTTGATTGAGGATATAATATTTCGCAGGAGAAATAGTCTTGCCAGTTATTTTCAGCTTCGTCAACCAGAGGAAGAGTAAATCCATCTAATTCACCGCCCAATTCTACAAAAAAACTGACAACAATATCCTCCGGGCCATAAGGAGCTTCTATATTTACTCTATTAATTCCTGTTTCTACCTGTTCACAGAGCAAGTATAAACCCAGATATTCTTCATTATAAAATAACTGTACCCATTGACATTCTGATGTATACTGAAGTCCTAAAAGTTGTCCTAATCCTAGGGCTATTTCATTTCTCATCAAAGTATAATCCACTGAATTACTGAGCAAAACCCAATCCTTGTCAGAACCCATTTCAAATAAATTCTGACGATCATCAAATTTAATCTTATACGATTTTTTGTCAAATTCTTGCCATGTACTGTTCCCACGTCCCCGGATTTTTCCGTTTATATTTGTCAGACAGTCATTTGTAGTAGTATTAGTGAGTGTATAAGTACAGGTATTATATTCATAACGGTCAATATTTTCCCATTCAACTTCGGATGTAATATGGATTTCCGGTAATAAAAACTCTGTTTCTGGATTTTTTTCGACTATCTTTGCATAGACGGCAGTATTTTCTGCAGGAATTGACTCGATCATCACTTTGTCATTTAGTTCCTGATCATGGTACCATCCTGAGAAATATGTGTTCTCTCCGTAATCTGCATCAGGAGCATCAAGCCTTATTATTTGCTTCCAGCAAGGGATCATATATGTTTGCTGGTAGGTCTGTGTTTCATTGCCTGGAATACAATATGTGATGGTGCAGGTTTTGATGCAGGTGGTAAGGAAAAGTAACAAGGCTATTAATATAATTGAAAAAATCAGAGCGATTTGTTTTTTATTGTACATCGGTTAAATCTCCTATGATATTTCTATGTATTTTCTCAATTATAACACATAAAAAGTTTTCGGAATAGCTTGATGTCCATTCCCGCATAAAGTATAATTTGGTTGCAGAAAAAAGAGTATTTATATTTTATGAGAGGTTGAAAAAGATGGAATCTGTTACGAAAGTACACAAAATTATATATCCCATTGCAAATTATGGTATTCGTATTCTGTTTTCACTGATCCTATTCGGGCTATGTCTGCAAAGTATGTTCAGTACTGGTTTTATTGGGAAGGTTATAAACGAAGACGGTTCAGTGCAGAATAGAACATTCAATATCGCAGATTCCCCGGTCTGGCATCTGCTTATTTTTTTATTGTGTATTGTAGGTATGGTTACGGTTAAAAGATTATGGCATGATGTAAAACAGCAACTGGCCTTTGACAGGATATCAAGAAAGATAACAACACATGGAGCATTGAAGATACTATACATCATAACAGGAATGGCTGGATGCATTTGGATTTTGGCCACGCAACTATACCCAATATCTGATCCTGAGAAGATTTATGAAATATCGATGCAATGGCGGAAATTGGATTTTTCCTCCTTTGTAGAAGTTGGTTATTTGTTCCGGTACCCTTACCAGAGCGGGATTGTTTTATTTTATTATCTACTGTCATTTCTGTTTGGAACCAATAACTTCATTGTTTTACAGCTTGTCAATGTGCCGGCGCTTATTTTCATTTATTACTATGTGGCAAAGTTGGCTGAGGATTATTGGAAAGATGATAAGGAGATACGACTTATAGTTTATATTGCTCTGGCAGTGTGGTTCCCTCTGTTTTTTTATATTACGTACCTGTATGGGATTTTAATTGGCATGGCATTATCACTGGCAGGAGTCAGTATGTCTCTTCGATATTTAAAGACAAGAAGAATAAAGTATATGTTCATTGCTGCGCTGTGCATTGGACTTGCAACAGTCTTTAAAATGAATTGCCTGATTTATATGGTGGCGATTTGCTGCTATCTGGTTTATGACATAATTGTTACATCTGAGTGGAAAAACAGGCTTTGCTCGGTCTTTTTTGTTTTTTTGATGATTTTAAGTGTGAAGGGGTTGAATCAGGCTGTTTACAGCTACGTAGAGCATTTGTCTGGTTATGAGATGCCGGATGGAGAAGTGATGCTTTCCTGGGTAGCTATGGGGCTTCAGGAATCACCCAATGGTCCGGGCAGTTACAATGGGTATATTGGCGAGGTCTTTGAGGAATATCATTATGATACAGAGAAGATTACAGAAGCCTCCATCGCAGAGATTAAGAAAAATATGAAAGATATGCTGTCAAACTGGTATGATAAAGGACTTCCCTTCTTTGCCAGAAAAAATGCCTTTCAATGGAATGACCCAACATTTAGAGGGGTGTATTTGTCAAGAAACAGATCTTCTAATGTCAGGCATTCTGATTTTGTAGAGAGTATTCTGACAGGAGAGGGTAGTGTCAGACTCAGTGTATTTTTAAATTGTGCACAGACATTAATCTTGCTGGGAGCATTTTGCTGTGTGATTGCCCGGTTTGGCAGTAGAAATTTGTATGAATTATTTGGCGGTGTTATTTTTCTGGGAGGATATTTGTTTCACTTTTTTTGGGAGGCAAGCGCTTCGTATACGATTCCTTACTTTATTATGCTGATTCCTTATGCGGTGAAAGGTTTTTTGATTGTGGCACACAGGATAGAAACTTTGTATGAGATATTAAAATATAAAAACCATGGTGATATGCAAACGAGGATGGCATGGAGGAAAAGCAGTAAGGTTTCAATAGTTATGTTGCTGATCGTATTGCTCTCTTTATCTGCCTTTGCCAGGACAAATATTTTTGCAAATACCATTGCATTGAATGATGGCGATGCAGCGGCAGAACAATTTTATCACGAAAGGCAGGTTCCGGATTTTTTAAATGGCTACTATACTGTTTCTCCGTATCTGGCAGAGGAGGTGGCACTTACGGAACGGGAAGGCAATATACAAACAGAATCTGTAACAGGGCAAATGGAGCAAAAAGTAGCGGTTGTAATGGACAATGGATATATTACATTGCGATTTCGAAATTCAGAGAAAGTGGCTGCTGTTTTGCCGGAAGAAAATAATCGCCTTATAAGTTATATCGATGATGACATGAATTTCTTTTATGATGCAGACAAAAAGGCATATGATAAATGGACGATCCAACAGGCAGAGAAAGATTGTTATTTTATTGTGATCAACGGGCTTGCTTTGACCTATGATACGGACAGTGGGCAGGTTTTTCTGAAAGCTTGTACGGAAAAAGAAGAACAGAAATGGGTATTAAGGTAGCATAATACCATTGGGCGTAAATTGGATTAATTTCTGGTCAATTTTTCCTAAGACAAATTCTCGAATGACGCCAATTAACAGACATGACACTAAAATCAGGAATACAATTCCGGCCAGAATCGCAAACCCGGCAATATTTCCAGGAGATTGAAAGCCGATATCGGAAAGATATTCCATAATTACACGGACCAGAGTATTATTCAAAGCAAAAACTGCAAATATATAGGCAGCAGCTTTGTTGATAAAACCGGAATGGAAGTTAAGATTTTTAAACAGGTAGAAGAGAATAACAGCCATAATAAGGTTAGTAATACTGTTATCTTTACATAAGTGATGATAGATGCCCCCAACCTGGAGGGGAAATTCATGGGAGACACCATTGATAAGCCACAAAATAATAAATAATAATCCGGCTTTTTTGGGAATTACGGTATCCTTATATGTATGGATATACCGTCCGACCATATAGACGATTATCATTTGAGAAAGTCCTTTACCGTTATTCGGGATTAGTTCAAAATAAAAAAATGTAGGCAACACACTAAAAAGGAGCAATAGAAGGCATAAAAGCTTCTTAAACTCTTCATGATCCAGAGAATCAATGAACTTTTGAATGTATTTACTAAGAAAGAGCAGACATATATAGCAGGAATAGAACCAATATTTTCTGGTGATAAAAGGGAAAAATGATTTTACAAGTTGTTCTAAAAGGGCTGCTCCTGCCATTTGATCTGGCGATGATAAGCACAAAATCCCCAGCTCTAACAGAGAGTATGTGATCATCATGCATTCCATCTTGACAAATTTTTTGAGATTAAAGGTGATTCCATAATAGCCTGAAATTAAAATGAAGCAGGAAACGCCTATATTACAGATTCCGTTTATCAATCCATTGAATATAGTCCATAGATTGCCGGTACAAAAGGTTGAAAGGTACATGTTAGCGTGGACAAAAATGATCATATACATTGCAATAATACGGAGTAATTCATGATTTGAATTTCTGGAAGATGCTTTCATTTTTTACCTCTTATATGACCTTCTTAGTTTCAATTTTTGTATATGAGTATACCATACTTTTAGGCAGAAGACCATACTAACTCAAAGAATATGATGATCGCAATCCGTAAGCTTAGGTGTATGATTGATTGCAACAGATTAACCCGGCAGAGCGGAGGAGTTACTCTTGTGAATAAGGATAAAATATGATAAAATCAGTTAATTTGTTACGGCAGGACAGGAGTTAAATGCCATGAATATAATTAGGATGTCCGGAGGCTTTGCAAATCAGATGTTTCAGTATGCGCTGTATTTGAAGCTCCGATCCATAGGAAAAGAAGTAAAATTTGATGATATTAATGAATACCGCGATGAAAGGGCACATCCTATCATGCTTTCCGTATTTGGAATTGACTATCCCAGGGCATCATGGGATGAGATCATAGAGTATACGGATGGATCCATGAAACCGCTGAAAAGAATCAGAAGGCAGCTTTTCGGGAGAAAAGCCAGGGAATATTATGAAAAGGCTTTTTATGATCCTGCAGTTTTAAGTTTTGATGATATGTATCTGCGGGGAGAGTTTAAAAGCGGAAAATATTTCGAGGATATTTCGGAGGAAATCAGAGCTGCTTACAAATTTCCTTCGCTGGAGGACATGCATCTGCCAGAGAAACTTTATAAAAGTACAAAGGCTTGTTTAGAGGCGATAGAGAGTACGGAAGCAGTGGGAATTCATATGTACCGCAGCGATTCCAGGCTTGATGAGGAATTGTATGAAGGAATCTGTACGGAGAAGTATTATGAAGGAGCTGTGAGATTTCTTGAGGAAAAATGCCCGGATGCCTCTTTTTATATTTTTAGTAATGAGCCTAAATGGGTAAAAAACTGGGTTACACATTTGGTGGAGTGCCAGATCAAAGACGGAATGGACGAAGAAGAAATCAAAGCCCTGAAAAAACGTTTCACCATGGTGGTAAGTAATACGGAATATACCGGTTATCTGGATATGATGTTGATGAGTAAGTGTAAGCATAATATTATTTCTAATTCCAGCTTTGGCTGGTGGGCTTCCTGGCTGAACGATCATCCGGATAAGCTGGTGATCGCACCGGATAGATGGGAAAACGACAGGGACTGTGCGGATGATATATATACGCAGGGGATGGTGCTGGTCAATGCAAAAGGAAGAGTTAATAAGGTGGTAAGGGAATGAAACAGCTATGAATAAAAGATGGTTTTTGTGCAGGGCAGCGGGATATCTTCTACTGTCAGTCATTGGGGGCTGTATCTTAATGATACTGGTATACTTACTGCCTACGGATAAAATGAAAGATCATGTTGCAGAAAGTGCCGAGATGCTTATGCAGGAAGGGACTTACTATCAGTGGGCTACAGGCTATAAGAATGCGCAGTCAGATACTTATACGGATGCCTCCCTGTATCTGAACGCCATGTATCCGGGAAGCGGCAGTGCAGTGAAAGACGCAATGAACAATCCGCGCAGGCTCTATGGTGACGATAATAATGAAGAGTCCGCGGTATTAACCGCCACCGGTCAGATAGAAGGACGGCAGGGCCATGATGTCAATTACGGCAGATACTGGCATGGTAGCCTGGTTTTGTTAAAGCCCATGCTGTTGGTATTTAATCTTTCGGATATCCGTATGTTCGGTATGATCCTGCATATGGGGTTACTCTTTATGAGTGTGGCAGGGTTTGTGAAGCGGGGGCTTACGCAGGGACTGCCGGGTTTTTTTCTTGCAGTGAGCATGCTTAATCCCATTACGGCGGTAATGTGCTTTTGCTATTCTGTGGAGTATACCCTGGTCTTACTGGGAGTTGTTTTGATTCTCTGCTTCCATGAATTTTTTCAAAAAGGATGGAATTATTATTACTATTTCCTGTTTTCAGGGATCTGTACAGTATTTTTTAATGAATTGAGCTTTCCCATGGTGGTGTTCGGCGTTTCGCTGATTCTCTACCTGCTGTTGAGCGAAGAAAAGGGATTGCCGTTGGTTAAAAAGGAACTGGCCCTTGGAATATGCTGGGGGGCAGGCTATGTGTTTATGTGGATGGGAAAATGGCTGTGCGCGTGGGTACTGACGGGTTACAATTATTTTGGGGAATCCATAGGGCAGGCCGCAAGGTACACCTCGGATCATGCCACGTGGGAAGCAGAAAACCCAACCGTGTGGGAACGACTGTACAAAAATATACATATATACGAAAAATGGCCCTTTGTCATCCTTATTATGCTGGTAGCTGTTCTGATGTTTTTTTATTTCTATCAGAGAAGGCGTACCGGTGGGAGGGTGTGCGTACAGCGGATGCTTCCATATTTTTTGGCAGCGTTGTTTCCCTTTGCGGTTTATATCGGGCTGGGGAACGGATACTCTTATGTGCATTACTGGTTTACCCACCGACTCCTTGCAATCAGCGCATTTGCCGGAGTATGTATGCTTTGGAAAGGCATTGAATAATGGTAAAAGTAAGTAGCTATGTATATTAATATCAAACGCTGCCACGCTTCGCGAGACAGCTTATTGAATTAAAAACGGGAGCCAGAAAGTTTATGATCATTATCAGGATGACCGGCGGCCTCGGGAATCAGATGTTCGAGTACGCCCTGTATTTAAAACTCCGTTCTATGGGAAAAGAGGTTAAATTTGACGATATTACAGAGTATGAGCTTGACAACGCAAGACCTGTCATGCTTTGGGCGTTTGACATTTCTTATCCCAAGGCTAAAAAAGAAGAAATAAATGAGATAACAGATGGCTTCATGAAGCTGTCTCATAGGATAAGAAGAAAGCTTTTTGGAAGAAAATCGTTGGAGTATCATGAAAAAGATTGTAATTATGATGAACAGATACTCTTGGTGGATCCCGCATATCTGACGGGTTACTTTCAGAGCGAAAAGTATTTTCAGGACGTGGTTAATGATGTGCGGAAAGCGTTTACCTTTTCGGATCGGATTTGGGAAAAGCTGGATGGAAAGCTAAAGCAACAGATCAAAACCTATCTTGGACAGATAGAAAACTCTGTCTCCATATCAGTGCATGTGCGCAGGGGAGATTATATTGAGAAAAAGGAAATATATGGCGGTATATGCACGGAAAAATATTATAAAGCAGCAATAGAATACATGGAGAAGCAATTTCCGGAGGGACATTTTTATCTGTTCAGCAATGAACCATTGTGGGTAAAAGGCTGGATAGAAGAAAATTATGGGGAAGATAATCGATTTATAATAATAGAAGGAACAACGGAAGAAACAGGTTATCTTGACCTTCTGCTCATGAGTCGGTGTAAAGGCCATATTATTGCCAATTCCAGCTTTAGCTGGTGGGGGGCATGGTTAGATGATCGTTATGAAAAAAAGGTTATCGCTCCGGCAAAGTGGGCGAACAACCAGGCGTTTATTGATATCTATTGGGAAAATATGATCAAAATCACGGCAGAGGGTGGACTGGCAGAATGAGGAAGGATAGGTTGCTTTCAGTTATCGTAACTGCATATAATATTGAGGATTATCTTCCCCGGTGCGTTGAAAGCCTTCTTGCACAGACCTACAGTCCCATAGAGATCATATTGGTGGACGACGGGTCAGAGGACGGAACCCCGCAGATCTGTGATGACTATGCAGAACGGAATGAGAATTTATACGTGATCCACCAGAAAAACGGCGGGCCCTCCGCCGCAAGAAACGCCGGACTTGCCATTGCAAAGGGAGATTATATCGGCTATGTGGACGGGGATGACTGGACAGAGCCCGGGATGTATGAGGCTATGCTGAAGGCCTGTGTGGAAACCGGAGCCCAGATCGCCATATGTACTTATCGACAGGTGGGACAGGGAGCGGAAAAGATCCATCCTACAGGCAATATTTTAGAGCTGGACAAAGGAGAGGCGCTTGAGCTGTATATCAGCGGGGATCCCCAGTATCATATTTATCATTCTGTGTGGAGCAAGCTTTTTGAGAGAAATACGATCAGGGATATCCGTTTCCCGGAGGGGCGGAAATCGGAGGATATTATGTACACCACCTGGGCCCTTACCCGGGCGTCTAAATGTGTGTTTCTGGATACCCCCTATTATAACTACCGGATGGACAGAAGCGGCAGCATTATGAACACCCAGCTCCATGAACGCAGATTTCAGGACGAGATCCCGTTTTGGAAGGAACAGGAGGAGTACCTGAGAAACCGGGGGTTCGAAGATCTGGCGGATAAGTCGGCCTATCAGTTTTACCGCAGGATGCTGTTTTATTATGTGGATTTTAAAGACAGAGGCATGAAAAACTCCGCGAAAGAGCTGATGAGCCTTTTGCGGAGTGAAAAGCCAAAAATCGGGATTGTTTACAAGAGGGATTATGCGGCGTCCGGCGATAAGGCCAGAATGAAGCTGGCGTTTTTCTGGCCGGAGGCCTATTATTGGACGGTAAAGCTATATGACAGATTTATCATACCGTTGCGGCAGCGGGGAAAGGGGTGAGAAATCCCTGAGCCGGGGCTTAAGGACGGTTTCCCCAGATGATAATGCAGTTTCCCTTCTGCGTCAATGGTTTTTCTTCTATGGCGGTGGAACCGGGGATTTTCTGCAGAAGCTCTTCTGCGCTGTAGCCATCCAGCTTTTCGTAGGAAAGAGTGTTCCAGGTGATATAACCGGCCTTGGATTTTAAAATCACTTTATCCAGATAGCTGTCCTGAATACTGCGGATCAGCTCTGAAAAGGCGTAATTACTTATGACGAAATCATAGCTGTCATTTGTGTCAATTGTGGTTCCGTCAATAAATTTTATTTTGTCGATGGTGTCTTTTCCAAATTTGCCGAGATATTTCCCCGCCAATGCCAAAACCTCCGGAAGATCAAAAAGAGAATACGTGTTAACAGCGCTTAAATAGCTGGTCAGCATTCTGCATTCACCGGCGTATCCGATCCCGATCTCAGCAACAGAACGAATCTGATCTACATCAAACAAGGTTGCAATATCCTGCAGCACCTTGGCGTAACGCAGAGTAGTGGGCGAGAAATGAAAGGTCTTGCCATTGATGTGATAAGGAAATACGATGGGGTTTCCATACGCATCATTTTGACGGAAGTTGTTCCAGTCAGAGTCTGAAAAATTTAGTCTGTTGTTCCTGGAAATGATATTCAGATACTCCTGCCCCTGTTCTCTGGTAACATGTTCAAGAATGTCATTATAGGTAGAATTTCTTCTGAATCTGCTAAAAAAGCGGTTATTTTGTGAGGCTATATAACATACTACAGGATATTCATCATCATCAGAAATGCTGGTTTTGCGTCCCTGTGAGATGAGCTTTCTGCTATAATATTTAAATAAAATCCTGTCAACATAGTGGATATATTTTCTTTTGAGCTTTTCTATTAACAATTTCATTGCGATCTCCTGTGCCTGTCATCCGTTGTCAGCATAAGGGCTGAATAGCCCGTTGCTTGTTTACGGAACATAGTAACATATTTTTTTTGTGCCTGCAATAATGGGATGGCTGTTACGGAAAATTTGCCAGTAAAAATAATCTATGATATAATTCACATAATTATGCAGATGAATAGGAAGTAAGAAGATGAAAAAGACAGGTTTATTTGGCAAAATCGGATATATACTGGACAAAAAGCAAAAAAAGCAATTAATCCTGCTGGGGGTCATGATCTTTTTTGGTGGTCTTCTGGAAACTCTGGGAGTTGGAGGCATGATCCCGGTGGTGACAGCGCTTCTGACGCCGGATGAATTGATGGGATATGTGGAGCAATATGAATTTTTGCAGAAGGCCTGTGATTCTCTTCACATCCATGATGCAGGTCAGATCACGATGGCTCTTCTCATTGGCCTTATGGCCATCTATGTGATCAAGAACCTGTATATTCTGTTGCTGACCTACAGGCAGAATACCTTTATCACCCAGAACCGGAACAAAATGATCAGCCGTGTCATGGCAGAGTTTCTGAACAGACCCTACGAGAAATATCTGGGGGCGGATATCCCCACAGTGTTCCGTCTTACGGACAGCGATATTCCCCAGACATTTTCACTGATCCTTGTAATGCTCCATCTTGCCAGTGAGCTGGTGGTATCTTTGCTGATCTTTGCGGTACTGCTTTATCAGAGTGTGTCTATGACATTGTTTATCATTGCTGTTTTTGGAATCATGACATTGTTTATCCTTCGGGTATTTAAGCCGGCCTTAAATAAGATTGGAGCCAAAAACCAGAGGATCCAGTCCCGCATTGCCAAGTGGAGGATTCAGGCCACCTACGGGCTTAAGGATGTGAAGGTTTTGAACAGAGAGGAATTCTTTGTAAGGAATTACTATGAAACCGGCAAGGTGGGAGCTGATGTGGCACGGAATTATGCGGTCTTAAACAATACCCCAAGGCTTTTGATCGAGACTGTATTTATCGTAAGTGTGCTGTCCTTTGTGGCGGTCTATGTGAGCAGAGGCGGAGATACGGGAGCTATCACCAAAACCATAGCCACCTTTGGTGTGGCGGCCATCAGAGTATTGCCCAGTGTGAACCGGATCAATACCTATATCACGGAGATTGCCTACGACCAGCCCAGTCTGGATTTTGTATACGAGAATCTGCAGGAGGGCATGAAGACGGACGCCATGTTAGCGGAGCGGAAGGCAAATTCTCAGGCAGAGAAGCTGAAATTGGAAGACAGGATCGAATTGAGCCATATCAGCTTCCATTACCCGGACTCCGAAAAGGCAATCTTTAAGGACGCCCATATGGTGGTGCCCAAGGGCAAATCCGTGGGCATTATCGGCGCTTCCGGCGCAGGCAAATCCACCATCGTAGATGTACTCCTGGGACTTCTGCACGCCCAGGAGGGTGAGATCACCTGCGATGGGGTGAATATCTTTAAAAATTATGAATCCTGGCTGGCCCAGGTGGGCTACATCCCTCAGTCTATTTATCTGATCGATGAGTCCATCCGGGATAACATTGCATTCGGTATCGATCAGGACAAGATTGATGAGAAGAGAATGTGGGAGGTGCTGGAGGAGGCCCAGCTGAAGGAATTTATCGAGGAGCTGCCGGAGGGACTTGATACCACCATCGGAGACCGGGGCGTACGGCTTTCGGGAGGGCAGAGACAGAGGATCGGTATTGCAAGGGCGCTTTATAACGATCCGGAGATTCTGGTATTCGACGAGGCTACCTCCGCTCTGGATAATGATACGGAGGCGGCGGTCATGGAAGCCATCAACAACTTCCATGGGAGAAAGACTATGATCATTATTGCTCACAGATTAAATACCATTGAAAAATGCGATATGATCTATAAGGTGGAGAACGCCAGGCTGGTTGAGACCAGTCTCTGAAAGCCGGCAGGGAGGATTTGATATGATTGGAACGGAATTTATTGACGGCCAGGGACTTGGAAATCAGCTGTTTTGCTACGTAACGGCCAGGGCAATAGCAGAAGAAAAGGGCTGTGCGTTTGGAACGGCGGGACAGGAACGCTTTGCGGTAAATATCCATAACGACCGGGGGATGTATTTCATGGATGTGGATCTGGGCCATGCGATCTCACCGGAGGAAAAGAAAGCTTACCGTATCTATAAAGAAAAGGAAACACGTTTGTTTATCGGGAATTCTGCCCATGATATAGAGCATGGATGCTTCATTGCCGGAGCGGATGAGGGGCTCTCTCAGGTACAGGATCAGACCCTGATCTATGGAAATCTTCAGGATGAATCTTATTTTATCAGGCATTTGGACAAGATCAGGCAGTGGCTTAAGGTAAAGCCTGAGTATGATTCCATGGAGTACAGCAGAGAAAATCTCTGCATCATTAATATGCGGGGGGGAGAATATACCGGAAGCCCGGAGCTTCTGATCGACAAAAAATACTGGATCCGGGGCATCAGGGAAATGAAGCGGATCCGTTCTGATATGGAATTTATGATCATTACAGACGATGTGGAAACCGCAGGAAAAATACTGCCGGGGATCCCGGCCTGTCATTTTGATATCGGGAAGGATTATGTGACCCTGAAAAACGCCTGTTATCTGTTGCTTTCAAACTCCTCCTTTGCCTGTCTTCCGGCCCATACCAGCGAGACCCTGAAATATGCCATAGCTCCCAAATACTGGGCCCGGCATAACGTTTCTGACGGATACTGGGCGTCGGAGCAGAATATTTACAGCCTGTTCCATTATATGGACAGGAAGGGCAGGATTTTCACAGCCCAAGAATGCAGAGAAGAGCTGGAGAACTACAAAAAACACTCGCCGGTCTATGCACGGAGAGACAGACAGCCCGGCAGGGTCAGAAAGGTCTTTCAGAGGCTCAGAAGCAGGCTCCTTTATGGACGTTTTTTTATAAAAAAGGTTTTCCGCGCCGTGCTCAGGCGGGCAGGAATCGGGAAGGGGGCAGTGTATGGCTAAATTACATCTTCCCAATGTGACTCTGGCGGCCATGACCAGCGTCAAGGTATACGAAACCATCAAAGCGCTGGAATACAGCATGCAGGGCATTGATTTCGGAGAGGTGGTGCTCATCACCCATCGGAAGCCTCTGATGCTGCCATCTTCCATTACTTATAAGCATACCTCAAAGCTGACGGATATTGACTGCTTCAATTACAAAATGGTGTATGAGCTGGATCAGTATATCGATACCGACTATGTGTTGCTGATCCATTACGACGGGTTTGTGGTCCATCCTGAGAAGTGGCAGGATGCTTTTCTCGATTACGATTATATCGGCTCTCCCTGGCCGATCCCTGAGCCAGGAACGGCCCACTGCTATCATGATATTTATGGCAACCTCTGCAGAGTGGGAAACAGCGTTTCTTTGCGCAGCAAAAGGCTTCTGGAGTTCCCCAAAAAGGCGGGCCTTGTATGGGAAAAGGATGAGGACGGGTTTTATAATGAGGATGCCTTTTTGTGCTGTATGAATAAGCACAGGATTGAGGAGGCGGGAATGAAGATCGCTCCTGTGGAGATCGCAAGCCTTTTTGGCCATGAGCATCCGGTACCGGAGGTGCTGGAGGTAGACGCCCCCTTTGTCTTTCATAAATGGTGGGGGCGGAATGAGCAGTACCCCAGATTTGAAAACCCCTGGACCAGAAGGTGGAATAGGTTCAAGGCCTTAGTAAGGCCTATGCTCTTCTGGAGAAGATAATTTTGAGGCGATAATTCTAAGGCAGGCGGATGCCGGAAACAGGAGATTTACAGATGGTATATGATTGCATTCCGTTTTTTAATGAACTGGATATATTAAAGCTAAGATTGAATATTTTAGATCCCATTGTGGATAAATTTATTATAGAGGAGTCCACGGTGACCTTTTCCGGGGAGCCCAAGGAGCTTTGCTTCGAAAAAAACAAGGCAATGTTCCAGGAATTTCTTCCCAGGATCGAATACATTGTGGTGGATGATTCGCCAAAGGACTGTACCACCCATGTGAGAGACAATTTTCAGAAGAACGCCCTGGAGAGAGGGCTGAAGAATGCCTCCGAGGAGGACGTGATCATTTTAAGCGACGTGGACGAGATCCCCAATCCCAGGGTGCTTAAGGAGATCATTGCGGAATTTGATCCTGATAAGATCTATCATTTGGCCCAGAGAATGTTTTATTGTTTCCTCAATATGGAGGAGGTATCCGGAAAGCTTCTTTCCATTACCGGAGAGTTTCCGGGAGTGGAGAGAAAGCTGTGGCTGGGGACAAAGGTTTTTGGTAAGAGAAGCATTCCCGAGGGCGGGATCATCAAACTCAGAGAAGCTTCCGTTACGGCGCCTAATGCGGTGCGGGTGTCTGACGGGGGATGGCACTTTGGATATATGGGCAGCAGGCAGGAAACCGATGTGTCCAAACGGATTGGCACCAAGGTGGTGGCTGCGGCTCATCAGGAATATAACAACCAGGATATTCTGGCAGAGGCCAGAGACAGACTGATCCTGGGGCAGGATATGTTCGGCAGGGATGCAAGGTTTGAGAGAGTGGAAGTGGATGAGAGCTATCCGGAGTATCTGCTTGCACATATAGAGGAGTACAGTTATCTGATCATGCCTCCGGTCAGCAGAGGGAAGCAGATTTATACCGGGATTTCCATGAGGATCCGGCGATTTTTCAGAAAGGTGTTCAGAAGGCTGAGACGTATGCTGGGGAAATAGAGGGAAGGATCGTAACAGTTCAGCTTGTCTGAACTGTTAGGAAGGATCGGAGCAGAGGATGGAGCAGGAAGGCGGAATGAAAAAGAAAGGCAGGCTGACAGATGGATCCGGCAATCAGATCAGAGTATTGATGCTTGGTCCCGACAGAGCTGTCCACGGTGGGATTTCCGGTGTGGTAAACAATTACTATGAGGCCGGTCTGGATCAGAGGATCGATCTGTGCTATATCGGAACCATGGCAGAGGGAAGTAAGCTTCGCAAGCTTTTAAAGGCGGCGACGGCCTTCGGCCTTTTTTGCCTGAAGGCGCCAGGATTTCAGATCGTCCATGTAAACATGGCGTCGGACAGCAGCTATTACAGAAAGTCTGTTTTTATCAAAGCCGCGAAGCTTTTTGGAAAGAAAATAGTGATCCACCAGCATGGCGGCGATTTTGAGAGCTTTTACTATAAAGAGCTGAAGGAGAAAGGCCGCAGGAAGGTGGACAGGGTTCTTTCCATGGGAGACGCCTTTCTGGTGCTGGCACCCGCATGGAAGGAATTTTTCGGACATATGGTGGATCGGGAGAGGATCACGGTGCTGCCCAATGCTATACAGCCTCCTGACGAGGTGCAGAAGAAATATGGACAGCGTAAGCTGTTATTTTTAGGCAGACTTTGCAGAGAAAAGGGGGTTGGTGAGCTCCTTGGAGTAATGCCTGAGCTAAAAAAAGAGTATCCGGAGATCCATCTGTATCTGGGAGGGATCTGGGAAGATCAGGAGCTGGAAAAGGAAGCGGCAGCGCTTTCCGGATATGTTACATGGCTGGGCTGGGTCAAAGGAGAAGAAAAAAAGAAGTATCTGAAGGAATGTGATATCTTTGTACTGCCAACCTATTTTGAAGGACAGCCGGTGTCTGTTCTTGAGGCCATGGCCTACAGCTGTACGGTAGTTGCCTCAGAAACAGGCGGGATTCCACAGATGATCCTGGACGGACAGACCGGGATTCTGGTAACGCCAAAGGATGAATCCTCATTGCAGCAGGGATTACAAAGAGCTTTGTCAGACAGAGAGCTGTGCCGCAGGCTGGGAGAAAACGCCCGGCAGAAGGTGGAGAAAGAATTCTCCATGGATCAGAATATAGAGCAGTTGCTGCAGATTTACAGAAAGGTTTTGGGATTTTCATGAAAGAATACAGGATCAGCATTATTGTTCCGGTTTATAATGCAGAGAAGTATCTGACAAAATGTGTGGATACTCTGAAAAATCAGACCTACAGGCATCTGGAGATCCTGCTTGTGGATGACGGCTCTAAGGACAGGAGCGGAGCGCTTTGTGAGGAGCTGGCAAGGACAGATGAGAGGATCCGGGTGATCCACAAAGAAAACGGCGGGCTGGTCTCGGCGTGGAAATGTGGAGTAAGAGAAAGCACCGGAGAATATCTGTGCTTTGTGGACAGCGATGACTGGGTGGATGTGACAATGATAGAGGAGATGTCGGACCGTCTTTCCGGAAGCCCGAAGGAGATTGTGGCCAGTGATTATGTGATCGAGCGGGAGGACGGAAGCCGCCAGTATGTATGGCAGAAGCTTTCCCCGGGGGAATATGACAGAGAGGCTATAGAAAAAAACGTGATTCCCTGGCTTCTGGGGCAGGAGATGCGGTATGTGACCATATCACGATGCATGAAGCTGATCAGCAGAGGATTGATCGAGGAGAACGGCAGATATGCTGATCCGGCAGTCCGAACGGGAGAGGATACCACGGTGATGCTTCCGTCGCTGATCGACTGTGAGCGTCTGGTGATCATGGATCATAAAGCCTATTATCATTATCTGTATGTGAAAAGCTCCATGATCCATCAGTATGATAAAGGGTTATATGAGAATCAGCTGCTGCTGCGCCGGATCACAAGAAAGATCATAGAGGACAAGTTTCAGGGGAAAGAGCGGGAAGAGATGCTGAAAAAGGCGGATCAGGAGCATATCTTCATGCTGTTTCTGGCTCTCAAAAACGAGGCAAGGGGAAATCCACAGGGCTATAAGGAAAATATTTTGTCCATGTGCCGGGAGGAGGAAGTCAGGAAGCTTTGCCGGGAGACCGACGTAGAGGTCAGGGAAAAAGCCAACCGGCTGCTTTATCTGGTACTGAAGCATCCCAGTCAGATTACCGTCAGGCTCTTGCGCCTTGCCATGCTTGTGTATTACAGACAATAAGGAGAGAAGACTATGGACCAGGACGAAAACAAAAAACCTCTGATCAGCGTGATCGTTCCGGTTTATAACGGACAGGATTATCTGGAGGACTGCATCAAAAGTATTCAGGCTCAGACCTATGAAAACCTGGAGATCATTGTTGTGAACGATGGCTCCACAGACGATACTGCGGCAGTCTGTGTCAGGCTTACGGAGATATATGAGAATCTTCATGTGATTACCACCGAGGACAGAGGGGTTTCGGCAGCCAGAAATGCAGGGATTGACGGGGCGGAGGGAATCTTTCTTACCTTCGTGGATGCAGACGACAGGTTGCGGCCCAAAACATTACAGGTGTTATATGAAAATATCATGGGAACCGGAAGCGATGTGGCAGGCTGCGGATTTTTTTGCTGGGAGAAAGCGGAGGAGTGGGAGGCATTCCTGAAGGAAAAATGCCGGATCCACCGGCCTATGGAGTATACGGCCCCTGAGTTTTTGAGGGAGCAGCTCCTGCAGGGGAACAGCAGATGCTGGAGCAAGCTTTACCGGCGTTCGGTGGTGGGAGATTTTCGTTTTCCGGAGGAGATCAGTATCGGAGAGGACATGCTGTTTCTGATACGGCTTCTTCCTTTTCTGAGGAAGATCGTGGAGGTGGATTATCCGGGCTATGGCTATTTTCAGAACCCGGCGGGAGCCATGAATCGGGAATTTACCCCCAGGTATATGGACCAGATCACCTGCTGGGAGCTGGCAAGAGAAGAGGCTCTTAAGCTGGACCGGACCACAGAGGTCAGACTGGCCTCCCTGGTGATCGTGGGGATCATGCTGACAGCCGGGAAGCTGGCAATGCTTTCCTTCTGGGAACGGCAAAAGCATAAGGAATATATCAAAGTATGCCATGAAAAGCTGAAGGAGGAAATGCAGACCGTAGGCGCCTATGAGGAGCTGCCGAAGGCCTATCAGCTGAAAACGCAGATGTTTCTTGCCATGCCGGGAATCTATCTGGCGCTGTATCACCTGAGGAAGTACCGGTGATGAGGGCACAGGGCTGAATCGTCTTGAGGGAATGCTCATTTTACGGAAAGGATCTGGGGAATTCACATGGAGAACATGGACAGATTGATCATGTATATGCATGCGGGCAGTGGCAATCATGGCTGTGAGGCCATTGTGAACAGTATTTGCCGCATGATAAAGGAAAAGGTTACACTGGTCAGCTATTATGGGGAGGAGGATAAGAAATACTCTCTTTCTGCCTGGTGTGAGGTCAAAGGGGAGCGCCGCTTTGAGGAGCACCGGCTGGCTCATATCCTGTATTATGCCTACCGGAAGCTGACCGGGGATAAGGAAAGCTTTATACGATACCGCTATGGAGACGTATTCCGGGGAGAAGCGCCGCCGCTGGCCATTTCCATCGGAGGAGATAACTACTGTTATGAAACCATGCTGGGAGACTTAAGACTTGCGAATTCTGCATTCAACCAAAAAGGCACCAGGACAGTGCTTCTGGGCTGCTCCATAGAACCGGAGCTGCTTTCAAAGGAGGAGATCGCAAAGGATCTGATGGGGTATCACACCATCATCGCCAGAGAGAGTATCACCTACAAGGCGCTATTGGAAATGCGGGACAGGCAGGAGAAGGTGCATAAGCAGGGGAATGTGCAAGAGCAAAAGGAGATGCAGGGACAGAAGGGGGCAGATGACGGCAGAGAGAGAGTTCCTCAGATTTCTCCTCAGATCCTGTGCTTCCCGGATCCGGCCTTTACTCTGCCGGGGAAGGAACGTCCCCTTCCCAAGGGCTTTACGCCGGGAAATACGGTGGGCATCAACGTAAGTCCCATGATCCAGGAGAAGGAGGGGCGGGAAGGCATTACCATGGAGTGCTATCGTGCACTGCTTTCTCATGTGATCCACAATACGGATATGCAGATCGCCCTGATCCCCCATGTGGTGTGGGAAAGAAATGATGACCGGAAGCCGATCCACAGGTTGTATGAAGAATTTAAGGATACGGGAAGAGTGGTGGAGCTGCCGGATGGCAGCTGCGAGGAGCTGAAGGGAGACATCGGGCGGTGCCGTTTCTTTGTGGGAGCCAGGACCCACGCAACCATCGCCGCCTATTCTCAGCAGATACCCACCCTGGTGGTGGGATACTCCGTGAAGGCGCGGGGGATTGCCAGGGATCTGTTTGGGCAGGAAGAAAACTATGTGCTTCCGGTACAGAGCTTAAAGGAGCCGGAGGATCTGGTGAAGGGTTTTGTATGGCTTTTTTCACACGAGGAGGAGATCAAAAGACGGCTGAGGGAAGTGATGCCGGAGTATCAGAAACGTGCATATGAGACAGGGAAAGAAGTAGACAGGCTATGGGAAGAGTTCAGTCAGCGGCAAGGAATATAATTTTTGGCCAGGTAGGTAATTTCATGACTCAGATCCTGAATTTTGTTCTGAGGACCATTTTTATCGCCCATCTGGGAGATACCTTAAACGGGGTCAACGGGCTTTATACCAGTATCCTCTCTGTGCTTTCCATGGCGGAGCTGGGGATCGGGACAGCGTTAAATTACAGCCTGTACCGGCCGGTTGCCCGGGGAGATATTGAAAAGGTCAAGTCCTATATGCTTCTGTACAAAAAGGCCTATCGGGTCATCGGTATCGTGGTGGCGCTGATCGGGCTTCTGATCTCCCCTTTTCTGCGGTATCTGGTGAAGCAGCCCCAGGGGGTATCGGTGAGGGATCTGACCCTGTATTATTTTATTTTTCTCTTTAATACGGTAAGCACCTATTTTGTGGCCTACAAATACAGTCTGGTGAATGCGGAGCAGAAAAATTATATCCAGACCAATATTCTCACCGTGACCAAGATGATCACCGTATCTCTGCAGATCCTTGTGATCCTTGCCACCGGAAATTATTATATTTATCTGCTGACGGCGGCAGGGGTGGAGCTTCTGCAGAAGATCTTTGTGAGCCGCTATCTGGACCGCAGATATCCTTATCTGAAGGAGAAGCAGGTGGAGAAGCTTTCGAAGGAGGAGACAGGGGAGATCATTTCCAAGACCAGGGCGTTGGTCTTCCACAAGGTGGGGGATGTGGCAAGGCTCCAGACCGACAGCATGATCATATCAGGCTTTATCAATGTGACCTTAAGTGGATTTGTGGACAATTACAATCTGGTCTTGAATTCCATTGCCAATGTGGTGAATATCATCTTTAATTCCGTGCTTTCCAGCTTCGGCAATCTTTTTGCCACAGAATCTAGGGAGAAGCAGTATCAGATCTTTAAGGTGTACCGCTTTGCCGCCTGCTGGATCTATGGGTTTACGGCCATCGGATTCTCCATGCTGCTGACGCCTCTGATCGAAATATGGCTTGGGGAGGCCAAAACCCTTGCTTTTTCGGTTGTAATGTGTATTTTGATTGATTATTATCTGAAAGGTGATAGAATTGTATTATCGAATTTTAAGACAGCGGCAGGTGTTTTTGAACAGGACAAGTATCTGGCTCTGATCCAGGGGGCAGTGAACCTGGTGATCTCCGTGGCGCTGGTGCGCAGGATCGGCCTTGTGGGAGTCTATATCGGAACCATTGTGTCAGGGCTGATCGCCAATGTGACCAAGCCCGTGATCATTTACCGGGTCATACTGGATCAGCCGGTAGGAGGGTACTTCAGGGATTCAGCGAAGTACATGGCGGCCCTTGCCGGGCTGTTTGCGGCTCTTTCCTGGGTGAAGCATCTGGTGATGGGGACCGTAAGCGTGGGTTCCTTTGCGGTGATGTTTGTGATCATCTGCGTGGCGTTTAACGGTGTTTTCTTTCTGCTGTTTGGCAGGACAGAGGAGTTTGGGTATTTGGCGGGGATTGTAAAGAGAAGGATCAGAAGGGAATCATAAATGTAACTGTGAAGGTACTGAACAGTTACTCATAAATACAGAAGGGATGGATTGCTATGCTGGAAATGGTAAAAGAAGCGGAACGGGAGCTGCTTCATTATCCCGAAAGAAGCGCAGGATACTACATGAAAAGAAGACTCAGGCTGATCATGGGAAAGGGTGCGGAGCCCATTGACAAGATCAACTGGCCTAACGGCCTTCTTGCCAAGGGCCTTGCGGACTACTATACCACACACAAAAGCGCCGAGGAGGCCAGAGGGATACGGGAGGCCCTTCAGGCTTATTATGACGCCTGGATCAGGGGCGGACATAAAATGTACTATCTGGATGACGCCTTAAGCGGCATGGGGCTTATGGAGCTTCACGAGATGACCGGTGAGGAGCGCTACAAACAGGCGGCAGATGAGATGGCACGGTTTCTGGCCTTTCATATCACGGATAAGGCGGGAAGCCTTCCCTATCGGCCCAACCAGAAAAACGGCTATATCTTTGCAGACAGTATCGGTATGGTCTGTCCCTTTTTGTGCAAATACGGAAGTACATATGGAGATACCAAGGCAATCCAGCTGGCGGTAACCCAGATCCAGAACTTTATCGATTTTGGGATGGATCCCAAGACAGGACTTCCCTACCATGGTTACCAGTTTGAAAGCGGACTCAAATACGGCGTCATCGGCTGGGGCAGAGCGGTAGGCTGGCTCATGATGGGAATGTCGGAGAGCCTGACCTATCTGGATGAGACAAGCCCCGACTACGAATATATCAAGCAGATTTACCGGCGTCTGGTGGATAAGGTGGAATCCTATCAGTTAGAGAACGGCCTGTACTGCTGGCAGCTCGCCGCCAAGGAAGGGCCGGTGGATACCTCCGCCACAGCCATGATCCTCTATTCCATTGCCCAGTCCCTGAACACAAAGGTGCTGATCGGGATCCACAGATCCCGTATGGTGCGGGGAAGGGAAGCGCTTTTGGGCATGGTAAAGGAAGGAAAGCTTGACAACTGTCTGGCAGAATGCCAGGGATTTTCCATGTATCCCCAGGTGTACGGGGCTTATCCATGGTCTCTGGGGCCGGCGTTGTCGCTGTTTGCCATTACGGAAGGCTGATCATAAAAGACGGAAATATTGACGGAACTGTGTTATCCGGGGAGGGATCGCTATCAAAAAATACAGGAGTGAGTGGAAATATTGTGAAAAAGAGGCAGATTTGCTTGCATTGAAGCAGAAGCTTTCCGCCATATTAGAATATGACGCTTATGCCGGGAATAATGGGAAATATATGATCCATAGTCTGTACTTTGATGATTATAAAGATACCTGTGCCCGGGAGAACGTGTCCGGGGAAGGGAAGCGTTTTAAATACCGTATCCGATATTATGGCGATGCTTCCCACCGGCTATGGCTTGAAAAAAAGGAAAAGCAAAATAATTACTGTCATAAACGAAAATGCCCCATATCCATAGAGGAGTACCGATCCATCATAGAGGGAGATGTATCGGAGGTTTTCTGGAATACGAGGGAGCAGTTGTTGAAAGAGTTCTGTACAGATATTGTGACGAAACGGTTTATGCCAAGAGTGATCATAAATTATGAGAGGGAAGCGTTTGTGGAAACCATATCCAATATCCGGATCACCATGGACTATAATATTTCGGCATCTGATGAAATCGACCGTTTCCTGGAGGGAGACTATCTGAAGATTCCGGTACTGGAAAAAAAGAAGCACGTTCTGGAAGTGAAATTTGACGATGTGCTTCCCTCTTATATAAAAGCAGTACTTCAGTCCAATATACTTGTTCAGCAATCCTTCTCAAAATATTATCTGGGAAGGATCGCCATACAGGAAAAGAAAAAATATTGTAAAGTCATGTGAGGAGAAAATAAGAATGGGTCTTATTAACGGGATTATTAATCATATTGTCACCAGCTTCCAGAACCAGGAGATCACAACATCCATGCTTTTGGCGGTGCTTGTCGTCACCGGTATGCTGGCGTTATATGAATTTATCGTATATCAGGTGATATTGCGCCGCTCTCTGTACAACAAGGCGTTTAATATCAGTATTGCAGTACTGCCCTTTTTTATTGCAACGATCATCTTGTGTCTTCAGACCAATCTGGTGATCACTCTCGGCACCATAGGCGCGCTGGCTATCATCAGGTTCCGTACCGCGGTGAAGGATCCGGTGGATCTGATCTTTATTTTATGGTCGATCCATATCGGGATCATCTGCGGTTGTCAGCTGTATGAAACGGCCATCGTCACATCTCTTGCAGTAACAGTGGTTCTGGTGGTATTGAACCGGCTTAACATGAGAATGAGATCCCACATTCTGGTAGTGCATTGCAAATCGGCAGATAATGAGGGAGCGGTTCTGGAGCTGCTTCAAAAAGAGACAAGGAAATATCGGGTAAAAAGCCGCAACTGGACAGAGAAGGGAATGGATTATGTTTTTGAGATTGTTATAAAGGAAGCGGCGGCGTTGACAGGGGATATGGAAAAAATGCCGGAGATTGAACGTTTTTCTCTGATGGAGTATGATTCGGATGATGTTTTATAATAGAAAAACCAGAATGTTCTGGGGTATGAGCATAGCGCTGATCAGCTTTATTATTTTGCTAGAATATCTCCCTGTTCCGGATAAAAAAGAGATGGAGAAAAGAGAGGAATTAACCTTTTCCAGGGAATCGGGATTTTATGAGGAAGAATTTGAACTGGCGATCAATGCGAAATCTGGAACGGTTTATTATACATTGGATGGTTCGATCCCAGATAGAAGCTCCATAAAATACGAAGGTCCGATCCGGATCAAAGACGCTACAGAGAATGAAAATATCTATTCCATGAGAACAGATATATCTACCGGATTTGAGAGGGAGGAAATAGAAAAGAGGAGCTCTGATTATCCCGGATATTGTGTTCCCGATTATAAAATAGATAAAGCAACGGTGGTGCGTGCAGTTGCTTATGATGAGATGGGACTCTGCAGTAATGTGAAAACGGCGACTTATTTTGTGGGATTTTCTCATAAAAGCGGGTATGAGGGAATGAACATTCTCAGTATCGTGACAGAGCCTTCCAATCTTTTTGACTATGAGACAGGGATCTATGTGACAGGTAAAGCGTATGACGATTATGTGAAAGAATATAGAGATGGAGACGAGTATTATTGGAGAGAAGAGTTTTGGGCGTTTTGGATGGCAAATTACCGAAACAGAGGGATTAAATGGGAAAGAAAAGCATCATGTCAGTTTTTTGATGAATCAGGGCGGCTGATTTGCGATCAGGAATGTGGAATCCGTATTCATGGAGGCATCACAAGAGGGTATAATCCCAAGAGTATAAATCTTTATGCAAGAGAAGAATACGATGGGAATAAAAGGTTTCAGGAAGATTTTTGGGGGACAGGTTATTACGCTTCAGAGATAACAATGTTTCAGGGGGGAAATGATGCCAGGACAAAGGCGAAGGACTATCTGGTTTCCGGGGCGATAGAAGATATGGATGTTTCCGTAATGCATTACGAGCCGTATGTAATGTTTTTGAACGGAGAGTATTGGGGATGTTACTGGTTAAATGAAAAATATAATGCACATTATTTAGGGTATTATAATAATGTCAATAAAGATAATGTGATCATGATCAAAAACGGGGATCTGGAAGAAGGAGAAGAGGACGATTATAAGTATTATTCTAATATGATCGCGTTTTGCTCCCAAAGTGATGTTACAGAGGAAGAGAATTATCAAAAGGTTTGTGAAGTGATAGATATTGAAAGCTATACAGATTATTATGCAGTTATGCTTTACATTGGGAGGTATGCCGACTGGCCATGGTTGAATTATGCTTTATGGCGGGTAAAGAAGAGCGAAGACAGTGAATTTGGAGACGGAAAATGGAGATGGATGATTTTTGATCTGAATTCGGAAGGATTTAAGGTCGATTTTGACTCTATTCAATATGTAATGGATAAAGATGAAATGTTTAACAATTTGATGACAAATAAGACTTTTCGTACGCAGCTGTTCTCCAAAATAGAAAATCTGGCAGATGCTGTATTTGATGCTGAGACAATGAATGAGAACATCAGGAATTATCAGAATTTTATATCTGAGCCGATGTCAATAAATGACAAACGCTTTTTTGGAGATGACTCATTAGATAGATTTAATATGGGGCTTGAACAGCTGGATCAGTTTTTTAAAGAAAGAAAAAATTTTTTGATCCCTATATTGGATAAGTACAGATAATTACAGATTAACAGGACCTGAAAAAGGCAGGAAAGGAAGAAATGATCATTATTCAACTGGCAGGGGGACTGGGAAATCAACTCCAGCAATATGCCTTGTATACAAAATTTGTGCGGCTGGGAGCAGAAGCAAGGCTTGATATTTCATGGTTTCAGGATGAGCCGGATCCAAAGAATGTTCAAAGCGGCGGTATAACGAAAAGAGAGCTTGAGCTTGCTTATTTTAACGGACTTACTTATGAAGTCTGTAAAGAAGAAGAAAAAGAGAAACTGATCGGGAAAAGAGGAATTCAGGGAAAATTACAAAGAAGGCTCTTTCCGTCTACGATTTACTGGTTTCATGAAAGCCGGATGTATCATCCTGAAATTTTCGAGTTCAAGGATATGTACATTTCCGGATATTTTGCCTGTGAGAAGTATTACAGTGATATTTTGGGAGATTTGAGAGAAAGGATACGTTTTCCCAAAAGTCAGAATCCTGCCAATGCGCAAATGGCAGAAGAAATCCGCAGCTGCAGATCGGTCAGCGTGCATATTAGGCGCGGCGATTATTTAAATCAGGAGAATGCAGAGTTGTTCGGCGGAATCTGTACGGATGCATATTATGATGCGGCAATAAGGAGAATAAAGGAAATAGAACCGGATGCACATTTCTATTTATTCTCGGATGATGTTGCCTATGCGGAACAGAAATATACGGATCCGGAATATACAGTGGTAAATATTAATCATGGGAAGGACAGTTTTTACGATATGTGGCTGATGAGCCAATGCAGGCACAACATATGTGCCAATTCTACCTTCAGCTTCTGGGGAGCAAGGCTGAATAGAAATGAGAATAAGATCATGATCCGGCCCACGATTCATAAGAATAGTCAGACCTTTGTCAAGGCGGAGATGGAAGAGCTTTGGAGGGGCTGGAGATTTGTCAGTCCAAAGGGGGAGGAGCAGTAACAGATATAGTCGGGAGGATAGATGAAAAGTAAAGGAAATATTGCGGAAACCATAGCATATTACAGCTTTTATCTTGGCGTTGTGATCGAGGTATTAATGGTATTGGTGGATAAAAGTGCATATATAAACCCTATAGAAGGAAGACTGTTTCAGATTACATTTTTACTGTTTTTGATAAAGGTATGTTTTACAAAGTATTCTTTGAAAGAATATGCGGCGATCAGTCTGTTTCTGATTCTTGGTGCAGTTTCCTATTATGTAACCGGAAGAAATGAGATTGTAAGGCTGGTCATGCTCATCTCTGCCTGCAAAGGAATAGATATCAGAAAATGCCTTAAACTTGTATTCTATATGACCGCTGCCGGGTGTGCAGTGATCATTCTGTTATCTGTGGCGGGTTTATACGGATCAGTTTCTTTGACTATGGATTATGGAAGAGGAACAGAAGAAACCAGGTATGTTTTGGGAATGGGGCATCCGAATGCGCTTCAGTGTATGGTATGGGCCATCACGGTCCTGGGATTATATTTATATGGGGAAAGCTTGAGATGGTATGGCTTTGTGGCAGTTTTGGCCGTAAATCTGTTTTTTTTCTATCTGACAGATTCCAAGACCAGCGTTTTGGCGGCAATCCTGATGATCGTCTGTACAGGGCTCGTCAGATATATAAAAAGCGACAGATTCCAAAAGGTTTGTTGCGTGGGAGGCATATTGCTGGCTCTGGGGTGTATCCTTTTGTCCATAGTGATAGCGGCTAATGCGTGGCGGGTGTACAATTTCCACTGGTATTCCGAATGGTCGGAAATTACTGAGATTTTTCTGAAATTGGACGGTGCTTTGACCGGCAGGATCCATAGTCTTGTAGGGACTACCAGATGGGAGGGAACGATTCAGACCTGGCGTCTTTTTTCGGAAGCTGCCAACAACTATTTTTTTGATATGGGATGGATCCGGCTGTTCTATTGGTATGGGATTATTCCTGCCGGTATTTTTGTGATAGCCATGCTATGGCTGATGTGGTATTGTGCCAGGGAGAAGGACTATATGGCGTTTATCGTGATCATGGTATTTGCCGTATATTCACTGCCGGAGGCACATGGGATATCCGTATATCTGGCTAGGAACTATGTGTTTTTTTTGATGGGAGCCTATTGGAACAAAATGTTTGGACTGACGTCTGAAAAAGAATATCATTGGTGGAAAATACCTCAAAAGATAATAGGATTGAATAGAAAAGAATGAAGATACTGATTCTGAATCCAATTTTATATACGGCTGAAACTGACCGGATCCCCAGGGTATCCTCCATAAAAGATACCATGATCTATTCATTGTGTATCGGATTTGTAAAAAACGGGGACGAACCTACCCTGATCGCGGCTGAAAATTACAGACCGGATCAGGAGGAGGAGTATCCGTTCCGGATCATATGGATGTCCTGCAGCCTTCCTGCGGTATGGAAACCGCGATGCTTCCCGCTTTTGAAAGGACTGGGGAGATATTTAAGGAAACATCAGCATGAATATGATTATGTGGTCAGCAGTGAAGTTTTCTCAATGCTGACTTTGTCGGGAAGCCTCTGGGCGAGGAAAAAAATGATCATCTGGCATGAACTGGGGGCTCATAATAACCTCATGAGGAAGGTGCCTTCCCTGTTTTGGTATAATATAGTAGCTAGGATCATGATGCGTAATATTCCGATCATCCCCCGATCTGACAGGGCTGCGGAATTTATAGGAAAATACTGTAATAATGTACTTTCCATGAGGATCGATCATGGAGTGGATTTGGAGAAAATCAATTGCAGCAGACAAAAGGGCAATTATTTTGTAGTGCTTTCTCAGCTGATAGAGAGAAAACATATCGATCAGATTATAGATCACTTTGCCGCCTTTTATCATACAGAAGAGGGAAAGAGCTTCCAACTGAAGATTATTGGAGACGGCGTAATGCGGGAGGCATTGGAACGGCAGGTGGAAGGTCTGGGACTTGAAGCGAGCGTTCAGTTCCTGGGCAGGCAGACCCATGAGATATTAATGCCGGTTCTCTCCATGGCAAAGGCGCTTCTGGTAAACACAAGCAAAGACAATAGTATGGTTTCTATTGTGGAGAGCATTGCGGCAGGAACTCCTGTGATCACTACATCGGTTCCATTCAATTCTGTCTATATTAAAAATGAAAAACTGGGAATAGTAAAGGATAAATGGGGCTACAAAGAATTAATGGAAGTATCGGCAAAAAACAGTGAGTATGTTGAAAATTGTATCAAATACAGAAAAAGGCTTAGTAATGAATATCTGGCAGCACAGTTTGATCTGATAGGAAGGACGCTTTAGGATGACCAAGATAGTTTTTGTTCTGCCGGATATGGCAGGCGGCGGTACGGAGAGAGTGGTGGCTCTGTTTGCCAATGAATTTGTAAAAAGAGGGTATCCGGTAACTATTTTGCTGTTTGCAGGCGATCATACCGAATATCCGTTGGATCAAAAGGTTGAAGTAGTGGTAGCCGGAAAAGCGTCCGGAGGAAATTTGCTGATCCGGTTAAAACGGTTGCAGGAAATGCGCAGATTTTATAAAAAGAACCGGAATTGCTATATTTTTGCCTTCAGTGCAATGGGAGCTGTTTTTTCGGTGGCAGCGGCATTTGGAATTCCCTGCCGGATGCTGGCGTCAGAGCGCAATGATCCCAGACGTTATGAGCATACGGTGATCCGCAACCTTGCTTATGGAAGGGCGGAAAAGCTGGTACTTCAGACGGAAGAAATGCGCAGGTATTTTCCGTTATGGCTTCAAAAAAAAGCAGTGGTCATCCCGAACCCTGTCGATGAGGGGATCAGGACGCCTTTTCAGGGAGAAAGAAAAAAGAGGATCGTATCAGTAGCCAGGCTCCAGCCGCAAAAAAACCATAAGCTCCTTATCGATGCGTTCGCAGATTTTCAAAAAGGGCACGAAGAATACGAACTTCATATATTTGGAGTCGGGCCATTAGAGGGAGCACTCAGGCAACAGGCAAAGGAACTGCAAATAGAAGCAAAAGTACTGTTTCGAGGATTTTCTTCCAATGTGAAAGAAGAAATATGGGACAGCGCAATGTTTGTATTGTCCTCGGACTATGAAGGAATCTCCAATTCTATGATAGAGGCGCTTGCAATGGGAGTGCCTGTGATCTCGACGGACTGTCCGGTAGGAGGCGCACGGGCTTATATTGAGGACTGTGTCAGTGGGATTTTAACGCCGGTAGGGGATAAAGCTGCATTGGCGTTTGCTATGACCCGGATTGCAGAGGATCCGGAATTTGCATCCGGGCTTTCCGCAAATGGCGCAAAGGTCAGAGAAATTTACGGGTTGTCAAAAATTGCTGACAGATTATTAGAGGAAGCAGGTATGGAATGAAACCGTTAAAGCAAAAGTATTGTACTATTTTAGGGACCAATATCAGTGTTACTGATATGCAGTCGACAATTGAGTATTTGTCTGATCATTTGGATCAGCTGCGTGGTAAATATATTTGTGTGTCCAATGTGCATACTACGGTTATGGCTTTTCGGGATGAAGAGTATAGAAAAGTCCAGAATGAAGCAGCTATGGCCCTTCCGGACGGCAAGCCTCTTTCGATCGTGAGCAGAAGCCGGGGATTTGCCGAGGCAAAAAGAGTTCCGGGGCCTGATTTAATGCCCGAAATTCTTAAGCTGTCAAAAGAAAAAGGTTACCGGCATTATTTTTATGGAGGCACACAGGAGACTCTCGATAAGCTAAAAGAAAGATTAAAGACCGAGTATCCATATCTGCAGATCGTTGGTATGGAGTCGCCGCCGTTTCGTCCATTGACAAAGGAGGAGGATCAGGAGGTTGTCAGAAGGATAAAAAACGCCGGACCGGACTTTATTTGGGTGGCTCTCGGCGCACCGAAGCAGGAAAAATGGATGTATGACCACGCAGATCAGTTTGACGGCGTAATGCTGGGAGTAGGAGCCGCCTTTGACTTTATTGCGGGTACAGTGAAAAGAGCGCCGGGATGGATGCAGGAGCTGTGTCTGGAGTGGCTGTACAGAATCATTCAGGATCCCCGAAGAATGATTCCCAGGTATCTGAGCACGAATCTTACCTTTCTCTATGAAGTACGCAGAGAATCCAGAATGCTACGGCGGAAGGCAGGAAGGCGTGGAGACAAGATAAAAATTGCCATGATCGGCCACAAACGGATTCCCTCCAGAGAAGGAGGGGTGGAGGTAGTAGTGGAGGAGCTTTCTACCAGGCTTACGGACGAGGGGTATCGGGTGGAAGCATATAACCGTTCCGGCTATCATGTATCAGGGAAGGATTTTGGCAACAGCAGAAAGAAGTTTTATAAGGGAATCCGCATTATCATAGTGCCCACCTTTCGGAACGGAAAACTCAACGCTATTGTGTATTCCATTCTGGCAACTCTGAGAGCATTATTTGGCAAGTATGATGTGATCCATTACCATGCGGAAGGCCCCTGTGCGACATTGTTTATTCCCCGGCTCTTTGGCATAAGGGTGGTAGCCACCATCCATGGATTGGACTGGCAGAGGGCCAAGTGGGGGAAATTTGCTTCCGGAGTATTAAAATTCGGAGAAAAAATGGCGGCTAAGTATGCGGATGAAGTGATCGTTCTTTCACGAAACGTACAGCAGTATTTTCTGGATACTTATGGAAGAGAGACTCATTATATTCCCAACGGGATTTCGCGTCCTCAGATCCGCAGGCTGCAGGTGATCAAAGAGAAGTATGGATTGGAAAAGGATGGTTATATTCTTTTTCTCGCGCGGCTTGTGCCGGAAAAGGGCCTGCATTATCTGATCGAGGCATACAAAGCCATCGATACGGAAAAGAAGCTTGTGATCGCCGGAGGAAGCAGCCATTCCATAGAGTATATGGAATATATACAGGAGATGGCAGCCGAAGACCCAAGGATCATAATGACCAATTTTGTGGAAGGACGAATATTGGAGGAGTTGTATTCCAATGCATACCTGTTTGTACTTCCCAGTGACGTGGAAGGTATGGCGCTTACTCTTTTAGAGGCTATGAGCTATGGTTGCTGTTGTCTGGTCAGTGATATTGAAGAAAACCTGGAAGTGGTGGAAGATAAGGCTGTCTCCTTTAAAAAAGGAGATACGGCAGATTTAAAGGAAAAGCTCCTGCTTTTGTTAAACGATCCCCAGCTGGCAGCAGGCTATGGAAAAGAAAGTGCGGACTTTATTTGCGGCAAATACAATTGGGAAGAGGTAGTGCGTCAGACGAAGGTGTTATATGAAAATACTGATTGTAAATAAATTTCTCCATCCCAATGGCGGATCGGAAACCTATATTTTTAAGATCGGACAGCAGCTTCAGAGGATGGGACATCAGGTGCAGTATTTCGGGATGGACCATCCAAAGAGGCTTGTGGGGAATGACTGGGACTGCTATACGGAGTACATGGATTTCCGCGGTAACAGAGAATCCAATAAGCTGAAAAGTATACTTGATAAACTGAGCTATCCATTTAAGATCATTTATTCCCGGGAGGCGTATCGAAAAATAACTTACGTCCTTGAGAGGTTTGAGCCGGATGTGGTGCAGATCAACAATTTCAATTTTCAATTGACGCCGTCTATTTTGTACGCGATCAGGAAATTCGGGAAGAAAAACAAAAAAAAGATTCCCGTGATCGTTACAGCCCATGACAGTCAGCTTGTATGCCCCAACCATCTGATGCAGATACCCGCTACGGGAACTATCTGTTTTGCCTGCAGAGGAAATAAATTTGGTAACTGTATCAGGAATAAGTGTATCCATAATTCACGGATAAAAAGTATTCTGGCGGCAATAGAAGGCCGGGTGTATAAGGCACTTGGAACTTATGATATGATTGACCTTCTGATATGTCCAAGCGATTTTTTGCGAAGAGAATTGTCTACGGATCCGGTGCTGGCCAAAAAAGCTGTTACGCTCCATAATTTTGTAGAAAAAGGGGATGTGGAGGAACAGATAGACAAGGAAGATTATATTCTTTATTTCGGAAGATATTCTAAAGAAAAAGGGGTAGAGAATCTGCTTGAGGTCTGCAGAAATCTTCCGCAGATTCCGTTCAAATTTGCAGGGAGCGGACCGCTGAAGGAAGAAATAAGTAAGGTAGATAATATTGAGGACAAGGGTTTTTTGTCCGGTCATGAGCTATATCGCACAATTGCGGCGGCAAGGCTGGCGCTGCTTCCGTCGGAATGGCTTGAGAACTGTCCGTTTAGTGTGATAGAGGCTCAAATGTACGGGACGCCGGTTTTGGGCAGTAACCTTGGCGGAATACCGGAGCTGATAGAGGCAGGAGTGACAGGAGAGCTCTTGAAAGCCGGAGATGTGGCTGAATGGACAAATGCGATTAGGCGTTTGTGGGAGGATAAAGATAGAATGGAAATGTATAGCAGTAATTGCAGGAAGCGATCTTTCTATACAGTGGAAGAATATTGTGTTATACTGTTGAGGAAAATGGAAGAATTGCTTCAGGAGAGAAAAGTATGAGTAAACGGACTCTGTATGGAACAGTGATCGTAACCTACAGGTGTAATGCACGCTGCAATATGTGCGATTGCTTTAAAGACCCAAGTAAACCCAGTGAGGAAATAACCCTTGAAGAGATCCGGAAGCTTCCCGAGATGGCATTTACGAACATTACGGGAGGAGAGCCCTTCGTCAGACAGGATATTCCGGAGATCGTACGGGAGCTTTACAAAAAATCCGACAGGATCGTAATCTCCACCAATGGATATTTCACGGACAGGATCATTGCTCTGTGCAAAGAGTTCCCCAAGGTAGGTATTCGGATCAGCATTGAAGGACTGAAAGAAACCAACGATAAGATCAGAGGCATTCCGGAAGGATTTGACAGAGGGTATCAGACACTGAAAACTCTGGTGGAAATGGGACATCCGGATGTGGGGTTCGGAATGACGGTTCAGGATATGAACTGTGAGGATCTGGTTCCCCTTTATCATATTGCCAATGATATGGGGATGGAGTTTGCCACAGCAACACTTCATAATTCTTTTTATTTCCGGAAGACGGATAACAGAATAGACGATAAATATAAGGTGGCGCAAAACTTTGAAAAGCTGATCAATGAACTGCTGAAAAGCAAATCTCCCAAGAAGTGGTTTCGGGCCTACTTTAATCATGGGCTTATCAATTATATTTATGGCAACAAAAGGTTGTTGCCCTGTGATATGTCCAGAAACGCCTTTTTTATCGATCCCTTTTGTGATGTGATTCCCTGTAACGGTATGGCGCAAAAGGCCGTAATGGGGAATCTCAAAACACAAGACTGGGACGAGCTTTGGAATTCAGAGCAGGCACAGAAGGTACGGGAGTGTACACGGAAATGTGACAGGAACTGCTGGATGATCGGGAGCGCTTCTCCGGCTATGCATAAGTATATCTGGGTACCCGGATGGTGGGTGATCAAGCATAAATTTCTGAAGGGCGGCAGATATAGTCTTGGGGAAAATCAATTTATACGGAAAAGCGATGACTGAAAAATTAAACTATAAAATTTTAAATATTAATATCGGAGAGATTTTATATCTTCTCTTTTTTGGCTCCATTTTATTTGCCAAGGGGATCGGACTCTATGACGGACAAGCTATATTTAAATTAGTACTGGTTTTTGCGGCCGCCTGTCTTGCAATAAAAATGGCAACAGAAAAATATACGACGGAAGAATTCCTTAAGATATTTTGCGTGATCCTGCTGACCGGCGTAACCTATCTGATCTCAGGTGAAAAGGGCATGCTGCTGTATGGCATGATGATGGTGGGGTTAAAATATGTTAATGTAAAAAGGCTGTTTCTGACCGGAACAGCTTTGTGGACAGCGGCCTTTTTGGGGATTACACTGACCTCCCTGCTACATATGGAGGATACGGTGTATAAGGTGCATGTCAAGCTTGGGATGGGGCACATTTTCAGATGGAGCCTTGGCTATCCCCATCCTAATGTGTTACATGTATCCTATTTCATACTGGCAGTATTTATTATTTATTCGTTGGGAGATAAATTTAAATTCAAACACGCCATATGGCTGTTTGCCGGAAACTGCCTGATCTTTTTGTATTCTGTCAGTTATACCGGATTGATCGCGTTTATGTGTTTGCTCATTGGCAGGATTTATCTGCTCGTCCGGAAACAATATTGTTTCGGGCAGAATTTAAAGCTCTCCTTTGGGGAAAAGCTGATCTTACAGCTGGTTTTTCCATTCAGCGTACTGATTTCTCTTTTGGTGCCTGTTGTGCTTGACGAAAAAGGAAAAGCATTTGAATTACTTGACAAGGTATTCAGCAAAAGAGTGGGGCTCAGCCATCTATATTTAAAAGAGGGAAATATCAGCCTGTGGGGCAAACGGCTCTCGGAAATTATCAGCAGCACCAAAACCATGGATAACGCCTATCTGTTTGCGTTTATTACCTATGGAATCATTCCGTTTGTGCTTCTTAGTGCGGCAACAATGTATATGATCTATTGGTATCTGAAGAAAGATAAGTATCTGGAAGTGCTGGTCATCCTCAGTATTGTGATCGGAGGTATCACAGAGCCGTTTTTATATAACACCTCATTTAAAAATTTAAGTTTTATTTTTATGGGAGTATTGCTGTTTCAAAATACGGAAGAAAAGAAAGCGTGGAGCCTGATCCCGTGGAAGGGCGCTCATACCAAAAATCCGGCTGAGCGGCAGGTGAAGCTTAAGATTTACGATATTGCAGGCATTAAGAATGAGCTGTCAGCTCTTCTTCAAAAAAAACCAGAGAAATATCTGGCAGGCGCTCTGGGCGCTGTAGCTTTGCTTCTCATTGCGAATATGCTTATTTCGTATCCGCCCGGCTATGTCGTAAACCGTGTGGATTGTTCGGGAATTTCAGAGGTAAAAACATACTATGAAGAGGGTGACCCGGAATATGCGGATTTTCGGAAGATGCATCCATATACCGAGGGTGACGAGGTAGAATATTTCAGCGGCAATATTGTGACAATGGAGAAGGTCAGAAATAATGTCCTTGCGGCAATTGGGGGATTTGCGTCAGGTTATCTCTTAGCAGGGGGGATCGTTTATTATCTTGCGAAGAAAGGGAATGCTGCAGATCGTCCAAAGATCAGGAAAGGATAGAGGAATCAGATGAAAGTCATGTATATTGCGCCCAGATTCCATACAAATCAATTGGATGTGGTAAAGGGATGGTTAAAGAGCGGGAACGAGGTAATATTTATCAGTTATTATACATCCATCATGGAGGATCATTCGGAGCTGAAGCCAGTGGTTTTGGGGTTTTCGCCTTTGTATGATATATTTGACAAATTATACGTAAATGTTCTTCACAAAAATGATGTCTATGCAAGTGGATTTAAGATCAAGCATGGGTTCCCTCCTGTTATGAAACTGCGAAGGATCATCCGGGAGAAGAAACCGGACGTGATCATTTTGCGTGACCGTACCCTGTATACAATAGCCGGTTATCTGTTGGGGAAGAAAAGCAGTAAATGTATTCTATATACCCAAAATCCACTGTGGGATGATCCGCCAAAGACAGATTTAGCCCACAGGATTGTTTTTTGGCTTACGCCTCAATATCGGATCACCCCAGTAATGGGGAAAGAAGCAAGTGGGAAAATAATATCTGAAAATTCCTGTTTTCTTCCGTTTGTTGTGGAACCTAAGGTGGCTCCCCAAAACAGGAGCTATTTTAAGGATAACCGAATCAATATTCTGTGCGTGGGAGATTTTGTTCCGCGCAAGAAGCACATAATGTTGATAGATGCAGTTAGCGAAATAGCTCAGACGTTTCCGGAAACAATTCACCTTACGATCATCGGGGAAGTGACGGAGAAGATACATGAGAAATATCTGCAGACAGTAAAGGAGCATATCAGCCAAAATTGCTGTGAGGAAATGGTTACATTGTTGACTAATGTTCCGAAAGCACGGATGGGTCAATATTATACAGAGGCAGATGTATTCGTACTTCCGAGTACGGAGGAGTGGGCGTCGATCTCTCAGATAGAAGCCATGAGCTATTCCATACCTGCCATATGCAGTGACACCAACGGGACGGCCTGCTATGTAATAGAGGATGAAAACGGATATCAATTCCGGGACTGTGATCAGGCAGATTTAAAGAAAAAACTATCGATGCTGCTGGATAGCAGAGAAAAGGTAGTCAGAATGGGAGAAAAGGCATATCAGTCTGTAATTGATAATAATTCCTTCTCCCAATATTATGATGGGATATGCAGGATATTGAAGGAATACAGAAGCTGATAGACGGGAGGACCAGGCAGAATGATCAGAAAGTTAAATTATATATTTACAAAGGCAGACAGGCTGAAAATATTTATCCTGGTTTTTATGATGATAGCCGGAAGCTGTCTGGAACTGCTTGCAGTATCTGTTTTTTCACCATTTATAGACGCAATTATGAGCCCGGATGAACTGCTGGATAATTCCTTTTTGCTATTTGTCTATAATCTGCTCAAGCCGGGAAGCATTGAACTGTTTCTTGCAATGATCTCCGTGGGTATTATTGTTATCTATATCGTTAAAAATGTTTATACGATCATTGAGAAGAACCTGATCTACAAATTTTCCTATCGTTTCCAGAAGGATATTTCTACCGGTTTATTGAGAGCTTATATGCATGAACCGTATACTTTTCATCTAAACAAAAATATATCGGTTTTGCAGAGAGGTATACTGGAAGATACGGATCAGTTCACAAAAGGGATCATCCACATGATGGAGATGATAGCGGAAATCTTTGTCTGTGCTGCGATAGGAGTATATCTTTTTGCAGTAAGCAAATCCATAACCGTCATCGTGGGAGGGCTGATGCTGCTCTGTATGGGATTTTTTGCCTATATATTCAAGAGATATTCCAGCAAATGGGGAAGAGAAGGGCAGCAATATATGGCGAAGATTTATCAGTGGATGAATCAGTCCTTAGGAGGAGTGAAAGAGGTCAAGGTACTGAACCGGGAGGAGAGCTTTATCGAGCAATATGACGGATATTATGCCAAATATGTGCGTGTCCAAAGATTAAACAGGTTGATCGGAGTCATCCCCAAATACATTATGGAGATGGTCTGTATGACGGGACTTTTATCGGCTATTATTTTTAAAATCTTTTTTGGACAGAAACCGTTGGTTGAATTCGTCCCCCAATTGGCAGTATTTGCTGTGGCGGCCTTTCGGCTGTTACCTTCCGTAGGCAGAATCAATGAGCATTTGTCTGCCGTTCTCTATGCGGTGCCTTCTCTTGATTTGATTTATAATGATTTACTTGAGGTTGAAAAGTTAAGCATTACAAGATCAAAGAAGGACAAAAACTGGCATTTTCAGGAAAAAATAGAGATTAAAAATCTGACATATTGCTATCCCGATGGGGATACAAACGTGATCCAGAATGCAAACTTTGAAATAAAGCGGGGGCAGACCGTAGCGTTTATCGGTACTTCAGGGGCCGGGAAATCAACAATAGTCGATGTGCTTCTTGGTTTACTCCCGCCGGTAAGGGGAAAGATTTACGCCGATGGAATGAATATTTACAAAAACCTGGCCACATGGCAGAAAGAGATCGGTTATATTCCACAATCGATCTATCTTTCTGACGATACCATTAAAAATAATATTGCCTTTGGCGTTAAAGAAGAGGATATAGATGAGAATGCTGTGAACCGTGCATTGCAGCAGGCGCAATTGTCCGAATTTGTAGAGAGCCTGCCGGAGGGATGGGATACATTTGTAGGGGACCGGGGAGTCCGTTTATCCGGCGGACAAAGGCAGAGGATCGGTATTGCGAGAGCCCTTTACCATAATCCGGAAATTCTTGTTCTGGACGAAGCAACATCGGCGTTAGACAGCGAAACCGAATCGGCGGTCATGGAAGCTATTGAAAAGCTGCAGGGGGGAAAGACAATTCTGATCATTGCACACAGATTAACAACGATCCGAAATGCGGATGTTATATTTGAGGTTGGCGAGGGTAAGGTGGAATTAAAAAGTAAACAGGAAGCGCTGGGGATATGAAACAGATCATAAAGGATACGTTGGCTCGAATCAGTTATTGGCTATACCGCACTCATATCATGAAAAACAGAATCAGAGTACATACAATAGAGGAAACGATTAAGGAGCTGATCGTATCAGAAAAAAGTATGGTCAGATTTGGCGATGGCGAACTGACAGTGATCAGAGGAAAAAGCATTAAGCTTCAACGAAACAACCCGGAAATTTCAAAGCAGCTGAAAAGAATCCTCGGATATGAATATGACAACATGATCGTTACGATCCCTGAGATATTTGGAGATCTTTCCATATATAGAAAAGAGAGCAGACAATTCTGGAAGGAACATTTATTGTTTTACCGAAAATGGTACAGAGAATGTTGTAATACGGAAAAGGTCTATTATAGTACCTCCATTTCAAGATTTTATTATGCTTACAGAGATAAGAGCAAATGCGGGCTTTGGGCGGAGCAGATCAGGCAGATCTGGAAGGGGAAGGAGCTGGTGATCGTAGAAGGAGAACGGACACATAATGGCGTCGGGAATGATCTTTTCTCTACGGCAAGCTCCATAGAGAGGATTATCGGACCGGCCAGCAACGCCTATGACAGGCTGGATGAAATATTAAACTGCTGCAGAACCTATTCGAAGGACAAGCTTTTTTTGATCTCTCTGGGAGCGGCGGCGAAACCCATAACAGAGCAGCTGTTTCTGGAAGGGTATCGGGTACTGGATATCGGAAATTTAGACACAGAATATGAATGGTATCTCCATCAGGAAAGCGAAAAGGTACCCCTGCCGAAGAATGAAATTATTGGGGAGGAAGCCAACAAAAAAGCAGGCTATCACGCGTATTTGGATCAGATCAAGTATTATGTTTTATAGAGAAATCCGGAGGCTGATTTAGAACACAATATGAAGTGATCGGAGAATGAAATGGGAAAGAAAAAAGATGGACAAAAACAGAAAAAAGGATAGTTTGATGTATGGTATCATGCTGGCGCTGGGAGTATTATTCTATTTTTTCCCCGGGAAATGGATCAGCGTAGAAAAGGATTCTGTCAGCTATTTGAACTGGGAAAAAAGAGAAGGGGTATTAGCAGGATATCCGGCTTTTTTGGATTTTTTCAGAAATCTTCTTACGGAGAAGTATTTTTTGCACGGAGTAGTGGTCATGCAGAGCCTGCTGGCTTTGGCGTGTACATTTTGGTTTGTTTATCTGTTAAAGAAAGAATTTCGCCTGAAGAGAGTGGAAGCTGTTTTTTTGTATCTGTTAAGTATGCTGCCCTTTTCTATTTACCTTCCGGAGGTGGGGATTACCCATCAGATCATGACAGAAGGCATTACTTATTCTCTTTTTTATCTCTTTTTTATTGCAGTGATAAAGACTGTGTGGACCGTTCAATATCGATGGTATTGGGGAAGCGTGGTGATAGCCACTCTTTTGGGAGTGATCAGGACTCAGATGCTGTTCTTACAGGTTCTGTGTATTCTTTTGCTTATATGGATCTCCGTGAAGCGTCTTGGCAAAAAAAATGTAGGTATCATAGTCGGATTGATTACATTTTTGGTTGCAGGAATGTTGTTCAAATTCAGTGACAGGATACAGATACCGTCACAATTCAATACCGTGCTTGTTGCCAGGGGATTCTATGAGGCAGATCCGGAGGACGTAGATCTGTTTGAGGATGATATGATGCAGGATATATTCATGAAAACATATCAGATGGCAGATGAAGATGGGCACCTGTATCAGCATGCAGAACCGGGATTGTATATGTGGAGGGATCTGGTTTATGATAAAATGAGATTGTATGTGGCAGAGGCGATCATAGAATACGATATGGAAAATCCCGGCTTGAGAGAGAGCGGGGAGGAAGCTATAGTACGTGAGTTAGGAATCAAGGTACTGATCAACCATTTAGACAGATATTTCTATCATGCGGTGAGACTGATGATATCATCTTTTATAGCTTCTGTATTTTTTCAGATAGAGCCAATTTATCTGTTATGCCATTTTATAACATTGTTTCTCTATGTATCTGCGATTGCAGCGTGCCTGGCAGTCAGGAGATTGAATGGAGATAAAAGGGTTACAGAATTGGGCGTAGTAACTTTGGGAATACTGGTTATGATGGTAGTTACAGTAAACCTGATGTTCATAGGGCTGCAGAGATATGTGGTATATGGAATGGGAATTTTTTATTGCGCAATGTATCTGATGGGGAGAGAAATCATTAAAAGAAGATTGACTATTGTGTGTAATAAGATATAATCGGTTAGAATGCTATTGCTAATAGAATCGTATTTATTACATATATGGTATACTCATAAAGGAACTGAGGAATATGGAATGAAAAGATATCTAAAAAAGCTGATCATTATCCCGGCTTTTAATGAGGGCGAGAGTATCGAAAAGGTGGTTAATAACTTAATAGAAAATTATCCGCAGTATGATTACTTAATCGTTAATGATGGCTCCACTGACGATACTAAGAGGATTTGCAGAAGAAATCATTATGAGGTATTAAATCTTCCCATTAATCTGGGAATCGGAGGCGCAGTGCAGGCAGGGTACCGCTATGCCAGAGACAACGATTATGATATTGCAGTACAGATTGATGGAGACGGGCAGCATAATGTAGCATATCTGGAGGGAATGCTCTCATTGATCGAATCAGGGGAAGCGGATATTGTGATCGGTTCCCGGTTTATAGAAAAGGAAGGTTTCCAATCATCAAATATCAGAAGAATCGGAATTCGTTTTTTGAGTGTGCTTGGATGGCTTTTGACAGGGGTGTGGGTAAAGGATATCACCAGTGGATATCGTGCCGTAAATCGCTTTTTTATCAATGTATTTTCGGAAAATTATCCGGGAGACTACGCTGAGCCGGAAGCTATGGTGCTGGCAGCAGTACATGGAGGAAAGATCAGAGAGTATCCGGTAATTATGAACGAACGGGAAAATGGAAAAAGCTCCATTAATCTCAAAAAGTCGGTTTATTATATGGTGAAAGTGACATTGGCGATGCTGATCCAGAGGATCAGTTTAGGAATTAGGAGGCAGAAATGATTCCGCATAATTTACAGAGGGTTCTTGTCATAGCGGTAATAATTTATTTCGTTATTATCTTATATTATCTGAAAAAAAGAATGCTGGAGCTGAAATACACATTAATTTGGCTGGTTATGGGCGGGGTCATGGGCGTGATGGTATTATTCCCGGAGGTTCTGGTTTGGATCCGGGATATTCTCGGGATTGAGAGCAATATGAATGCCCTTTATGTTCTTTGCTTTGGCTTCGTCATTATGATTCTTATGACGTTGACGGCTATTGTGTCCAGAATGGCTTTTAAGATCAGGACATTGGTTCAGGAAAACAGTATGTTGGAAAAAAGAGTCTATGAATTGGAGACAGGAGAGAACAGGTGAGATGGATATTATTTACGTATCGGATAATGCTTATGCCAGACACCTGGGGATATCCATGTTATCTCTTCTGGATCATAATCAGGACATGAAGAGAATTACCGTATATATTCTGTCCCGGGAGATCGATGAACAAAATACTGCATATTTGACCCAGATTGCTGAGAAGTATGGGCGATGTGTTAAGTTTATAGATATTGCGGAATTTGAGAAGAAGATTCCGTTTCAGTTTGATACCTCGGGGTATAACCCGATCGTCTTGTCCCGGTTGTTTCTGTGCAGCTATCTGCCTGAAAGTGTTGAAAAAATATTGTATCTGGACTGTGATATTATTGTAAATGGCTCTGTCAAAGAATTAGAGACCATTCCCTTTGAACAGAATTTGATCGCGGCAGTTCCGGAGCTCCATATGCCTGCAGAAAAAAAGGCACTGATAGGATTTGCCAAAAAAGAAACTTATTATAATGCCGGCGTTCTGCTTGTCAATTTGAAATTATGGCGTCTGGAAAAAATAGAGAAAAGCTTTGTGGAATATTATCGTTTGATGAAGGGCCAGCTTCTCTATAATGATCAGGATATTTTGAACCATTGCTGCAAAGGACGGATTTTGGCATTGAGCCATACATATAATTTGTCCACCAATCTTTTTTATTTCCCAAGATATTTTGTGAAAAGGCTGCAGCCCGCCTATGAGACGGATCCGGCTAAAGAGTATGCTCGAATATTATCTTCTCCGGCAATCATCCATTATATGGGAGATGAGCGGCCATGGATTGCCGGAAACAGGAATAAGTACCGCAGACAATATGAATATTATTCTGACCAATCTCCATGGAAAGCAGAACCGCTTATACAAGGGCAGAGACTTTATATGCTCTGTTATCACACCTTGAATGTAATAACACTTATTTTCCCATGGTTTCGAATTTTGTTTTCTAAATTAATTGGAATAAACAAATATAAATGGTTCAGCAAAAAGTGAGAAAGGACTTGCGTTGTTATGTATTCTAACCCCAGTGTAAATATTTTGCTCTCTGTATACAATGGCGAGAAATACCTGACTGCGCAGTTAGATAGTCTGTTAGCACAGACCTATAAAAATATAACGATATATATCCGGGATGACGGTTCTGCGGATAACAGCCGGTCTATTTTGAAGATGTATATACAAAAAAATCTCTCATTACAGGATATTCGCGTCGTTCTTTTGGAAAATGAAGGAAACAGGAATTTAGGATATATGGAAAGCTTTTGGACTCTGCTTAGAGAAGCTGACCCGGCAGATTATTACGCCTTCTGCGATCAGGATGATTTCTGGCTTCCGGAAAAGGTAGAAAGAGGAGTCAGGGCTTTGGAAAGGGAAGATGCGGCTTTGCCGCTGCTTTATTCTTCCTCGTTCACTTATTGTGATGAAAACCTGACTTTTCGTGGAAACGCCCCGGCAATGAAGGTGCCGATCACATTTAAGGATGTGTTATTTTATACGCCAGCCTTCGGCTTTACAATTATGATCAACCATACACTGCGAGATCTGGCTTTGGCGGCCTCATCTCTTGCAGATATTCCTCATGATGGCTGGTGCCAGAAAATTGCGGCGTCAATGGGAAAATTTCTTTACGATCCGGCACAGACAGCCAAATACAGGCGACATCATTCCACAGTGACTTATGCAGGAGATGGGAAAATAAAGATGATTGGAAAATGGTTGAAGAATGATATTTTGGGAATCGGACTGTCGGAGTATCGATTTGTCCTGCAAAGATTTTATGAAGAATATGGAGACAGGCTTGGGGAAGAGGAGAGAACTTATTTGGATATTTTTAGAGAACAGCCTGTAAACTTGAAAATTTACTGGAAAAGAGTTTTTTTCCCGTGGCGTTTAAGACCTTCAATCGGGGGGGAAATGGCGCTGAGAGGGTGCTTTTTGGGGAATAGATAGAGCTTTATGACAAGGCGACTTCATATAAAGCTTTGATGTGATTGAAGAGGGTTTTTAGCTTACCATCTATATGATTATCACTCTGTAAAGGCTTTGATAATCATAATTATATAGATTTGATTATTCTATAAAGCGGACTATAGTAATAACCAAATAACCAACATAGTTGTTGCCTAAATGGTAGGGATATGATATATTGAGGAAAGGTGTGCCCGAACATCACTGTGTTTTAAAAAGGTTTGAGAAAGAGTATTTATGTACAGCCTGATAATCAAGATCAAAACAGCTGTTATAGTTAGTGTGAGAATTTTGTAATTTAAACAAGAGGAAATATTTGACATGCTTACAAAAATAAGAGAGATATTAAATTATAGAGATATGATTCACAGCTTAGTTAAAAGAGAACTAAGAGGGCGGTATCAAAAATCCGTACTGGGGTTCCTTTGGTCATTTATAAGCCCTTTATGTCAGATAGCTGTATTCACAATCGTGTTTACCTATGTGTTTCCAAGTAATATCCCTCGATATTATATATATCTGATGACGGGTATGATACCCTGGCAATTTTTCTCTGATTCAATTTCACAAGGAAGTTGTGCCATTATATATAATGTAGATATGACTAAAAAAATATATTTTCCAAGAGAAGTTCTGGTTATTTCTACGGTGTCAGCGAAGTTTGTAAATTTATTGCTGTCATTAGTGGTAGTATTTGGCTTTATTATGTTTTCCGGAATTGGGTTTAGTCCGTTGATTATTCTTTTGCCGTATGCCTTGGTGGTTGAGTATATAGTTGCGCTGGGATTTGGATTGCTGTTTGCAGCTATAACAGTTTATTTAAGAGATATGGAATATGTGGTAAATGTTATTTTAATGGTATGGATATGGGCGACTCCGATTATGTATTCAATAGATTCTTTGACAGGAAGTTATCCATGGATTGCATCAGTTTTACGTATAAACCCATTGACTTCTATCATGAATTTATTCCGAAATATTCTATATAACCATAGCTTACCAGAGTTAATAGATATAGCGTTGCCATTTGTGTGGGGAGTTATTTTACTCCTTGTTGGTGAATTAGTATTTAAGCATTTAGAAGGTAATTTTGCGGAGGAACTTTAATGAAAAAAAGTGACGATGTGGTAATAAGGGTAGATAGCGTAAAGAAATATTTTAAAGTATATCCGGATAAAGGGAAAACGCTTAAAGAAAAAGTCCTTTTTTTAAAAAGAAATAGATATGAGCTTAGAGAAGTATTAAAGGGAATTAGTTTTGAAGTGAAGCGGGGAGAAGCGATTGGACTGATTGGTAAAAATGGCTGTGGAAAGAGTACGACATTAAAGCTTTTGACGAGAATATTGAGACCAAATGAAGGTACGATCACAATTGAAGGCAGAGTATCTAGCTTGATTGAACTTGGCGCGGGATTTCATCCAGATTTGACGGGAAGAGAGAATATTTATATTAATGCTTCTATATTTGGAATTAAGGCTAAAGAAGTAAAGGAAAGAATGGATGATATCATTCGCTTTTCAGAGCTAGAAGAATATATTGACAATCCTGTTAGAACATATTCATCCGGGATGTATATGAGATTAGCTTTTTCTGTTGCCATCAATGTTGATGCAGATATTCTGCTGATTGATGAGATCTTAGCAGTTGGGGATATGAATTTTCAAGAAAAATGTTTTCATAAACTGCAGGAGATTAAACGTAATGGTACTACAATTATTATCGTATCGCATTCACAGGATCAGATCAAGAAAATTTGTGATAGGGCAATCTGGATTGATGAAGGATTAATACGCGAAGAAGGAGTAGCGAAACTGATTTGTAGGGAATATGAGTTATGTATGAATGGGAGAAGGGCGGATCGCGCTAAAAAGGAAGCTGAGGCGGAACTACAAAAGCTAAAGAAAGAAGCAGAAGCAGCAAAGGAGAACGAGGAGCTTCAGAAAAGGTTAAAAAGAGAACGGGATTTAATGAATTTGTCCTGCAGAGATATTTGCAGGTTGTGTAGTCCGGCTGCTCATAGAGAAGGTAATTGGAAGATAAAATACACAAATGTCAGATTAGTAAACTCGCAAGGTCTTGAAACTGAGGAAATATGTTTTGGAGAACCAATTAAAATTGAAATGGAATATGTCAGTATACAGGAGGGACTGCTTGCCAATTTTATTGTTGGCATTACAAGGGACGATTGGGTATACTGTTTTGGAAGCACCAGCGAAATTGTTAATAAAGGGTATTCCAAGGTGAATAAGAAAGGAAAAGTTACATTTAAAATAGACAGCTGTTCTCTGGCAGAAGGAAGATATTATGTAGATGTTAGAATAAAGGATGAAAATGATGAGGTATATGATAATGTTTTTAGTTTGATGGAGATTAGGGTAAAAACAGAAATGAAGTATGGATGGGGAATTGTATCAATGCAAAACCAATGGTTAATAGATAATGAGTCAATAAAAGGTGATTGAAATGATATTAAAAGAACAAGATGGGAAACAAGTATACTCGGATGGTCAGGAGATAGAAAAGAGTTTGCTGAATATAGCAGAAAATTATCCAGAAGATGCGTCACAAGATTATATTTCAAGTAATAGCGAATACACTATAAATAATACTTTCTCTGCGGTACGTCAGAATTTATTAAATTGGTATCCGTTTAAAAAAGATGCAGATATAATAGAAGTTGGAGCCGGGGCTGGAGCATTAACTGGAATGCTTTGTAATAAAGCCAGGCAGGTTACAGCTATAGAAATGAGCCAAGCAAGAGCGGATATTATTCGGGCTCGATATCCACATAGGGAAAATTTGCAGGTTATTAGTGCAGACATTACAAATTGGGATACCGAACAGCGTTTTGATTATGTGGTATTTGTTGGCGTTTTAGAATATGCGGGAGCTTTTTCTGATGTTTTAAACCCGTATGAGAGATTTCTGGATTCTTGCAGGCGATTACTAAAAAAAGATGGGATTGTTTTGTTTGCAATCGAGAATCGGTTTGGATTAAAGTATTGGCTGGGAGGGGCTGAGGATCATTTACAAAAGCCATTTGTTGGTATAGATGGATATAAAGGGATAAGAAATGCCAAGACATTTTCCAGACATGACTTAGAAGCTATGTTGGATAATGTTGGCTTGTTGGAGCATAGGATATATTCTGTTTATCCAGATTATAAATTTCCTGAAATTATCTGTACAGATGAGTTTAAACCAAGTTATATGAATTTAAAAAAAGTTCATTTTACGTTTGGCAAAAACAGCATGCTCACTGCAAATGAAACTGATCTGTATAAATATTTAATAGAAAATAATGTCTGGGAATTTTTTGCTAATTCGTTTTTGGTTGAAGCTTCTGAAGGGGAGCTGCCAGAGAACCATGTGATTCATGTATCAGCAAAAGGAGAATGTAAGAAAGAATATCGTGTTAACACGGTTATTTATAGTAACGGAGAGATTCTAAAAGTTCCGGTTCATCGACTGGCAATAAGGCATATTCAACAGATATATGAAAATAATAAATTATTAAAAGCCAGAGGTGTTCACATTCTGGATTTAGATGTAAAGGAAGGGAATCTGGTTAGTCATTTTTACAAAGCTCCAAGTGCTCAAAGCTATTTTGAAGAACTGGTAGCAGATAACAATTTGCCAGCTATATATACACTTGTTGAAAATTGGAAAAAAGAAATATTAAAGAGTAGTGACACTATAAAAGATGGAAATATTGTTTATGAATTATCTAATATAAATCCTCGTCTGGATTATGGTCCTATTTTAAAGGACGGATTCATAGACATGACATTTTATAATTCTTTTATAGAGGATGGTAATTTAATATTTTATGATCAAGAATGGAAATTCCCGAATGTACCTTTGAATTTTATTGTGTATTATGGATTGAAATCTTGTTTTAAAAGAATGCAGGTATTGACAAATATTTCATTAGAGAATATTTTGGAAAATTTTAATATAGATAGAGAACAGCAGGCAGTATATGATAAGTTGGAAGATTATGTTTGGTCTAAGATACTATATAGGCAGACAGATTTTTATGGCGAAGATGGATACTGTATGCGTTATTCTGATGCATTACGATTGGAGCAACAGAGAATGCAGGAACAGGATGACTATAAAAATGAAATTGAAAATTTGAAAAAAGATATACTGGAAAAGGAAGATGAAATAGAAAAAAAAGAAAAAATGATAAAACAAAAGGAAGAGGAGATAAAGCAAAAGGATATCCAGATTAATAATCAGAGAGGGCATATAGAACTGCTTTTAGAATCTGATAGGCATTACCAGCGCATTTTGGATTCCAAAGGATGGAAATTAGTGAGTTTTCCAGGACGTGTGTTCGAAAGAATGTTTCCAGTTAGCACGCGGAGAAGAACAAGGCTCAGTTTGCTTAGTAAGTATTTGAAAGCTATAAATATAACAAATATTAAATTTGTCTATGGAGCGTTTCGCCAGGGTGGATTTAGAGCAATAAATAGGGAGTTGAGCGAATTTGACCAGCGTATGAGAGGAGCCATGGTGACGCCGGTAGAAGTGCCGGAGATCATTAAGACAGGGCAAATTGAGGATATTAGTCAATGTCGTAAGCTGGTGTTTAAGAAATTTGAGGATCCGATAGTATCCATTATAATACCTGTTTATAATCAGTTTACTTATACGTATAATTGCTTAAAATCTATTGCAGACCACAGCGGGAAGGTATCTTATGAAATTATCATAGCTGATGATGTATCAGATGATTTGACCATGAGATTGTCTGAGGTGGTAGAGAATATTCATATTATACGAAATAGTACGAACATGGGCTTCCTTTGTAATTGTAACAATGCGGCAAAATATGCATCAGGAAAATATATTCTGTTTTTGAATAATGATACTCAGGCGCAGGAAAATTGGCTTCAGCCATTGGTAGATCTAATTGAAAGTGATAACACAATTGGTATGGTTGGATCTAAATTGATTTATCCGGATGGCTCACTTCAGGAAGCAGGAGGGATTATATGGAGAGATGGAACGGCATGGAATTACGGAAATGGGCAGAATCCGGATGCACCGGAGTTTAATTATGTCAAGGAGACCGATTATATTTCAGGGGCAAGTATTATGATAAAGGCTTCTGTTTGGGAGGAAATAGGCGGTTTTGACGAAAGATATCAACCGGCTTATTGCGAAGATTCCGATTTGGCCTTTGAGGTGAGAAAGCATGGATATAAGGTCATGTATCAGCCGCTTTCGGTGGTTGTGCATTTTGAAGGAATATCCAATGGAACAGATGAGTCAGGAGGTATTAAGCATTACCAGCAGGTTAACAGGAATAAATTTTACGATAAGTGGAAGAATGTGCTGGAAAATGAACAGGATGAGAACGGAACAAATGTGTTCAGGGCACGCGAAAAAAGTCAAAATAGAAAAATATTGCTTATGGTAGATCATTATGTACCCCAATATGACAAGGATGCGGGCTCAAGAACCTTATATCATTATTTAAAAATATTTGCATCGAAGGGGTATTCAATCAAGCTTATTGGTGACAATTTCTTTAAACATGAACCATATACAACTGTATTTCAGCAGATGGGGATAGAGGTGCTGTATGGAGTTTATTATGCACAGAATTGGCAAAACTGGGTCAAAGCAAATGGCAGGGAGATTGACTATATATGGCTTAATCGCCCACATATCAGTATTAAATATATTGATATTTTAAAAGAATACACCGATGCCAAAATTATGTATTATGGGATGGATCTGCATTTTCTTCGTGTACAGCGGGAATATGAAGTTTCACATAATAAGGCATTAATTGCGGAAAGCGAGGAATGGAAAGAGAAAGAATTTTATTTGATGAAGAAGGCAGACATAAGCTATACGCCTTCAGAGGTAGAGGTTGATGTGGTTCATCAAATTGATCCGGATATTTCCATGAAAGCAATAAAAGCGTTTGCGTACGAGAACTTCAGGGATGATATTCCCGAAAACTTTCGCGAACGAAAGCATATAATGTTTGTCGGCGGGTTTACACATACCCCCAATGAGGATGCTATGCTATGGTTTGTGAAGGAAGTGTTCCCTTTAATTTTGCATAGAATGGATATTATGCTTTATATTGTGGGGTCTGCTCCAACCTCCAAAATAATGGATTTAAAAAGTAAAAATGTTATTGTAAAAGGTTTTTTGACAGATAGCGAGTTACAAAACCTATACGATACGTGTAAAATGGTTGTAGTGCCTTTACGTTATGGGGCTGGGGTTAAGGGTAAGGTAGTGGAGGCGATGTATAATGGATTACCTGTGATTACAACTTCGATAGGGGCAGAAGGAATTATAGGTATTGATGATATTGTTGCCATAGAAGATGAAAAAGAGGGATTTGCAGATCGAGTATGCAGTTTATATGAAAATCCGGATGAACTTGAAAGATTATCAATGGCAGAACAAAAATACATGAAGGATAATTTTAGTACGGAAGCTGTGTGGAGCATTATCCAGTCAGACTTTAACTAGAACTGAGGGAATACTATGATCATCACTAAGACACCATTTCGAATGTCCTTTTTTGGCGGCGGCACAGATATGCAAGATTATTTTCAACAATATGGCGGTTCTGTCCTGTCTACAACATTTGATAAATATTGTTATGTAACAGTAAGACATTTGCCGCGTTTTTTTGAGTACAAGACACATCTTACATATTCTCAGATGGAATATGTGAATACTTATGATGAAATTCAGCATCCGGCAATCCGAAATGCTATGAAGATGCTGGATATGCACGAAATCAGACTGACATATGAATCAGATCTGCCGGCACGTTCAGGACTAGGAACCAGTAGTTCATTTGCGGTAGGAATGTTAAATGCCTTTTATGCTTTGAAGGGGAAATATGCAGATAAAAAGAAACTGGCTGATCAGGCCATCTATTTAGAGCGCGTACTATGCAATGAGACTGGTGGGTGGCAGGATCAGATAGCAGCATCATTTGGGGGATTTAACCGAATTAATTTTAATGCAGAAGGATACGAAGTGCTTCCGGTTATTATTTCACCAGAAAAAAAAGCACAGCTGAATAAGAATTTAATGCTATTTTTCACAGGATTTTCAAGATTTTCGGCGGACATTCAAAAGGCTAATAAATTAGATAATGGCAGTCAATTAAGTAAATTAAGGGAAATACATGAGTTTGTAGACATTGCCGAAAAAGTTTTGACAGATAAAGAAAGTAGCTTGGATGAATTCGGGAGATTGCTTAATGAGAGCTGGAAAATTAAACGGAAAATAGGATCAGCAGTTACAACGGATAGCATAGATGCAATTTATGAGAAGGGTATAAAAGCCGGAGCACTGGGAGGAAAACTTTTAGGCGCTGGTGGAGGTGGTTTTTTATTATTTTATGTGCAGCAGGAGCAACAGAGCAGTGTAAGAGCAGCTATGAAAGACTTATTGAATGTGCCATTTGAATTTGAAAATGAGGGAACACGTGTGATTTATTATTCACCGGAAAGTTATGAATCAGTAGAGAATATGTCATAAGAAATACTATGGGAAGAATTTTTTGATATAATTGATGACAGGGAGGCAAAGCTGTGAAGGTAGTTATAATGGCCGGGGGCAGAGGTACCAGAATTTCGTCAATAGCTAATGATATTCCGAAACCGATGATTCCTATAAATGGAAAACCTGTATTAGAATATGAACTGGAAGGCCTTCGGAACCAGGGATTTACTGATATTATTTTAACAGTAGGCTATCTGGGACAAGTCATTATAGACTATTTTGGAGACGGAGACGGAACATCCCCGGTAACTGGTAAGCCGTTTGGGGTGCATATTACTTATTACTTTGAAAAAGAACCATTAGGAAATGCCGGAGCACTTTTTAAAATACGGGATCAATTAACGGAAGATTTTTTGCTGCTTAATGCGGACGCTATGTTTGATGTGGATTTTAAACGGTTTGTTGCATATCACAAAGCACATGGAGGGTGGGTAACCTTATTTACACATCCTAATAGTCATCCTTTTGACAGTGGGTTGATTTTTACCGATGAAAACAATGTAGTGCAGAGATGGTTGTCAAAAGAAGATGTCAGGCCTCTATATTATAATAATTGTGTCAACGCCGGCCTTCATGTGATATCCCCCAACGTATTGGAACAGGAAATTGAGGGTGAAAAAATAGATTTGGACAGGCAACTGCTTAAGCCTTTGGCAGCAACTGGAAAGATGTATGCATATCATAGCCCTGAATATGTGAAAGATATGGGGACTCCTGAGCGTTACCAAGGGGTTTGTTCGGATTTAAAGAACGGAGTTATTCAGTCAAAAAACTTGAGAAATTGTCAAAAAGCTATTTTTTTGGATCGAGATGGAACGATTAATCAATATGTAGGATTTTTGAAAGATATTGATGAATTTGTATTGTTACCTGGCGTGGCGGAGGCTGTCAGACTGATCAATGCAAAGGGGTATTTAGCGATTGTTGTTACGAATCAGCCGGTAATTGCCCGCGGAGATATTAACAGAGCGCAGTTATTGGAAATACATAAAAAGATGGAAACATTATTAGGCTTGGAAGGGGCTTATCTTGATGCGGTTTATTACTGCCCTCATCATCCGGATAAGGGATTCGAAGGAGAGATTCCGGAATTGAAGATAAAGTGTGATTGTAGAAAGCCGAAACCAGGAATGCTCTTACAGGCAGCAAAGGAATATAATATAGATTTATCTGAATCGTGGATCGTTGGTGATGGAGAAAATGATATTAAAGCAGGAAAAGCAGCCGGATGTAATACTGCTTTGGTTTCAAATGACAAGTCATTTTGGGGACAGGATATTACGGGGAACTCTTTACTGGAGTGTATGCAGCAAATATTTAGTCAGAGAGAAAATGGGTAGGCGAAATGGAAGATAAATTATTAAGGCATATTGATTCTCTTATAAGCAGGTATCCGTGCTTAGCGGTGATTAAAAATAGTATTATAGACGCTTATTTATTGCTGGAAGAATGCTATATGAATGGCGGAAAGCTTCTGGTTGCCGGAAATGGAGGTTCCGCTGCAGACGCAGAGCATATTGTGGGCGAATTAATGAAACGTTTTAAGATAGCAAGACCGATTGGAGTAGAACTGCAAAAAACGTTGGTGAACATTGATCCGGTACGCGGAAAATCATTAGCACAGAATTTGGAATGCCCATTAGCGGCGATAGCTCTCGTTTCGCATGAAGCATTGACGACGGCTTATATTAATGATGTAGGCGGTGCAGGGATGTATGCGCAGCAATTACTTGGATATGGGAGAGAAGGAGATGTTTTTTTAGGTATTTCTACTTCCGGCAATAGTGAAAATATTATTGAAGCATCGGTGGTTGCGAAGGCAATGGGAATTAAGGTAGTGGGACTGATAGGAAATAATGGTGGCGAGTTGAAAAGGATTGCAGATGTTGCCGTATGTGTGCCGGAGATGGAAACCTTTATGGTGCAGGAATTACATTTGCCAATATATCATTGTTGGTGTATAATGTTGGAAGAATTTTTTTTTAGCGAATAAGTATCTATTGATATATCGATAAAAATATATGATGATTACTGCTCCATAGATTTAACCAATGCACTTTAGAGTTTGGATGGTGTAGTCTATGTATCGAGAGTATTGGCAGATTGGAGAACCAGAGAAAATGGATAATAATAACAGATCAAAAGAGGGTTATTTTGTAATATTTGGATTGGTAATATTATTCGGGGTAAATATCCTGTTTAATGCGTGGATCACTAAGGGAAATAGAGTGTTTTATAAAGATGATTTGAGCCTTGTAATTGCTTTTCAACAATCAAAAAACTGGAAAGAGTTTTCGTTTGCTTTGACATCCCAGAAGTTTAGACCAATTGCAATGTTTGTAATGTATATTGTTTTGAAAATATCGAAACAGAATTTGGAGATTATTGATGAAATTCTTTTGTTATTAAATTACTTAAATGCGATTTTGGTTTTCTCATTTACCTATTGGATAATAAAAAGTGATAGTAGAGTGAAAAAAGCAGTGATAGCTTTAATGAGCAGCATCCTGTTTATAGCCTCCCATTTTGCATACTATAATATCTCAGAAGTGTTCGGAATTATGGAAGGCATGGGAGTTTTTTTGGCAATAGGGATACAGTTTACGCTCCTACTTTATATTTGGGGTGAGAAAGAACAAAAATATTTTCGAATATCAATAGTTTTATATGCAATTATTTTGTACATTCATGAGAGATATTTTGTATTATTTATTTTATTTGCAGGAGCGGTCTATCTTAAAAATGGATTACAAAGAAAAAGCGTAAAACAACTTCTATTACCTTTTTTTCTGATGGTTTCTTTTTGGGGGGTTAGATTTGTATTATTTGGAAACAGAATGTTGGATGGTACAGGTGGAACAAATATGGTGGAAACTTTCAACTTTAAGACAGTTGTAAAGTATTGTTTTTCACAAGTTGGATATATTTTAGGCTTTCAGTGTGGTCCCCAATATCTAAATGGAATTAGTGCCAATCAAGTATCCTTGGGTATTAATCTTCTATTAATAATAAGGTTATTGTTAATACTAACTCTTTTCCTATTATTTGTAAGATTGTTGGTTGTAAATAGAAATTTTAGAAAAACGAACATTAAGCCATTTGTAATGTTTTTGCTTTTCATATCATCATGTATTGTTTCGTCCAGTATAACAATTCGCGTTGAAATGCGCTGGATTTATGTATCATACGCAATGTTCTCCGTTATGCTGGTATACATGTTATGTGCTGTGCTAAAACATTATAGAAAAAATATTATGATATTGTTGACCTTCCTTTTTTTTGTATTGACTCTTATAACAGAACAGTATTATAGAGAACATTATATCAATTTATATTATTGGGGAGAAAAAGATTTTTCCAGAGAGTTATATAACACAACAGTTGGAAAATATGGACAGTCCTTAAATGGTAGGGAAATAATTATTATTAGCTCAGATCCTGCTTGGGGCGAACGAGAAGATACGTATTGGGAGCAATTCTTTTCTCCTTATATTAATAGTCATAGTTTGCATGTGACTTATGTTAAAAATACAATGCAAGCACAAATAAACCGAACAGATAATAGTGTTATATTAGTGGAGGATATAAGTGAAAGAAAGTATACAGATATTACTGATGTTTGTCCTATATCTAATAGGCCATATGCAATTTATGGGATATATGCAGATGGATGGTTTGAGCCAGATTGTAAATTTGAAATATATGGAAGTACAAACAGCAAATACGTACTAACATTCTACTATCCAGAAACAGAACAATTAGTTGGTTCACCAAATGGTACAATTATTGTTAATAGTGAAAAAGAAATATTTTTTGAATTAACAGGAAATTTAACATCAGTAGAAGTTGAGTTGTCCCCTAAAACGATAAATACGATTCAAATCTTATCAAATTTTTGGGTACATGAAAATACGGGTAGATCGGAGGATGGGCGGTTGTCAAGTGTTCTGATATCTAACAATCAATCTTAAGCAATTTTGGGGTTGTTTAGGTGCTTTGAAACAGTTAATTTTGATCTTTTAATGTGAGGTGGCTAACAAGATGAATGAAAGGTTCAGTAGTAAAAACAGAAAAGTTTGTTATATTTTGGCATCATTATTTGGGGTAGTATACATTATATATTGTAAGGTGACTTTTGTGGAACTTCCACACATGACTTGGTTTGATCAAATACCATTAGCAGATTTGTATTATTCGGGTAAACTCCAGATTTCTGATTTGTTTTCAAGATATGGTGAGCATGGAATGTTGGCGAATAATCTGATTTATTTAGTAAATGTGATATTTTTTCATGGAACAACGCTTTTTGATGTATACTTGAATGATTTTAATGTAATGGTATCGGGGGGGCTTTTAATATATAGTACAATAAAGACATTGGAACCAAGAAGAAGTATGATATTTTGGGTTATGGTAGAGTCGGTTTTTATGTTTTCGTTTTTCCAAGCATCATCTGGAGCAATGGAAACGCAGGTGCGATTAGGACTTCTTTTTTTCCTTTTAGCGATGCTGATGGTTGATCAAGAACTGGGAGAAAATGAATGTAGCAAACTACATTTTGCTGTCACTGAAATTTTGATTGTTTTGAGCATAAATGTATTCGGTACATTATACTCATTTGCTGGTGTTCCTTGCGTATGGGCAATTATTATATTTCTTTTTTTCAAAAATAGAAAATGGGGAAAAAGAAGTATTATAATAGCAAGTACTTATTTGGCAACAATACCTATATATCTAATTGAGTATGGCGATTTTTTGAGAGGAGAGAGCGGAATTGGTGCAAGTCTTTTGTCGGTTTTTTTACACCCAATTGAATTGATGAAAGGGGTGTTTGCTTGGTATGCCAATGGAGTTTTGGGATGGGCATTTCACGAAAGTAGTATTTATCGAGCAACCTTTTTTCTGGCAGTAGGAGCAGTTGTTTTTATTCTTACATTACTAAGTGTTATTTTATTTTTTAGGGAGCAGATGTATAAGAAAACTTGGCTTCCCCTTATGTGTATAGTATACGGTATTGGCGTTTTTACATTAGTATTGTTGGGAAGGGCTGATGGATGGGAGTGGTTTAGTAATGAATGGTATACGGTTCATATTAAGATATCAATAGCTTCAACTATATGGATTTTCGCATATAGTTCTATAGATAAAAAAGGCATGAAAATAGGAGCATTTTCAGCATGTATATTTTTATTGGCTATAGGAATAGTGGGAAATGTATACACTATAAAAAGGGCACCTTCGGTTCATAATTATTATGTTGAGAAACAAAAATATTTATATATTGATAATGAGGCAGATATGCCTGTGAACGAGGCGGGGGAGACACCTTTATTACATTCATTAAATGCTACCATGAATAGTATTGATATTATGAAAAAATATAATTTGAGTGTATATCAGTATTGGGATGCCTTTGAAGCTTGCCCTACAACGCGCTCAACGGGTATAAAATATATTACTGGAAAGTATGATGACGGTTGGTGTGAGCAAGAAATGAGATTTTCTGTTCATGTAGATAATATAACGAAATTAGAAGTAAGCCTGAATTATTCACCAGCCACTGATAATTATGGCTGAAAACCGCATAGTTGCT
>CANDAG010000011.1 GCA_947382625.1 uncultured Lachnospiraceae bacterium
CTTTCCCTCAAAAGTAGTAAATTGGTAGTAAATTCAGCTTGAAATCCTGCGTGTAAGCCCGTAAATCAAGGCTTTTTGGAGATAATCAACCATTTTATAATTAAAGTTTACAAATCATTTATTGGTAATCCCATGCAATTAATGGTAAAATGATTTTATCAGAATTCAATGAGCCTGAGCGGGAAACGGCAGGCTCCGGAAAGGTATGGGGATAGACATGAACAGGATATGTGTATTTTTTGGAACAGGCTTTGAGGAGATAGAGGCGCTTACGGTGGTAGACATTTTGCGCAGGCAGGGATTTGAGACGAAAATGGTTTCCGTCATGGAAGAAAAGACCGTGATGGGCTCCCATCAGATCCCGGTGGTGACGGACTGCCTGATCGGGGATGTGGACTTTACCCGGGAGGATGTGCTGGTACTGCCCGGCGGTCTTGGGGGCACGAAGAATCTGGAGGCGTGTGAAATGCTGATGGAGCAGGTAGATGCTTTTGCCACCGCAGGCAAAACAGTATGCGCGATTTGTGCGGCTCCATCTATCTTAGGCCACAGAGGACTTCTGAAAGGAAAAAGAGCGACTGCATATCCGGGGTTTGAGGAGCAGTTAGAAGGGGCGGAAATTGTCTGTGAACCGGCGGTGCGGGACGGAAATATCATTACCGGACGGGGCATGGGATGTTCTATTCCTTTTGCACTTGAGATCCTTACCTGTCTGGCGGATAAAGAAGCGGCAGATACTATGGCAGAGAAGATTGTATACATGAAGTAGCTGGAGAAGAGAAACAATGAACATATTATTTTTTTTGACACCCAAAAGTGAGGTGGCCCATGTCTATGATACAGACACGCTCCGCCAGGTATTAGAAAAAATGGAAAACCACAGATACGCAGCAGTTCCTGTGATCCGCAAAAAGGACGGATGCTACATGGGAACTTTAACAGAGGGAGATATCCTCTGGTACATAAAAGATCATGGGGATCTGTCCCTGCGCAGGGTAGAGGAGATCCCCATGACAGCAGTAAACCGCAACTTTGACAATGAGCCGGTGGATGTGGACGTGAATATGGAAGATCTGATGAATAAGGCCATGAACCAGAACTTCGTCCCGGTGATCGATGACCGGAAACGGTTTATCGGGATCATCACCCGAAAGGATCTGATACAGTATCTTTGTAAGAAACTGGTAACCGTCCAGCTTGAGGCCGGCGGCATGAGCATTGGATAAAGAAGGCGATATATGACAGGTAAGCTGCCTCGCAGAGCGGGGCAGCATTTGATCAATAAGTCAGCTCGTGAAGCGTGCCGGCGTTTGATCAATAAGCCGGCTCGTGAAACGTGCCGGCGTTTGATGTGTAGGGGGATCAAAATGTTTAATCAATTGACGCAAAAGGACATCGATGCCATGGAGGCTGAGATAGAGGAGCGGAAGCTGGTCATCCGCCCAAAGCTTTTGGAAGCGGTAAAGGAGGCCAGGGCTCATGGAGACCTGAGCGAAAACTTTGAATATTACGCAGCCAAACGAGAAAAAAATAAAAACGAAAGCCGTATCCGCTTTTTAGAAAGAATGATCAAAACGGCAGAGGTGATCTCGGATGCTTCTGAAGAAGACGAGGTAGGCATGAACAAGACAGTGGAGGTTGAGTTCGAGGAGGACGGCACCTCCCAGAAGCTGAAGATCGTGACCACCATGCGGGGCAATTCCTTGGAAGGCCTTGTGAGTGTGGAATCACCGATAGGGAAAGCCCTTATGGGACACAAGGCAGGAGATCGGGTCTACGTACAGGTCAATGCAGAGTACGGTTATTATTTAAAGATAAAATCTGTGGAAAACGTTGAAAGTGGTGAGGAGGATAAATTAAGAAGTTTTTAGTCCCTTTGCCGCGGCGCGGCCTCTTTTAGAAATATCGGAAAAACTTACCAAAATAATTTCGCCAACACCGTTAATACTATGAACAAGATAAGTGATAAAGAAACAGCTTTGAACAGAAGGGAGCTCTACAGAGAGAAATCTTCAGGATAAGCGAAATTCTTACTATCGCTTATCTTGAAGAATGACTGCCAGGCAGTCAAATAAGATAACGGAGGTGAAAAAGATGGCTAGCAGCAAATCTAATAGAGTAGAAGTTCCTGAAGCTAAGGCAGCTATGGATCGTTTCAAAACAGAAGTTGCTTCTGAGCTTGGTGTTAACTTAAAAGAAGGTTACAACGGCGATTTAACATCCAAGGAAGCCGGATCTATCGGCGGTGAAATGGTTCGTAGAATGATCAAGAAGCAAGAAGAAGAGATGAAATAACACATCTCTCGAGATGGAATAACCATCACTCGAAATAAGAAATAAAAAGAATGGCCCGTCTGCCACAAGCAGGCGGGCTGTTTTTCTGGTAGATCTGATCGGAAAGTCCATCAAAAATTAATTCGATAAATATAGAAATAATATTGACAATATAGTAATGATTATTATACAATCAAAATGTAAAATTTATATCTATATATATGGATGATGATTTGAGACAAAGATGTAAGAAACTTATAGTGAACGACAAAATAATTTGTCGTTCACTATAGTCCCTCCGGGGGATACGCACGATTTTGCAAAGGTAAATGCTGCGCTTTGCGCAGCGCAAAATCGGCGCAGTGAACGCCAAAAACAAAAATTTTTGTCGTTCACTATACATAACCATGTCTGACCCGGGCGGGTATCAGGAAAGCAGGAAAGCAGAGAAGCGGAAAGGAGCAAAATGGACAGTAAAGCGCTTGAATATTTAGAACAGAGAAGAGCTCATTGCGCCAACGAGCGCAAGCGGCTGCAGGAAGAGGGTTACGGCGATGAGGCGGATTTCGAGAAGATAAAAGAAAACGTCTATGATATTTTCAAAACAGTATTGTTGGTGGCACGGAAGCAGTATGGCGATGACCAGACGAAGATCTGTGGATTTTTCAGGGAAAAGCTGGAACAGATTCCCTCAGGCTGGCGCGCAGCTTATGAGGAAGCCAAAGACCATGACGATATTAAGGCCATGCATATCGAAAATATTAAGCTGGGTGTCGCAGAGGATATCAAAAAGAATATTTTTCAGGAGGAGGGAGAGAAGAGATGACCGAAAATGAAACAATCCAGATCTTTAAATGCCTGTCAGATAAGTCCCGGCTTCATCTGCTCAAGGCGCTGGCCATAGAGGATATGTATGTGGAACGTTTGGCAGAGCGCCTTGATCTGTCGGCATCAACCGTATCCTTCCATATGAAGAAGCTTACGGAAGCAGGACTGGTGACTTCCTATAAAACACAGTACTATACGATGTATTCTATTCAGACCGATATCCTCAGGATCAGTATTCTTGATCTGATCAAAGAAAAACCGGACGATGCGGCGATTCAGGAGGAGCGGGAGGCAAAGTACCGTAAAGGAGTTATAGATGCCTTCTTTAAATACGGAAAGTTAAAATCCATTCCCGCCCAGAGGAAGAAAGAAAGGATCATCCTTGAGGTGATCGTTGACGCCTTTGAATTTGAAAAGAAATATACCGAACGCGAAGTCAATATTATCATTGCCGACTTTTATGATGATTTCTGCACGCTGCGCCGGGATATGATCTCCGAAAAGCTTTTGGAGCGGTCAGGCAATATTTATTGGCGGGTGCAGCAGAAACAGACTTAATGGCAGCCGGACTATTACGGCTGCTCCCCCGCTTCCAGATATTTTTTCAGAGGGATCCATATCAGATAAGCCAGGAGGCTTCCGCACAGAGCCGTGATAAGCTGGGTCAGGGAAAAGGTGATCCTTGCTGTGGCCAACACGCCGGGAAGCGCCTCAGGCTTGGGAAGCTTTGCTGCAATATGATCTCCAAAAGAGGGAAGAAGGATCAGGACGATCACTATTCCCATAAAGGCGGCCTTCAGCACGGAACCCACAGCCAGGCCCGCAATGAGCCTTTGGGAAGAATGCCCTTTGCCGAAAGTATTTTTGGGGGAATGAAAAAACCACACACACACAGCCAGGACTGCATTGCCTCCCATAACGGCAGGAAACATCAGAGGAATAGCAGCCATAATAGGGGAACCCGAGATAAAAAAGGCGGTAACAGGAGCGATGATGCTGATCAAGAGCCCGCTCCAGAGCCCCACGGCCAGAACTGCCAGAATGATGGTGGTATTGACAACAGGTCCGGTGAGATAGACCGAAAGGTTTTTGAAAAACTGGCTGGCAATGCAGATGGCCAAAAGCAGCCCGGTCTGGACCAGCCCCTTGGTAGTAAGTTTCATTGGTTTTATGCCCTCCTTATAAGTAAAATCCGGTGGATGACAGCAGATGTGCGAACAGTGCTGTCATCCACCGTTTAGTATAAAAGTAAGGACGGCAAAATGCAAGAACAGAAAATACAGGCCGGCTCACGGGATCAAACGCCGGAATGCCTCACGAATCGGCTTATTGAACAAAAAACCAGAGATCCGGATTGGGGATCTCTGGTTTTGTATGTCAAGAAAGAAATTTATTTCTCAACACCGGAAAGGATGCTGTCCAGTGTAAGATCATAGGCATCGTAGTTGCGCTGTACGATCTCAAGATAAGTGTTAAGGCCCGCGTCCTCCAGGCTCTTGATATAATCACCCCAGGTTGCATCGATGTTGCCGTCGATGATGGCCATGGCGTTATAGTTGTCGATCAGGTTGTAAAGGTTGTCTGAGATCAGAGCCATCTGTTCCTGATCCTCAGCCGAGTACCACATGTTGGGCGGGATGATGGTGTCATTTAAGTGCTTCTCAACAAAGCCTACCGTAGTCATGTCGCTGTACAGATCTGCGGCGTCCTCCGGATATGCCACAACGGTGTCATAGTATTCCGACAGAACGATGGCCGGACGGGTAGGTGTGCAGTAGGTGCGTAGCTGGCTGAAGGTATCGATGCCGTCTGGCATTTCCGCGTCGTGGTTCCACTGCATAACCCCGTTTTCGTCAAGAACATAGTACAAGCCGATGGAACCCCAGTTTGATTCCACAGAGCGCTGGGGATCAAAGAAGGCGTCGATGACGGAAGCGGCAAAGGCAGGATCCTCACAGGCAGTGGTGATGGCTATGCTGACAGAGTTGTGCATCTCGGAAATGTTATCCTTGATACCGTATTCACCGCCCGGTCCCTGCAGATAAGGAACTGCGGAGTACATGGCACGGCGCTCTGCGGGAACCATGTCGATGATGGAGAATACCACCATGGAGCCAACGGTGCAGTCGTCAGTATTGAGTGCGGCCTGCAGGGCAGCTTCGTCATTCAGTGCAAAGTCAGTCCAGAGAAGACCTTCATTGTAGAGCTCGTTGAACCATTTAAGCCCTTCCTTGTAGGCATCGGTGGTGGCGGTACAGATAACGGTGCTGTCATCGTCAACTAATGCAAGACGGTCACCGGTGTCTGCCTGTCCCCAGCAGCCGAAGAACTGACCGATGGACTGGTTGTTTCTCCAGGAGCCGATCCCTGAAGAACCGATACGGAACATAAAGGGAATCTCATCGTTAGGATCGCCGTTGCCGTTGCAGTCGTTGTCGCGGAACGCGATCAGACATTCCTTGTACTCATCGAGAGTAGTGGGCATGTCCAGACCCAGTGCGTCCAGCCAGTCGGTATTGATGCTGAGGATACCCTGATTGCAGACAAGACCGAACATTTCCTCGATATAAGGGAAGCCCCAGATTTCACCGTCAGGTGCTGTCATAGCCGCACGGTACTCGGGATTATCTTCCAGGATGGAATACAGGTTGGGCATGAGCTCGGGAGTAATGTATTCGGTTACAGGAACGAAAATGTCCTGCCCCTGATAGTTGAGGATCGTACTTGCGGATACGCCTTCCATGAAGACATCCGGGAGATCTCCGGTGTTGATCATAAGGCTGATCTTCTCATCAGCGCCCTCGTCAGGAACCTCAATGACCTCCAGATCCACATTGCACTCTTCCTCTGTGTCGGTGATGACCTTCATCTCCGCAATAGGCATGGAAATGGCATTTTTGGTGTAAAGGACGCTGAGGGACTTTCTCTCCCCGGCATCATCCGATGTGCCTGCTGTGTCCGACGTATCCTTGGTATCGGCGGCGGAAGTCTGATCCGATGTGTCAGTCTGGGCCGGATCGGAGTCTGCACCGGCAGAGGATTTTCCGCAGGAGCAACAGGTGGTGACCAGCAGCATGCCTGTCAGGAGAAGAGTTACGAGTTTTTTCTTTTTCATTGCATTACCTCCTTGTTAGGAATTTGTGTTTGTTTATCTATTTGTAGCTCCGTGACAGAGCATGCAAATCAGCCTTTGATGGATCCCACCAGCACGCCTTTGGTGAAAAAGCGCTGCAGGAACGGGTAAATAATGAGCAGGGGCAGGGAGGATACCACGATGATCCCGTATTTGAGCTGTTCAGCCAGGCGGATCTTATCGGCCATGTTCTGCAGATCAGAGGTCATGGACGAGGACTTTACCTGATTGACGATCAGCAGGTTGCGCAGCACAAGCTGCAGGGGGAACATGTCCTCTTTGTTTAAGTAGATCAATGCATGGAAATAACCGTTCCAGTGGCCTACCGCATAGTACAGTGTAATGACCGCAAGGAGGGCCTTTGAGAGCGGGAGCGCCATCCTGAAAAAGAAACGGAAGTCGCTGCAGCCATCAATATGAGCCGCATCCAGCAGCTCCTCCGGCAGGGTGGAGGAGAAGAAGGTCCGGGCGATCATCAGGTTCCAGACGCTGAGTGCGCCGGGGAGGATCATGGCCCACAGGTTATTTTGCATGCCCAGTGAGGTATTGATGATATAGGACGGAATCAGCCCTCCTGAAAAGAACATGGTAAAGGCAAAGAGCTTGAGCACAAGCCCCCGTCCCACAAAATCCTTGCGGGAGAGCGCATAAGCGCCGGGAATGGTAACGGCCAGGTTAATGGCAGTGCCAAGCACCATGTAGACCAGAGAGTTCCGATACCCCAGCCACAGTGACCGGTAAGCAAAAATCTTTTGATATCCTTTTGTATACCACTTGGTAGGGTAGAGCAGCAGTGTCCCGTTGTTGACCACCATTGGGTCAGTTACGGATGCCACAAGTACAAAGTAGAGGGGATACAAAACGATGATGGCGACAATCCCCAGAATGGCATAGTTGATCAGATCGAACCAGCGGTCAGAGGACATCTGCTTTACGCGCACAGGCTTATTTTTCTTTTTTCTATTTTTATTGCTTGTTGTTTCTGTATTTTTGCCCATTGTTTAACCTCCTACCACAGTGAATTTTCTGTCAGCTTGCGGCTGATATAGTTCGCCGATATGACCAGTACGAAATTGATCACCGAGTTGAACATGCCTACGGCAGCCGAAAAGCTGAAATTACCGTTTATCAGACCGATCTTATATACATAGGTGGATATGATCTCACTGACAGGGATATTCAGTGAGTTCTGCATCAGGTAAGCCTTTTCGTAGCCTACATTGAGCAGGCTGCCCATATTCAGGATGAACATAATGACGATGGTGGGCAGGATGCATGGGAAGTCAATGTGGATCAGGCGCTGGAATTTGGATGCTCCGTCTACCATGGCGGCCTCATAGAGCGTAGGATCCACGCCGCCTAAGGCTGCAAGGTAGATGATGGCGCCCCAGCCGGCTCCCTGCCAGACGCCGGAGGCAACATATACGGTGCGGAACCATTTGGGCTCGCCCATAAAGGTGATGGCCTGCCCGCCGAAATTCTGAATGATCTTATTGATAAATCCACTGCTCGGTGTGAGAAAAATACTCAGCATGGAAACCAGTACAACGGTGGAAATAAAGTAAGGTGCGTAGGTAATTGTCTGCACAAAACGTTTATAACCCTTGGACCGTACCTGGTTGAGCATCAGCGCCAGCAGGATCGGAGCGGGAAAGCCCCAGAGCAGAGAGTAAATACTGATCTTAAGGGTGTTTTCAAGCAGGCTTTTGAAATTAGGCAGATTGATGAACTGCTTAAAATATTTGAGCCCTGCCCATGGACTTCCCAGAATGCCCAGATTTACCTTATAGTCTTTGAAGGCAATGATCGCACCGTACATTGGTGCATAGGAAAAGACTATAATACAGATGATAGCAGGCAGAGCCAGCACATATAGCTGCCAGCTGTGTCTCATCCGTTTCCAGAGCGGCTTATTCGATGGTTTGAGACCAGGTGCGGTTTTTCTTCCGATCATAATGGTTCATCCTCCCTTTTTTGAATTTCATCAACCGAATTAATTAACGGCGTAATTTAAATGTTGAAGAAATAATAACACATACAATTTAGCAATGTCAACACAATTATCAAAAATATTAAATATTTCCAAAATGTATTGTTCAAAATGCTTAAATGATATTAAATTGAATCTTGCATGTTCCAAAAATATGTGGTAAGATGGACTCGAATTTAATTTCGCCATAATTTAATTGCGGGTAAGAAAGGGTGATAAGGTACTGTTGGTTGGGAACGATCCGGATGCGTGTTATAATAAGACAGAATTTTATTATGCTGTTATAAAATGAAGAATACCGCTCCGGTTTCGGGTTACGGGCGGGCCAAAAGGAAGAAGAGGAAAATATCGATGAAACAGGGGTCTATTAATCAGAATGTTCAAAAGGAAAACAATATTTCCGTTGTGCTCCGCGCACTGCGCGCTGATGCGGAATGTACACGCATCCGGCTTACGGGAGCCACCGGACTTACCCAGCCTGCGATTACCAAGATCATTGGGCAGCTCATAGAGTGGGGGACGGTATCAGAGCTGGAAGGAGTAGGTAACGGAATTGGCCGTAAGGCTGCCCGGCTGCATCTGAATGCCCAGCGTTACCGGGTGGCTGCAGTGCGGATCAATCGTACCTATATAAATGCTGCTGTTTATGACATGGCTGGCAGGCTGTATGATATGGATTCCAGGGAGATCAGTTCCGAAGAGGGGGCGGAGCCTACTATGGAACGACTTATCGGTATGCTGAGCCGCCTGATCGCCCGTGCGGAGGTTCCGGTGTTGAGTATCGGAGTTGCTGTTCCGGGACCTTATAATTATTTTGCCGGGCGCATTTCGCTGATGAGCGGTTTCCCGGGATGGAGTGATATTGATATCAGAGCCGAGCTGGAGGCGGCTTTTGGGCTGCCTGTTTTTGTGGATCAGGATGCCAACTGCGGAGCGTTGGCTGAAATGTGGCATTCCGGATACGAGGGAAATTCCGATATGCTTTTTATCTGCGCAGACCGGGGGATCGGCGCCGGGCTGATTCTGGAATCATCGGTTTATCGAGGACGGGACGGTTTCGCAGGTGAATTCGGTCATGCCAGCATCAATATATTCGGTCCCCGCTGTGAATGCGGCAACCGGGGCTGTCTCGAGCTGTACGGCTCTACGGTGGCGCTTGAGAATCTTTACCGCCAGGAGGCCTTTAACCCCATGGAGCCCGATTCTCTGCCGGAGAACACAGCGGCAGGGGAGATCCTGGCTCTTGTGCGGGAGGGGGATGTGGCTGCCCGCCGGGCCTACAGCAAGACAGTGTCTTATCTGTGCTTCGGAGTTGTAGGCATGATCAACACATTTAATCCGGCTACAGTGGTGTTTGCCGACAAGATCACTGAGGGCGGAAATCTGTTTCTCCAGGTGGCTGACCGTACCTTCAGGGAGTACCTGATGCCGGAGATTTATGACAGACTTCAGGTCAGAGTCTGTACACTGGAGGGGGATCCCATGCTGATGGGGGCCAGTGTCCTGGCTTATGACCAGATGCTGCAGGCACCGTCAGTCTATTTCCGCGGAGAAGAAGGCTGATGAGATTTTTTTGAAACGAACAGAGGGATATGCGCCGGAGCAAAGAGACTTTGAACCTTTACATATGCTCTGGCAGAAAGGATTGGTATGATTATGAAGGCTTTGACAACGTTTACAGGATGTAAATCTCCGTGGGAACTGGATTTTGTGCTTGAAAAAGAGGGGACAGGGATTTTGGTGGAGGCCCGTTCGGGAGAGACATCGGCGTTTAAGGTCTCCCGTGACAAAATGCTTTGTGTGGAGATCAGCACACAGTGGAACCGGATGGGGCAAAGCAGAGAGAAGGATGCCATGCTTTGTTTCACATTGACTTCCCCTAAATGCAGCGGACAGATCCGTATCGTCTGGTATGGTTTTTCCTTCCGGCTGTATGTGGATGGGCAGCTTGAGGATGAGGAGTGGCCTTTAGGAGAGCCTGTTGGAGAAGTATGGGAGATTTCTGCCGTGGATGAGGTTTCGGATCTGGTATGCTCTGCTGCGGGAGCCTGTGAGGAGGAGCCGGAAACCGTCTTTACGGGGGCCTTCCAGAATTTTGTGCTTCCCGGGCATAACACCGGTGTAGGGGATTGCATGCCTTTTGCGAGAGATGGGCGTTATTGTCTGTATTATCTCTTTGACCGGCGCTCTCACGGGAGCAAGCGCGGGCTGGGAGCGCACCAGTGGGCTCAGGTCTCCTCTGATGATCTGAAGACCTGGACGGTTCATCCCATGGCGGTAGGCATTACCGAACAATGGGAGGGGTCTATCTGTACCGGCTCTCTGATCCGGAAGGATGACAGGATCTATGCATTCTATGCTGTGCGGATGTCTGACGGAAGTCCTGCGCAGATGACCTGGGCAGTGAGCAGGGATGGGGTACATTTCGAAAAATCCGGGAAATATTTTTCACTGACAGAGCCTTATGAGCCGGTTTCCGCCCGTGATCCCATGGTCTTTTGGGGAGCGGATGAACAGTATCATATGCTGGTCACCACATCCCTTATAAACGAAGGGCGATTCGGCGGCTGCCTTGCCCACCTGACCAGCACCGACTTAGAGGAGTGGAAGCAGCAGGGACCCTTTATCGTGCCGGGCTATTCAGATCAGCCGGAATGCAGTGATTATTTTGAATGGAACGGATGGTACTATCTGGTATTTTCCAACTTTGCCATTGCCCGCTACCGTATGTCCCGCAGCCCCTTCGGCCCCTGGATCCGTCCGGAAAATGATCTGCTGGATGCCCTTGAGGTACAGGTACCGAAGACTGCCCCGTTTGGCAGGCGGCGCTTTTCTACCGGATTTTTGGCGCGCCGTCCCAGGGGATATGCAGGCAATGCCGTGACTCATGAGCTGTTTCAGCGTCCTGACGGCACATTGGGGATCTGTCAGATAGAGGAGATCCTTCCTGCAGTAAAGGACAGGGTACGTCCCGGGGATATTTTTCTGGATGCCGGACAAAACCGTGCCTCTGCCGCGCTGCCTGCAATGGAAGGGGATTTCCGCCTGAGGGCAGTACTGGAGACGGGAAAGGCAAATGGACTGGCAGGGATGCTTCTGACACTGAGTACCGAGGATGGAGAGCGGCGCGGAAGCTATCGGATAGAAATGGACCCTGCCGCAGGGACGGTGGTCATTGTACGGCCGGGAGAGGACTTTGACCGGGGATGCGGCCGTGGTCTGCTTAAGGGGATTGACCTTTCCGGAAGCATCCGGATCGATCTTCTGGTCAATGATGATATCCTGGATCTGATGCTTGCGGACGGAAGGGGTATGACCATGCGGTTGGATGCGTCTGTCAGGGGCGGTTCATCCGTGGAGTTTTATGTTATGGCAGATACCCTTGCGGTATCAGATATTGAGCTTGCGACCATGTGAAAGGAGTATCCCATGCAGACCCGCAGTATAAAAATAGAAAAGGGATGGCTGCATCTGCCCATTGGGCGGGATGCAGACCGATATTATGTAAAATTTGAAGCACAAGGAAAGCAGATCGGCGAATTTTATCTGGGGCTTGCGGCAGATGGACCGGATTTCTGGTGCGGTATGGAATTGGAAAAGTACATTGGACAGACCATTACCATGACTATGGATGCCTGCGACGGCAATCCCCCGGAGGGCTTACTTGAGGGAATTGTGGAAGGGGGTGCAATGGATGAGGATAATCCTCTTTATCCGGATCTGTACAGAGAAGAGCTGCGCCCGCAATACCATTTTTCCTCCCGGAGGGGCTGGTTGAATGACCCTAACGGACTTGTCTTTGACGGCAAAAGGTATCATATGTATTACCAGCACAATCCTTATGGCATTACCCATGGCGGTGTGAACATCCACTGGGGTCATGCGGTGAGTCCGGACGGGATTCATTGGAAGGAATATCCGGACGGGATCCGCCCCTGGGTGAGCAGCTGCCATATTGCATCGGGAAGCTGTATCATTGACTATGAAGGAAAGGCCGGCTATGGGAAGGGAGCCATTATCGCTGCCTTTACCCATCTGGCCTCCGGTAATTACCGTTCGGATGATAAGCTTCCCTCCGAGGGGCAGTTCCTTGCCTATAGTGTAGATGAAGGCGTCTCCTTTACCCTTTTTCCGGAGTGCCCCCTCATCCCTGCAAGGGATGGCATGGATTGGAGGGATCCCCGTATTTTTCATGATCCCGAGGGCGGCTTTGGGATTGCGGTTTATGAGACAGATGAGAACGGCAATTGTGTGGCGTTTTATCACAGCGATGACCTTCACCGCTGGACATTGACCGGCCGGGGGGATGAGCTGTATGAGTGCCCGGATCTGTTTCGTCTTACCCCTGAGGGAGGCGGTGCCCCTAAATGGGTGCTTTACGGGGCAGACGGCATGTATCGGGTAGGGGAATTTTCTGATGGTGTGTTCGCACAGGAGGGTGAAAGATTTCCGTTGGATTACGGTACCTGTACCTATGCCGGCCAGACCTGGTCAGGCAGGGATGATACCTGCGGGCGGATGCACATCAGCTGGCTGCGGGATGACAAGCTTTCCTGGCAGGATACTACCTGCTATCCGGATATGCCATTTTCCCAGCAGATGACGGTTCCCTGTCTTCTGAAGCTGGTCAATACGCTGCAAGGATATCGCGTTGCGCGTACACCCATACCGGCTTTGGACCTGTTGCACGAAGGTGAGCCGACGATACATAAGGTCACCCAAACCACCGGAACAGCGCTTTCTCTGCCGCTGCAGAGCGATACCCGTCTGACCATTATAAGCGACGGACCGCTGAAGATTTGCGCCGACAAGGGGAGCTTTGTATACGATCCGGCAACCGGAAGGGTGATCTTTGACGGGGGACGGCGGGAATTTACATTAACCAAAAAGGGCGCTCTGGAGCTGCGGGTACTCTGGGATACCATGTCCTGTGAATTTTTCCTGCAGGAGGAGATTTCCGCAAGCTACGGGCAGGACATGCGCGGCAAAAAGCTGGAGATAAATTGCGAAACCGGATTTTCGGCGGAAGCAGAGGTATATGGGATGAAGAGCATCTGGCACTGAGATTTGGAGGCTTTTGATATGAAGATACGGATATTTCAAAAAGGCTTTAACTACTCTCAGGACGGAAGAGGAAATCGTCTGGTGCTTCATCTGCAGGGGTGTAATATGCATTGTCCCTGGTGTTCTAACCCGGAGGGCATGCCGCTGGAGGGAGCGCTTCTAACCCAAAAGGAATGGCTGGATGAAAGCTGCTGTCCTAAAGGAGCTGTCAGAGAGGGCCTGCTTTGCAGGCAGATGTGTATTTCCTGCAAAGAAAAACCATGCGTGACCAAACGAAGGCAGAGAGGGATCCGTCTGTCCTGCCAGGAATATTCTGTAGATGAGATCGTGAAGGAATGTGAAGCGGCGAAGCCTGTGTTTTTTGAAGGGGGCGGTGTTACGCTTACCGGCGGTGAGATCAGTATGCAGTTTGCCGGGGTAAGAGAGCTGCTTGAGAAACTTGGAAAAAAGGGAATCCACAGGGCCATTGAATGTAATGGAAGCCATCCGGGGATGGAGGAGCTTATCCCCTGTGTAGAGCAATGGATTATGGATGTGAAGCACTATGATGAGGAGGTTCACAGAGAGTGGATCGGAGTATCTAATGAATGGACCCTCAGAAATCTGGAAAGGATTTCCGCAAAGCATCCTGATGTGCTGATCAGGGTTCCGCTGATCCCCGGCTTTAATGATAGCAGGGAGGATGCGGAAGGGTTTGGACAACTGTTCCGTGAAAAGCTCCATGGCGAAAATACGAGAGTTGAATTCCTTCTTTATCACGAGTATGGGAGAGACAAGTGGGCGCAGTGCGGAATGGAATATAAGATGAAGCCGGGACATCTGCCGCCCGGGATCAGAGAATTTTTTGAAGACAGAATGAAGGCATACGGGATCGTCTGTATGAGGACCTGATAATGCCGGTCAGGGAAAGGGACAGGTCATTGAGATGAGAATTGAAGAGATTTATTCGGCAAAGGAGATTACGGAGCTTGCAAAATCCCGTTTTCAGGAAGAGCGGAAGCTGGATCATCTGGAAGGATGGTTTCTTGCAAGAGAAATTGCCATGGAGTGTGATGAGAAATTTAAGGATGAGCCGGATTGCATACGGATCGGGAAGACTTTGGTGGAGGTGATGAGGCAGATCCCTCTGACATTAGGGGACTATCATATTTTTGCAGGAACTCAGGACGACGCCTTTGCCCGTTCCTATGCCCTGATCAATCCGGCATTTCAGGTCAGCTCCTTTAGCGGATATTGTGATCCGGCCACGGTTTTTGGTGATATTGAGCCTGTCGGGGATATCACCAGGGAGAGGATTGCCCATGTAAAGGAGTATTATGCGCAAAATGATTTTGCCAAAGCATTGACAGCTGCTTATGCTCCTGTGGAGAGGTATACACAGGAGGCGGTATTTTTTCTGGAGCAGGTGACCGGACACGTGATCCCGGATGTAAGGGAATATCTTGCAAATGGGGCGCTCTCTGTCCGGGAGGAGATTGGCCGCAGACAGGAGGAGACCAGGGATCAGGAAAAGAAGATCTATTATGAGGCAATGAAATACAGCATAGATGCCCTGCTGGTTCTGGCAGAGCGATATCGTCTGCTTGCTCTGGAGAAGGCGGCAGGCACGGAAGGAAAAGAGAAGGAACGCTTTGCATTGATGGCAGATACGCTGGGCAGAGTCCCGGCCGGGGGAGCCTCTGATCTGTATGAGGCCATTCAGTCCTTCCTGCTGGTATGGCAGACCATGTGTCTGGAGCAAACGCCCAATCCCTTCGCCTTTTCTGTGGGAAATGCGGATCGTATTTTTGAACCCTACAGGAGCAGGAAGGATACGGACAGGGAAATGACAGCGGCATTGTTTAAGCATTTGCTGGTATTTTATAATGTGGCGGACAGAAGCTGGGCAATCTCCCAGAATCTGATCATCGGCGGACGTGATCAGGAGGGAAACGATCTGACAAACGATACCTCTTATGCCATGTTTGATGCCTATTATGACATGAATCTTCCGCAGCCGATCCTTTCGGTAAAGCTTCACAAAAACACACCGGACAGACTGTATGAGGAAATGGGAAGATTCTTTTTTACACCGGGAGCGCTGACCCCGTCCTTGTTTAATGATGATGCCCTCTTTGAAATATTAAAGGCACGCGGTGTAGGGGAGGAGGATCTGCCGGATTATTCCGTGGCAGGCTGTCAGGAGCCGTTGATCATGGGGAAGGATAACGGAAATACAACGAACAGCTGGCTTAACCTGCCTAAGGTATTGGAATTAGTACTTCAGGGCGGCAGATCGGAGATTACAGGAACACAGATCGGAAGGACCAGGGAAGAGATGGGGTATGGAAATGCCCTGGAGCTGCTTGGACATATCCGGGAGGCCTTTTACCGGGAATTGGATTTTTATATAGACCGGATGACAGATGCGGCTAATAATGCATCCCGCGCCATCGGCATGTATCAGGTGCCTTTTCTCAGCACCATGATGGGTGGGGCTAAATCCGGTATTGATATGAGAGATACAGAACGTCAGGGGACGAAATACAACGGAAGCGGCTGCCTGATCCATGGATCAAGCGTGGTGGCAGATTCCTTTATTGCCATAGATACGCTGCTGAAGGAACGGCCGGAGGATGCGGAGAGAATGCTGGAGGCTCTTCGGACAAATTTTGAGAATGATCCGGAAATGCATCAATATCTGTGCGCCTGTGATAAGTTCGGAAATAATCTCGAGACAGTAGACAAAGAGGCCGCAGAGGTAGTGGCGCGGGCGGCGGATATGGTTGCATCCAGAAAAAATTATCTGGGTAATTCTTTCCGGCCGGATTTTGCATCCCCGTCCACACATCTGATGTATGGGTATTGGGTGGGAGCCACTCCCGACGGAAGAAAGGCCAGGGAAATGCTCAATTATGGGGTGGATCCGCTTTTTGGAGATGCGTCCGGCGGGATTGGAATGAGAATGCTTTCCAACCGGCAGCTTCCCTTCGAAAAAATGACCGGCGGATGCGCTTCCCACTTTGGGATCGATCCGGGATATTTTAAAGGGAAAACCTTTGAGGAAAAGGGATTGGAATTTAAGACAAAAATCTTTACACCTTTGTTCTTTAACTGTTATGATAAGAGAAATGTTTCGCCGTTTTATCTTTATGTCAATGTAACTACCCAGGAAATGCTGCGTAAGGTGCTGGAGGAACCCAAAAAATATGCGCCTGGCGGAGTTTACATCGTCAGGATCCATGGAACCTTTGTAAATTTTCTGGATCTTTCACCGGAGATCCAGGAGGATATCATTAAACGTCTGGATCCGGCATCTACACACATGAGCGCATCCTAAAGGGAGGATCAGATGGATGCGGTCCACCGGTTCACTGGATGTGACTGTTGTAAGGAGTGACGTTTTATGAATGTTATGGGAATTGATATTGGAACTACAAGCATCAGTATGGTGCTGATCGATGAAAAAACGCGGATTCTTACGGCCAGTAAGACCATAGAGCACCAGTCCTTTCTGGAGGGAACGGATTCCGGTGAGGGCTGTTCAAAGGAAAGGGTGCAGGATCCGGAACGGATCTGGCGGCTTGTAAGGAAGGGAATGGAGGAGCTCACAGACGCATATGGCCTGCCCTCCGGGATCGGACTGACCGGGCAGATGCACGGGATGCTCTATGTGGACGGGGGTGGAAATGCTGTCAGCCCCTTATATACGTGGCAGGATGGAAGCGGAGACCGTCCCTTAAAGGGCGGAAGGAGCAGTGTCCGGCTTTTGAGTGAAAAGGTTGGCACGGTTTTTGCGGGTTACGGACTGGCGACTCATTTTTATCTTCAAAACACAGGAAAAATACCCCGGGAGGCCAAAAAGATGACCACGGTCAGCGACTATATTGCCATGAAGCTGTGCGGGTATACGGAGCCTGTGATCGGTGTGGATATGGCGGCAAGCTGGGGGTGCTTTGACCTGCAGAAAAAAGAATTCCTTTATGAGGCTCTCGAAGCGGCAGGGGTGGATATTTCCTATCTGCCTCAGGTAAGAAAGGATCATTTCATTGCGGGAAGGACAAGGGACGGCATTCCTGTCACAGGGTCTGTAGGGGATAATCAGGCCAGTGTGTTTGGTTCTGTCAGCAGTCTTTCGGATACCGTTTTGCTCAACGTGGGAACCGGAAGCCAGATTTCTTTTACCTCGGAGGAGTATGTGGCCTGTCAGGGAAGCATAGAGCTTCGTCCCTGCACCAGGGACTGCTATCTTCTGGTGGGTGCGTCTTTGTGCGGCGGAAGGGCCTATGCCATGCTGGAGCAGTTCTACCGGGAGATCACAGGAAACCGGGAAGAACCCTATTATCAGAAAATGCTGGAACAGGCCCGGGCCTTTGTAGAAGAATACGGGATCGATGCGGTGTGGGATGTGAGGACCACCTTTTCGGGAACCAGAAATAATCCCGGCGAAAAGGGAAGCATCGCAGGGATCAGCGGGGAAAACTTCCGTCCGGGAGCTATGACGGCAGGGGTGATCCTGGGAATCCTGAAAGAGCTGTATGAACAATATGAGGTGATGTGCCGTCTTACAGGAAAAAAGGCAAAGCATCTGGCGGGATCAGGCAATGGTATTCGCCAGAATTCACTGATGCGGCAGCTTGCGGAAGAGATGTTCGGGATGAAGATGGAAATTCCTGACTGCAAGGAAGAGGCGGCCTGCGGCGCCGCTTTGTGCGCGCTTGAGCAATTGCCCCGGGGAATGGCAGTATAACATCAAACGCTGGCCCGCGGGGCGAGCCGGCTTATCGATCAAACGTTGCCGCGCTCGAAGAGCCGGTTTGTTGGATGAAAGAATGAGGGTTGATTTTATGAAGCTGGTAACACAGACAGAAGCTTTGGCGGAAGCCTTCGGAGAGAAGGAATGTATCATGATCCTGGCAGAGGCAGGATTCGATGCGGCAGATGTGTCCTTTTTCGGCATGGAAGAGGGAAAAGGGATCTGGTGCGAAGAAAACTGGAGAGAATATGCGCTTCTTCTTAAGGAGACAGGAGAGGAGGCGGGGCTTATTTTTACACAGGCCCATGCGCCCTTTCCCTCCTCTCATGGATCGGAGCCTTATGACACTAATATAAGGAAGTGGATCATCCGCTCCATGGAGGCGGCTTCCCTTATGGGTGTCAGAGATATTGTTGTCCATCCGGTCCAGCATCTGGACTACAGGAAGAACAGGGAGCGGCTTTTTGAGATGAATCTTGCTTTTTACCGCAGCCTGATCCCTTACTGCGAGGAATTTAATATCCGGGTCTGCGCAGAGAATATGTGGCAGTATGACAGCCGGCGGCAGTATATTGTGGACAGCGTCTGCTCCTGCCCGGAGGAGTTTAACCGTATGCTGGACGAGGTGGGAAGCCCCTGGATCGTGGGCTGTCTTGACCTGGGGCACTGCGCACTTGTGGGCACGGAGCCTGCGGATTTTATCCGCGCAATGGGAAAAGAGAGATTGCAGGCGCTCCATGTTCATGATGTTGACTATGTGAGTGACTGCCATACCATGCCGTTTCTGGAGAGCCTTGACTGGAAAGCCATTACCCGGGCCCTTGGACAGATCGGCTATGAGGGTAATCTGACCTTTGAGGCGGATGAGTTTTTAAAGAAAATGCCCAGGGAGCTGATGCCTGAGGCCGCAAGGCTGCTGGCGAAGACGGGGCGCTATTTGATCAAATGCATTGCAGAGCAGGCGGAATAGATCAGTCAGGACTTTACACTTGGTGCAGAGTCCTGACTGATTTTTTTCAGATGGGGAAATTGCCCGAAAAATATGCAAAATCCACTCTGGTATTTTCCAAAAGGATATGATATAATGCTACAATGACTGCGAGCATGTCCGGAATTCACATGAATTAGCATTAAAAGCATAGATTAAGGAGGATGTACCAGGATGAGCGTACAGGTAGAGAAACTGGAAAAAAACATGGCAAAGCTGACCATCGAGGTTCCCGCTGAAGAAGTGGAAAAGGCGCTTAATAGCGCATTCATGAAAAATAAGAACAGGATCAATGTCCCCGGATTCCGTAAAGGGAAGGTTCCCCGTCAGATGATAGAGAAGATGTACGGACCGGAAATTTTTTATGAGGATGCGGTGAATGAAATGCTTCCCGATGCCTACGAGAAGGCAGTGGAGGAATGCGGAGAGGATATCGTTTCTTCTCCCGAGATCGATGTTGTACAGATCAAAAAGGGCGAGCCCTTTATCTTTACGGCAGAGGTTGCTCTTAAGCCGGAGGTTAAGCTCGGCAAGTATAAGGGGATCAAGTTAGAGAAGTTTGACCGCACCGTAACGGACGAAGAGGTTGACGAAGAGATCAACAGAGAAAGAGAGAGAAACGCAAGAAATGTGGAAGTAACGGACAGGCCTGTAAAGGACGGGGATATGACCGTTCTGGATTTTGAGGGCTTTGTGGACGGTGTGGCCTTTGAGGGCGGCAAGGGAGAGAATTACGACCTGACCATTGGGTCCGGCGCGTTCATCCCCGGCTTTGAGGAGCAGCTTGTAGGAGCCGAGATCGACAAGGAAGTGGAGGTTAACGTAACCTTCCCTGAGGATTATCAGGCAGAGGAGCTTAAGGGCAAAGCGGCCGTATTCAAATGTACCGTGAAGGAGATCAAGGAGAAAGAGCTTCCTGAGTTAGACGATGAATTTGCATCAGAAGTTTCTGAATTTGACACATTAGAGGAATATAAGGCGGACGTTAAGGCTAAAATTACAGAGAGAAAAGAAAAAGAGGTCAATAACGCCAAAGAGGAGCAGGTCATCGAGGCCATTATCAATGACTCTGATATGGAGATCCCTGAGGCTATGCTGCTGACACAGCAGAGGCAGATGGTAGATGAATTTGCACAGAGGATCCAGATGCAGGGTCTTACCATCGATCAGTATTATCAGATGACCGGCAATACCCGTGACCGTATGATCGAGCAGGTGAAGCCTCAGGCTGAGAGACGGATCAAGACAAGACTGGTATTAGAGGCCATCGTAAAGGCTGAAAATATCACCGCTACCGAGGAAGAGTTTGAAGAAGAATTAAAGGTGATCGGGGAGGCTTACCAGATCGAGTTAGACCAGGTAAAGGAAACCCTTCCTGAAAGCAGCATGGAGCAGATCAAAGAGGATATTGCAGTGCGTAAGGCTGCTGAGCTTGCAAGAGACAGCGCCATCGAGGAATAGAAGATTATTTGAGAGTGGTCAACGGATCACGTTCAGAGAGATATTCATACGGTCTGCGCATGCAATGCGCAGACCTGTTTGAATCAAGGAGTCTGTAATTATTCAGCCTTCGGCTGAACAGTTGCAGGAGTTTCAGATAAGGAGGATCAGTATGAGTTTAGTGCCTTATGTCATAGAACAGACCAGCAGGGGCGAGCGTTCCTACGACATTTATTCAAGACTTTTAAAGGAAAGGATCATATTTTTAGGGGAAGAGGTAAATGATGTTACGGCAAGCCTGATCGTGGCACAGATGCTGTTTTTGGAGGCTGAGGATCCGGAGAAGGATATCCAGTTTTATATCAACAGCCCCGGCGGCAGCGTGACGGCCGGCATGGCCATCTACGATACCATGCAGTACATCAAGTGCGACGTGTCCACCAATTGTATGGGCATGGCTGCCAGCATGGGTGCGTTTTTGCTGGCAGGCGGCACTAAGGGCAAGAGACTGGCGCTTCCCAATGCGGAGATCATGATCCATCAGCCCTCCGGCGGCAGCCAGGGGCAGGCTACAGAGATTGAGATTGCCGCCAAGCATATTTTGCGTACCAAGGAAAAACTGAACAGGATCCTTGCGGAGAATACCGGCAAGGATTATGATGTGATCGCTGCAGATACGGAGAGAGATAACTGGATGACGGCCGAGGAAGCTTTAGAGTACGGCCTGATCGACAGGATTTATCAAAAACGTGTATAAGTAAGCTGAAGGGGAAAAGAAATGGCAGGAAAATTTTCTGACAATATCAGATGCTCTTTTTGCAATAAGACACAGGATCAGGTGAGGAAGATGATCGCCGGTCCTGCGGGAGTGTATATCTGCGATGAATGCGTGGAGATCTGCGCTGATATTGTAGATGAGGGATATGAAGAAGAGGAAGAGGCAGAAGAAACTGAATTTGATATCAATCTGCTCAAGCCGGTGGAGATCAGGGACTTTCTGGATGATTATGTGATCGGACAGGATGAGGCCAAGAAGGTTCTGGCAGTTGCCGTATATAATCATTATAAAAGGGTGATGGCTCCCAGGGATATGGATGATGTAGAGCTTCAGAAGAGCAATATCATCATGCTTGGCCCTACCGGTTCAGGAAAAACTTATCTGGCACAGACACTGGCAAAGATCATCAATGTGCCCTTTGCCATAGCAGATGCTACCACTTTGACGGAGGCCGGTTATGTAGGAGAGGATGTGGAGAACATTCTGCTCAAGCTCCTTCAGGCGGCGGACTATGATGTGGAGCGGGCGCAGTTTGGCATCATTTATATTGACGAGATCGATAAGATCACCAAAAAGAGCGAGAATGTTTCTATTACCAGAGACGTGTCGGGAGAAGGGGTACAGCAGGCGCTTCTGAAGATCGTGGAAGGGACTGTTGCCAGCGTGCCGCCTCAGGGGGGGAGGAAGCATCCTCATCAGGAGCTGATCCAGGTCGATACCTCCAATATTTTGTTTATCTGCGGCGGAGCCTTTGACGGCCTTGAAAAGATCATAGAAAACAGGCTGAACCGTAATTCTATAGGCTTTGACGCCGAGATCGCGGTGAAGAGCAAACGGGAGATCAGCGATATCCTTAAGGAAGTGACCCCTCAGGATCTGGTGAAATTTGGTCTGATACCGGAGTTTGTGGGACGTGTGCCCATCACAGTGTCCTTAGAGGGCCTGGATGAGAAGGCGCTGGTAAGGATCCTGACTGAGCCTAAGAGCGCACTGATCAAACAATATCAGAAGCTGTTCGGCTTTGATGATGTGGAGCTTACCTTTGAGAAGGATGCGGTGGAAACCATTGCAAGGCTTGCCTATGAGCGCAAGACCGGTGCAAGAGGACTTCGCTCCATCATGGAAAAGGTAATGATGGACGCCATGTTCCAGATCCCGTCGGATGACACCATTGAGGAGTGTGTGATCACCAAAGAAGCGGTGGAAGGAAAAAGCGAGCCCCTGCTGATCCATCGGGAAGTGATGCGCAGGGCAAGATAAAGGGACTTTGGCCGAAGGATAATTTGTGGGATACCATTATTAAGGATAAATGCCGCCGTCAGGCGGCATTTTGTGTAGAGAGGGCAAAAAACACATTGCAGAACGCCCCATTTATTGTTAGTATTATGATGTGAATAAAGGGAATCTAAATAACAGGCAGAGGATAAGCGATGAGTGAAATAAAGGAAGAAATGATACCAGTTATCCCTCTTCGGGGAATGACGATCCTGCCCGGGACGTTGATCCATTTTGATCTGAATCGGGAAAAGTCCGTGCAGGCCCTGGAATATGCCATGATGAAGGGCAGCAGGATTTTTCTGACAACGCAGAAGGATGGAGCGGTGGAGGATCCCGGAGAAGAGGATTTATTTCAGACAGGGACGGTTTCGGAGGTGAAGCAGGTCACAAGGCTCCCGCAAAAAATTGTCCGTGTGCTTGTGGAGGGACTTTGCCGGGGGACTCTAAAGGGGATCAATAAAGAATGCTCCGGATTTTTGGAAGGCTGTGTGGAGCTTTTTGAGAAGGAGGACTCCGAAGATGAGCTGGATCAGGTGGAAAAAGAAGCCATGCTGCGACAGCTTAAGGAATATTTTACTGCTTTTGTGGGCCATTATCCCAAGCTGGACAAGAACGCTCTTCAAAGATATGCCCAGATCACGGATCCCGGCGTGCTGATGGATCAGATCGCCATGAACCTTCCGTTTGACTATGAAAAGAAGCAGCAGGTGCTGGAGGCCCAGGATCTCCATGAGCGCTATGAGGTTTTGTGCGTTCATCTGCTGAATGAGATCGAGATCGCCAAGGCAAGGGAGGAGCTTGCCTATCGGATGAAGGAGCGGGTGGATAAGAATCAGAGGGATTATCTGCTGAGAGAGCAGCTCCACTATATCAGGGAGGAGTTGGGGGAGGAGGGATCCTTCTCTGATGCGGATCAGTTTGAAAAGGCCTTAGAGGAGCTTTGCGCCTCAGAGGAAGTGAAGACAAAGATCAGGAAGGAGATTTCCCGGTTTAAGAGCCTTTCGGGGAGCAGCTCCGAGGGGGCTGTGGAACGGGCTTATATCGAGACGCTTCTGGAGCTTCCCTGGGATAAGGCGTCAAAGGATAACGAAAGCATGCAAAGGGCCAGAGAGATCCTGGAGAGGGAGCACTATGGCTTAGAGCAGGTGAAGGAAAGGATCCTGGAATTTCTGGCAGTGCGCTGCCTGACAAGGAAGGGAGAAAGCCCCATTGTCTGTCTGGTGGGTCCTCCGGGAACCGGCAAAACCTCTATCGCACGGAGCGTGGCGGAAGCCCTGGACAAAAAATACGTACGGATCTGCTTAGGAGGCGTCCGGGATGAGGCGGAGATCAGAGGCCACAGAAAGACCTATGTGGGAGCCATGCCGGGGCGGATCGCCGCAGGCTTAAAGCAGGCAGGAGTGAAAAATCCTCTGATGCTTTTGGATGAGATCGACAAGGTGAGCAATGACTATAAGGGAGATACCTTTTCTGCGCTTCTGGAGGTGCTTGACGGGGAACAGAATGTGAGATTTCGGGATCATTATGTGGAAATCCCCATGGATCTGTCGGAGGTACTTTTCATTGCAACCGCCAACACCACACAGACAATCCCCAGACCGCTTCTGGATCGTATGGAGGTGATAGAGGTCAACAGCTATACGGAAAATGAGAAGTTCCATATTGCCAAAGAGCATCTGATCAAAAAGCAGATGGTAAGGAACGGCATTACAGGTAAAATGCTGTCCATTCAGGATGGAGCCTTAAGAAACATCATTACCTATTATACCAGAGAAGCAGGCGTCCGGGAGCTGGAGCGGAAGATCGGGGATATTCTGCGCAAATCCGCCAGAGAGATCCTGGAGGCAAGGGAAGCAGGGGAGGAACCGCAAAAGATTAAGGTCACGTCCTCTAATCTGGATAAATATCTTGGAAAAAGAAAGTACAGTCTGGACAAAGCCAATAAGGAGCCTCAGGCAGGGATCGTGCGGGGGCTTGCATGGACCAGTGTGGGCGGTGATACCCTGCAGATCGAAGTGAACATGATGCCAGGGAAGGGCGAGGTGGAGCTTACCGGTCAGATGGGGGATGTGATGAAGGAGTCGGCCATGATCGGTATCAGCTATGTGCGCTCTGTGGGAGATGAGAATCATATTTCGCCCAAGGTGTTTAAAGAAAATGACTTTCATATCCACATTCCTCAGGGAGCAGTGCCCAAGGACGGGCCTTCCGCGGGAATCACCATGGCCACGGCCATCTTTTCGGCGATCACCGCAAAGCCGGTGCGCAGTGACCTTGCCATGACAGGGGAGGTTACCCTGCGGGGCAGAGTACTTCCTATCGGCGGACTGAAGGAAAAGATACTGGCAGCCCGGATGGCAGGGATCAGGGAGGTGCTGGTTCCCGCCGAGAACAAAAAGGATATCGAGGAGATCTCAGAGGAGATCACAGAAGGGCTTACCATCACTTATGTGAAGAATATGAAGGAAGTGTTAAAGCGGGCTCTGGTTTGATTCTGCAGATCAGCCCGGAGGCTGACGCGCCGGAGTTTGATATAGGAGAAAATAGAAATGGTTATTAAAAATGTAAGTCTGGAAACGGTGTGCGGCATTACCAGTAAGCTGCCGGTAAACGCCCATATGGAATTTGCCTTTGCAGGCAAAAGCAATGTGGGAAAGTCGTCTCTGATCAACGGACTCATGAACCGGAAGTCCCTGGCGAGGACCAGCGCACAGCCGGGTAAGACTCAGACCATCAATTATTATAATGTCAATGACCAGCTTTACCTGGTGGATCTGCCGGGCTATGGCTACGCCAGGGCAAATCTGGAGATCAAGGCCGACTGGGGGAAGATGATTGAGAAATACCTTCACAGCTCCCGTCAGCTGAAAGCGGTTTTTCTGCTGGTGGATATCCGCCATGCACCCTCTGAGAATGACAGGATCATGTATGAGTGGATCCTGCACCAGGGATTTGAGCCGGTGATCATTGCCACGAAGTCAGATAAGATCAACCGCAGCCAGATCGGGAAGCAGATAAAGCTGATCAGAGAAGGACTGGCAGTGGTGGAAAATACCATTGTGATCCCTTATTCTGCCCAGACGAAGCAGGGGCGGGAGGAAATCTATGAGCTTTTGGATTCCTGGCTGGAGGAAACAAAGGATACGCAGTGAGGTTATGACAGGATGGAAAATAGACGGACATATTTAAAGGTACTGGTAAACTTAAGCCTGATGTTGATCCTTTTGCTTTTGTGTATTTTTGTGGTGCCGAGGATCATCATTGTTTTCATGCCCTTTGTGGTAGGCTGGGTGATCGCGCTGATCGCCAGCCCGCTGGTCAGGTTTTTTGAAAAAACACTGAAGATCAAGAGGAAAGCCGGCTCCGCCTTTGTGATCATTGCCGTGATCGCCCTGGTGGTGCTGGCAGGATATCTGGGAGGAGTAAAGCTGGCAGAGGAGACCGCAAGCTTTATCGGCGAGCTGCCGGATATGTGGGAGAGTACCCAGGAGGACTTTACGGAGGTGGGAGAGAAGCTGGCAAACGCCAGCAGATATCTTCCGGAGTCGGTGCAGTCCACCTTTAAGGGGATTGTGGATAATGTGGAAGGCTATATAGGAGATGCGATCGGGAAGCTCAGCACCCCTGCCATTGAGACCCTGGGGCGCTTTGCCATGAATCTGCCATCCATTCTCATCGGGATCATCATGAGCGTTTTGTCTGCCTATTTATTTGTTGCAGATAAGGAGTATGTGCCGAATCTGTTTTCCAAGATCATGCCTGAGGCCATCATGGAACGATGGGATATGGTCAAAAGAGGACTTCGCCACGCAGTGGGAGGCTATTTTAAGGCACAGCTGAAGATAGAGTTCTGGATGTATCTGCTTTTGGGAGTAGGCTTCAGTATATTAAAGGTGAGATATGCTTTTATTATTGCCATAGGGGTGGCGTTTCTGGACATGCTTCCCTTTTTCGGCACAGGGACGGTGCTTCTGCCCTGGGCGGCAGTGAAATTTTTGAGCAGCGACTATACCATGGTCATCGGTCTTCTGATCATATGGGGAGTAGGGCAGCTTGCAAGACAGCTGATACAGCCAAAGATCATGGGAGATTCCATGGGACTGGCGCCTGTCCCTACATTAGTCCTTCTTTATGTGGGGTATAAGGTTGGCGGCGTGGCGGGGATGATCATTGCAGTCCCCATCGGCATCATTGTGCTGAATATGTATGAGGAAGGTGTTTTTGACACTACCATCAACAGTCTCAAGGTGCTTTACGCCAGTATCAGTAATTTCCGTCATCTGGATGAGGAGGACATGAAGGCGGTACATATTTACAGAGAAGCGGAGAAGAAACGCATGCAGGCCAGAAGGAAGCAGGCAGAGGCAGAGCAAAAAGGAAAAGAAGAGGAAAAGCAAAAACCATGAAGGTAACAGTGTATAATTGCAGGGAATTCGATGAGAAGGCTCTGTTTGAAAAATATGGGAAAGAGTTGGGAATTGAGCTGGTTTTGTGTCCGGATGCGCCGGATAAGGAAAACGCCGTCCTGGCAAAGGGGGCAGAATGCATTGATATCATCACATCCCAGATGCCCCGGGAGCTGCTGGAGGTTTTCGGAGGACTGGGAGTGAAATATGTGACCACCAGGACCATCGGCTATGACCACATTGATGTGAAGGCGGCAAAGGCACTGGGGATGACGGTTGCCAACGCACCCTATGGCCCCTGCGGAGTGGCGGACTATGCGGTGATGCTGATCCTTATGACCATCCGCAAAATGAAACGGATCCTGGAACGCACCAATATTCAGGATTATTCCCTGAAGGGGATCCAGGGCCGGGAGCTGAAGGATCTGACTGTGGGAGTCATCGGGACAGGCAGGATCGGCAGGACGGTGCTTCAGGATCTTTCCGGTTTCGGCTGCGGGCGGATCGCATACGATCTGTATGAAAATGAAGAAGTGAGGGCCATGGGAGTTCCCTATGTAACTTTGGATGAACTGTGGCGTCAGGCAGATGTGATCACCCTTCACGCCCCTCTTACCGATGAAAATTATCATATGATCGATGAGGATGCAATTTCCAGGATGAAGGACGGTGTGATGATCATCAACACAGCCAGAGGCGGCCTGATCGATTCCGAGGCATTGATCTCGGGGATCGAAAGCGGAAAAATAGGCGGCGCAGGCCTTGATGTGGTGGAAAATGAGTTTGGTCTGTATTATTATGACCACAAATCAGATATACTTAATAACAGGGAGCTGGCAATACTGAGAGGCTTCCCTAATGTGACCGTGAGCCATCACATGGCTTTTTATACGGATGATTGTGTGGAAACCGTTGTGAGAGATTCTCTGCTGGGATGCAAATATTTTGCAGAAGGCAGGGAGAATCCCTGGGAGGTCAGATAATTGCGGAATTTTAAGATGATACTGCAATATGAAGGCACCAGATATCAGGGGTGGCAGAGGCAGGTAAGCACAGACAATACCATTCAGGGAAAGCTAGAGACATTGCTCTCTAAGATGACAGGAGCGCCTGTTGAGGTGTGCGGCTCCGGAAGGACAGATGCCGGCGTCCATGCCCTTGGGCAGGTAGCCAATTTCCATGGGGAGACCGATATGACAGCCGGGGAGATCATGGATTACATGAATTTTTACCTTCCGGAGGATATTGCGGTGGTTTCCCTCAAGGAAGTGCCGGATCGGTTCCACAGCAGATTAAATGCAGTGGGAAAGACCTATTGCTATCGGGTATTAAATACAAGGATCCCCCATGTGTTTGACAGGCGGTATGTGCACGTGGTGGAGGAAAAGCTGGATGTGGAGGCCATGAGGGAGGCGGCGGAGTATCTGCTGGGGACTCATGATTTCAAGGCCTTTACATCTAATAAGAGGAGTAAGAAATCCACAGTGCGCAGGATCGATGAGATCCGGATCGAGGAGGCGGCGGGAGCGCCTATGGGACTGCTGCCTGCGGGCAGCGCCGGAAGCTTCGGCTGGGGGCATGGAGACAAAAGAATTCAGTCAGAAGGCGATGAGATACGCTTCTGGTACAGCGGAAACGGGTTTTTGTACCATATGGTAAGAATTATGACAGGGACGCTGCTGGAAGTGGGGACACATAAGAGAAGGCCTGAGGAGGCAGCAGAAATTTTAACGTCCGGATGCAGGGAGGCGGCAGGAGAGCTGGTTCCGGCAAAAGGACTTACTTTGATGGAGGTTCGTTATCAGTGAAAGACAGACAGTTTCAAGGGAAGACTTCTTCGAAGAAGCATTCTTCTGAGGAAAATTTCTTCCGGAAACATGTCAGACTCATCTTTTTTCTTTATTTGCTTGTAGTCATTAAGGTAATTATTTTTAAATACCCTCTGGATCATTTAAGGGCCATTGCGGCGTCATGGCGAAAGGAAGTGATCCTGGAGGGACTTGATACGGCTAATTTTACGTTGTTTAAAACCATACGTATGTATATAGATTATTCCTATAAGCTGAACAGCTTTGAAAATCTTGTGGGAAATATTGTAGTGTTTGTTCCTTTTGGGTTTTTGCTGCCCTATGTGATAAAGTGGGGCAGAAATTTTCTGGTAATGCTCCTGAACTCCTTTGTGTTTGTTCTGGGGATAGAGGTTTTTCAGCTTTTCAGCGCCTTCGGCGCATTTGATGTGGATGATATATTGCTCAACTGCTTTGGGGCGGTGCTGGGATATATGGCTTATCTTGCATACGAAACTATCAAACGCCGATACACTTCGTGAGTCGGCTTATTGATCAAACGTCGGCACACTTCGTGAGTCGGCTTATTGATCAAACGTCGGCACACTTCGTGAACCGGCTTATTGATCAAACGCCAACATAAAAAGAAAAGGAGAGAGTTGACATGAAGGATTTTTTTAAGGGACTAAAGGCAAATTATACGGCGTCGGCAGTGCTGTGTATGGTATTCGGGCTGGTGCTTCTGATCTGGCCGGGAACCACCACCCGGATCGTGTGTACGCTGTTGGGAAGCGTGCTGCTGATTTACGGGGCGTTTCAGGTGGTGATCTGCCTGGCGAACAGGGAGAGAACCTTTTTGTCCCAGGGGATGCTGGTGTTCGGGATCGTACTTGCGGTGATCGGGCTTTGGATTTTGATGAGGCCGGAGATGATCATCATGGCGGTGCCGGTGATCATTGGTATTGTGGTTTTGATCCATGGAGTGCACAATGTGGTACAGGCAATTGACCTGCAGAGAGAGAGCTACGATAAATGGTGGGTGGCGCTTTTGTTCGGCATTCTCACGGTTGGACTTGGAGGGATGCTGGTCTGCAATCCTTTCGGGGCAGTGGAGATGGCGGTCAGGATCATAGGGATTTCCCTGATCTATGACGGGGCATCGGATATGTGGATCCTTTCCAGAGTGTTTCAGGTGAAAAAGAATAAGGAAAAGATCATAGATGCGGATTACAGGGATCTGGATTGATTGACTTGTTTATTTACGGAGAAAAACGCCTGCAGTAAGCAGTACCGCTGCCCCCAGGAGCCAATAAATCCATGCGCCATAATCTCCCTGCATCATTTGAAACAGGGCAAGCCTCCCAAAGTATTTTCCTCCGCCAATATTCGTTGCATAATAGACGACTGCGGCCATATATCCGATCACTGCCTGATTTGTCACTGCGGAAACAAAGAAACCGATGCTTCCTAAAAAGAGGAGTTCACAGCAGGCTCCTCTGAAGAGGATACCGGTCTCAAAATCGCTTCCGCCCCTTTTCATAAAACCTGTAAACAGTAAAATGACAAAAAGGCATACCAGGATCGCTGACAGGATACGGAGAAGATAAAGCTTCCACATGGGAGTTGCTTTGCTTCTTTCCAGGTCCCGGATATCTTTATCCTGTTCCGGCGTAAAGAGAGGAGTAAGCAGGAGGATTCCGGCAAATGACACATACATCTCCATTACCGTTGCCGCCTGCAGATCCCCTAAGCCCTTAAAGCTGACAAATCCGCCGGAAAAAATCACAAGCAGGAGAGTGAGCAGGAGATGGGGATAGTATTGTCTTTTTATAAAACTGACAGTCAGCCATCCATATTGACAAAAGTCTGTTTTTTTCATAGCGCTTTTCCCCCTTTGCTCCGCTTTTTGTCATAAACAATGATGGTCAGGATGACGCAGACGATAGCCAACAGAAAATAGCATCCTCTGTTAAGCAGAAACTCTTTTTCCTGTGAGGCAAACCGCTCTGCCTGCCCGAAGGTATTCCATCTTGCCACCAGCTTAAACCCAAAGTCCCCGACTAAGGTGGAGGCGGTGAAAAGACTGGCAATTCCCCATGCAACCTGTATAAATACAGCCAGGAGCGTATCGGTAAGCTCTGTGATCAGAAAGGACAGGGCAAGCACGATCATGATCTCAGGCAGGAGCCATACACCGGTTACCGTCAGGAATGCCCAGCTGTCGCTCCGGATGCCAAGGGTTCGGGCCAGATCATAACAAGTCCGCTGCTGCCAGAAGGCGGTGATCACCACCGGAATACAGATCAGGAACAGACTGGCAAGATAGCGGCTTGCAATGATCAGCCCGCTGGAAATCGGTCTTGAAAATATCACCTGCTGCGCCTTTTCCCTCTTATCTCTGAGAACCCTTGACACGCCGATGAAAATCGGTAAAACAGCAAGCATGATCCCGGCGTAATCACAAAAAAGACGCATGCAGGCACGTGTCAGACGGTCCTCCCTGCACAGGGTATCAAATTCCGCCCTGGCCTGCTCGTAGGTCATGGGGACGTACACGCTGTTTTCGTAGCGTTCCTTCTCATAGGAGGATCCCCTTCCCACAAGTCGGCAGATATCCTCCATCGCCGTTTCAAACGCGGTATAAGTAAAACCATCTTTTACGGGAACTCTGTAATTTGCGGCGGCAGCTAAGGCATCTGCGGAAGGATTCGGATCGTATAAGCCTAATTGCGCTGTCATTTCCTCCGCCAGAGTCTGGAAGCTCTTTCCGGTACAGAGTTCCAGAATCTCACTGGCGGCGGCAGCCTCGTCTTCCGTGAGTGTTACTCCTTTATAAAAACCCATAGGATAAGTGGCAAAAGAATTATGATAAACCTCCTGCACCAGATTCGCCAGGGTGCCTTCCATGATCAGGTTTTGGTCCTTCGTTATGGTTTCTCCGTAGTAGGACTGGCCCGGAACCGGCTCCTTAAGCTGCTCCCATCCTTCGCTGCTCAGCTGACTGGTTATGAACAGCACAAAGACAGCAACGTAAATATAATATACCAGGCTTTTTAAAACCTGCCGGCATTCCTTTAAAAACAATGCTCCGAACATAATGCTCACCCCTTCTCTTTTTGATCAACAAGCGATATTCTTCTTATTCATCAGATACATATAAGCATCCTCCACATCGGGCTGTACCTGCTTTGCATGGGGAAAAGGCCTTTCGTCTGCTATGATCTTGACGGTGGCGGCGGTTCCTGCTGTGAGTATTCCTGTCACCATGTATTTTTGCTTTACTCTTTCCAGCTCTGATGCTGCAATTTCCGTAGAATACACCTTCCCTTCCACGATAGAAAGCAGCTCCTTTACTTTGCCGTTAAAGCAGATCTTCCCCTGATCCAGTACGGCAATATTTTCACAGGTTGCCTCAATATCTCCTACAATATGGGTGGAGAGCAAAACGATCCTGTCTTTTGCAATTTCACACAGCAGATTCCGGAAACGGACTCTTTCTTCAGGATCCAGTCCTGCGGTGGGCTCATCTACGATGATTACCTCAGGCTGGTGTATGATGGCCTGGGCAATGCCAAGACGTCTTTTCATTCCTCCGGACAGGGATCTTACTTTTCCCCTCTTTTTTTCCAGTAAATTGACCTGGTCCAGTACCTCGGGCACCTTTATCTTTCTCTCCGTCTTACCCATTCCCGAAAGCACCGCCAGATAATCCAGGGCTTCATAGACACTCATATTTCCATACATGGAAAAATCCTGAGGAAGATACCCCGTCATACTGCGTATCTTCCTGCTCTCCTCAACAGGCACGCCGCAAATTTTTACTTCGCCTGCTGTTTTGGGGATCAGGGTGGTCAATACCTTCATTAAGGTGGTCTTTCCTGCGCCATTAGGCCCAAGCAGCCCGAACATGCCCCGGGGGATCGTAAGATTTACTTTCGACAGAGCCTGCTTTTTGCCATAATTTTTGGTCAAATCCAGAATTTCAATTGATGTCTCCATTTGTATCACAATTCTCCCTTCCGATGATGTGATAACTGTTAACTGTTCAATCCCTTCGCAGCTACCACTGATCCCATAGTATAAAGTGAAAATCTATACGAATTCTCTACGGAAAGCTTAAAAATTTCTAAAGCTTTTTAAAAGAATTTCTCAGTTGCTTTTGCGTTCCCCGTACATTATAATAAAAAAAAGTATTAAAATTCGCAGTACACAGAGGGACAGGATGGGAAACGGCCAAAAGAGTGTAAGAGAAGCGGCAGCGGTGCTTAGAGAGTTGGGAATTGCTGATATATCGGAACGGATGATCATAGAATTTGAGCGCTCCTGGAACAGTGTGCCATGGGAGATCAGGGATTCTCTGGATGTAACGACCATGCTCCTTGCGGCAGTGGGGGTGGGGCGTTTTAATTTTGATACTTTTGAATGGACGCCTACGTCGGACATGGTGTACAGTTTTGATGTGGAGGTATTCGACATTGACAGGATGTACACTTTATTTTTGTGGGGAATACAATCCATAAGCAAAGGGGAATTTGAGATCACACAGATTCAGGAGGATGCAGGAGAGGCGGAGGACCCTTCGGGAGGCAGGACACAGACCGTGCGGTTTTTGTGTGATGGAAAGCCCTGCGTTTATCATGCAAGAAGGAATCACGACTGGTTTGATATGGAAATTCTGAACTATATGAATGAAGTGCTGGCAGACACGGGCAAGCCCCAAAGGCTCTATTTCATGAGCGATGGCTATCAGGAGTGTATTATTTTTTACTGTACGGAATTCTGGGCCAAACGATTTGAAAAAAAGACAGGCTGCCGGTTGCATTGTGACACAAAGGCAGCATAAGAAAAGCCTGCAGATGAATGAAACTTTATGGAAAGGATATGGAGACTATGGCAGTATACGAATTAAAAAATGATGCGATTGCAATTAAGATCAACGCAATGGGGGCGGAACTGAGATCCCTGAAGAAACTGGATACAGGGATTGAATATATGTGGCATGCGGATCCGGCTTTCTGGGAAAGAACCTCGCCGATCCTGTTTCCCTTTGTGGGCTCGGTAAACGGAAAAGAGTACCGTACGGGAGGAAAGACCTATCCTATGAATCAGCATGGATTTGCAAGGGATATGGAGTTTACCCTGCTTTCTCAGACAGAGGATGAGATCTGGTTTGAGATAAGGGATAACGAAGAGACCAGGAAAAAATACCCCTTTGCCTTTGTCCTGAAGCTGGGCTATCAGCTTATGGCCGATGGTGTGGAGGTAAAGTGGCAGGTAGAAAATCCGGGAACGGAGGAGCTGCCCTTTTCCATAGGAGGCCATCCGGCCTTCAACTGCCCGCTGAAGAAGGGGGCGGATAAGAACGGCCATTTCCTTAAATTTGCCAAAACATCCGGAGAAAAGTACGTGCCGCTGGAGAGCTTTGAGAGCACAAGAGTGGGAGACGGGCTTGTGATAGATGAAAAGGGGACCTATGAGCTGGAAGCCGGTTATCTTGCCGTCACAGAGCATCTGTTTGACTGCGATACTCTGGTGCTTGAGGACTATCAGGCCACAGAAATTTCGCTCTGCAGGGCAGATAAGAGCGCTTATGTAACTGTAACTATGGAGAATGTTCCTGTGTGGGGCGTGTGGACCCCATCTCCTGAGGCGCCCTTTATCTGTATTGAGCCCTGGTACGGCCGATGTGACAGGACAGGGTTTTCCGGAGATCTGAAGGAGCGGGAATGGGGCAATATTGTAAGGCCCGGTGAGATCTTTGAGGCGTCTTACAGGATTACGGTTTAAATATAGAAAGATTTAAGGAATGTTATTGACCGGAGTACCGTATAACATACATAGTCTCCGGATCTTGAAAGGAGTATAATCAGAAACATGAGCAAGGAGCTTGCAAAGACTTACGACCCTAAGGGGATTGAAGACAGAATTTACGAAAAGTGGCTGGAGAAGAAATATTTCCATGCGGAGGTTGATCATTCCAAAACGCCTTTTACCATTGTGATCCCTCCCCCGAATATCACGGGACAGCTGCACATGGGCCATGCCCTGGATAACACCATGCAGGATATCCTGATCCGTTTTAAAAGGATGCAGGGCTTTAACGCACTCTGGCAGCCGGGGACAGACCACGCCAGCATTGCCACTGAGGTTAAGATCATTGAAAAGCTGAAGGAAGAGGGCGTAAGCAAGGAGGATCTGGGAAGAGAAGGCTTTCTTGAACGTGCCTGGGAATGGAAGAAGGAATACGGCGGGCGTATCATCAGTCAGCTGAAGAAGCTGGGCTCCTCCTGCGACTGGGACAGAGAGCGTTTTACCATGGATGAAGGCTGTAATAAGGCGGTCACCGAGGTTTTCTGCAAGATGCATGAAAAGGGCTGGATCTATAAGGGAAGCCGTATCATCAACTGGTGTCCGGTGTGTAATACCTCCATCTCTGATGCGGAGGTGGAATATACGGAGCAGGCAGGCCATTTCTGGCATATCAAGTATCCCCTGATCGAGGAGGACGGCATCGTGAGCACCACAAGATTTGTGGAGTTCGCCACTACCAGACCGGAGACCATGCTGGGCGATACGGCAGTTGCCGTGAATCCGGAGGATGAAAGATATCAGGATATTATCGGGAAGAAGCTGATGCTTCCTATTGTTAACAGGGAAATTCCCGTAGTGGCAGATTCCTATGTGGATATGGAGTTTGGAACCGGCGTGGTGAAGATCACTCCCGCTCATGATCCTAACGACTTTGAGGTGGGCAAACGCCATCATCTGCCGGAAGTGAATATTTTAAATGATGATGCCACCATCAACGAAAACGGCGGAAAGTTCTGCGGCATGGATCGTTATGAAGCAAGGGATGCCATCGTCAAAGAGCTGGAGAAAATGGGTCTTCTGGTAAGGATTGAGGAGTATTCCCATAATGTGGGAACCCATGACAGATGTAAGACTACCATTGAGCCCATGATCAAGCAGCAGTGGTTTGTAAAAATGGAGGAGCTGATAAAGCCTGCCGTGGAAGGCGTTAAAAACGGTGATATTCAGCTGATCCCTCCCCGGATGGAGAAGACTTATTTTAACTGGACGGATAATATCAGAGACTGGTGTATCTCCCGTCAGCTCTGGTGGGGACACAGGATCCCGGCTTACTATTGTGACAAATGCGGGGAGATCGTGGTGAGTCCTAAGGCGCCTTCTGTATGCCCGGCCTGCGGACATGACCATTTGACACAGGATGAGGATACCCTGGATACCTGGTTTTCTTCGGCTCTCTGGCCCTTTTCCACACTGGGATGGCCGGAAAAGACAGAGGATCTGGCCTATTTTTATCCCACAGACGTGTTAGTGACCGGATATGATATCATCTTTTTCTGGGTGATCCGGATGATCTTTTCGGGCTATGAGCAAATGGGAGAAAAGCCCTTTAAGACAGTGCTGTTCCATGGACTGGTAAGGGATTCCTTAGGACGTAAGATGAGCAAGTCTTTAGGCAACGGTATCGATCCGTTGGAGATCATTGACAAGTACGGGGCGGACGCATTGCGTCTTACACTGATCACAGGAAATGCTCCGGGAAATGATATGCGTTTTTATTATGAGAGGGTGGAGGCCAGCAGGAATTTTGCAAACAAGATCTGGAACGCTTCCCGCTTTATCATGATGAATATGGACAATTTGTCCACGGACAGCTTGTCCACGGACGGTGATGTGGAAGCTGCAAGGGAAATTTCGGATCTGACTGCTCCTGCCCTGGAGCCTGTGGATAAATGGATCCTCTCCAAATTGAACACTCTGGTTAAGGATGTGACGGACAATATGGAGAGTTTTGAGCTTGGGATCGCTGTGCAGAAGGTTTACGATTTTATCTGGGATGAATTCTGTGACTGGTATATTGAGATGGTTAAGCCCAGGCTGTATAACTCTGATAACAGGGAGAGCAGGAAGGCAGCCCTCTGGACTCTTCGTACAGTGCTGATCGACGGGTTAAAGCTCCTGCATCCTTATATGCCCTTCATCACGGAGGAAATTTTCTGTACTCTGCAGTCGGAGGAAGAGTCCATCATGATCTCCCGCTGGCCTGAGTATCAGGAAGCAAGAAGCTTCCTGAAGGAAGAAAAGGAAATAGAAATTATCAAGGAAGCTGTACGGGGAATCCGTAATGTGAGGACCGAAATGAATGTGGCGCCTTCTAAGAAGGCCAGAGTTTTCGTGGTCAGCGATAAGGAGGAGATTTTGTCGGCCTTCCGGGAAGGACAGCTCTTTTTCAGATCTCTGGCAGGGGCGGCACAGGTGGACATACAGGCAGACAAGGAAGGGATTTCCGGGGACGCTGTGTCGGTGGTGATTCCTAACGCCACCTTATATATCCCCTTTGAGGAGCTGGTAGATATCGGGCAGGAGATCGCCCGTCTGGAAAAGGAAGAGAAGCGACTTGAGGGAGAGCTTAAGAGAGTAAACGGCATGCTTGGCAATGAGCGGTTCCTCTCGAAGGCACCGGAGGCAAAGATTGCCGAAGAGAAGGAAAAGCTGGAGAAATATACCCAGATGATGGAGCAGGTAAAGCAGAGGCTTGGCCAGCTCAGAAAATAGTCAGAGCGCACAGGGACAGACAGCCTGATTCGTCTGGACCATAGAAAGGAGGCAGGATGGGCAGCAGTACAGATTTTTTGACAGAGGATGAATTAAAGGAGCTTCGCAAGGAAATTGATAATCTGGGCAGAAGGCCTGCGGCAGTGCCTCAAGGCAATGAGGAGATCACCCAGGGACAGATTCTGAGTGAGATCATTGATGAGACAAACTCAAAGCTTTTGACGCTGGAGGAGAATGGCTCCTATGTGAAGATATCCAAGGATGGTATGACCGCCTGGCTCTACCTGACAGATCCCGGGATAGAGAGGGACAATTATACCATGGAGGAGCTCACGGATTTCCTCAAAAAAAAGGATGTGGTGACAGGGTATCATCATTCCAACCTTGCCGCCATGATCAAAAAGAAGGTATATAAAAGGGAGATCGTTGTTGCTCAGGGTCAGCCTGCCATAGAAGGAAATAACGGATATTATGAATACAAGTTTGATTTAAACCAGCGCAGAGCGCCTAAGGTCCTTTCCAACGGCAGGGTGGATTATACCAACATGAGTTCCCTGCAGAATGTCCACGAGGGAGATGTGGTAGCGATCTACCATCATGCCAGAGAGGGGACAGACGGATATGATGTGAAGGGACGGATCCAGCAGGTAAAAGGGGTAAAAGAAATACCGCCTCTTACCGGAAAGGCGATCTGCCAGAGCCAGGAGAATCCGGATGTTTATATCGCTCTGCAGGATGGCAAGATCGGAATGAAGAACGGAAAGATCGATATCCAGGCTCTCCATGAGATCAACGGAGATGTTACGCTGATCACAGGCAAGGTTGAATTTTTCGGGGATGTAGTGATCACCGGCGGTGTGGAGTCCGGCGTTGTCATCCGGGCCGGAAGGAACATAGAGATCAAAGGAAATGTGGAAGCGGTGAATCTTTTTGCCGGAGGAGATATCATTCTGGCCCGCGGGATACAGGGCGGCCAGAAAGCCAAGGTCATTGCCAGAGGGAATATTTACGCGGATTTCCTGGAGCACACGGTGGCAGTGGCCGGAGGCGATGTGCAGGCGAATACCATTTTGAATTCAAGAGTCTCCGCAGACGGCAAGATTACCCTTACCGGAAAGAAGGGAGCCATTATCGGCGGCTACAATCATGCCATGATGGGTATCGCCGCCACAGAGATCGGCAATGCCGCGGAGATCCGGACAGTGGTTCATGTGGGATGTGAGAAGGAGGTCTATCAGAAGGTGCAGAAGCTCCGGATCGCCGATGCCTCCCAGGAGGAAGCCTTAAGCGAGATCAGGGAGGAATTTTCCGAGCTGGCTCAGAGAAAGAAAAAATCAGGAAAGCTTTCGGATGCCCTGGAGATCAAGCTGCAGACCCTGGAGTCGCAATATAACGCGGCCAAAAAGGAATTAGAGACCACAAGAAAACAATTGAGAAAGTTAGAAGAAAAGATTACTCAGGGGCAGGGATCGGAGATCCTCATAAGCGGCAATGTCTACCGGGGAACAGTCGTATGCCTTGCCCAGGCGCAGATGCCCATAGAAAGAGATACCTGCTTTATGAAATACTATCAGCAAAAGGGTATGATCGAGAGCAGTGTACTTGCTTATTCTTCATAGGTGGAGGGACCACAATGATAACCTGTCAGGAAGCGGAAGAGTATATACTTTCTATCCCCAGATTTGCAGGCAAGCACACCTTAGAGGATACCAGAAGGCTGCTTGCCCGGGTAGGGGGAGATCAGGTAAAGGGAAGGATCATCCATATCGCAGGCACAAACGGAAAAGGCTCCGTTTGTGCTTATTTGCGTTCGGTTCTGCTGCAGAGCGGATGTACTGTGGGGGTGTTCACATCTCCCCATTTAGAGACTATGCGGGAGAGGATCTGTCTGGGAAATGAAATGATCTCCTCCGATGATTTTGGGGCCATCTTTGAACGGGTCATGCAGGCGGTAAAGGAGGAGAAGCGTTTCCGGGAAGGATCGGATCCAGGTGAGGAAAGGGTCCATCCCTCCTTCTTTGAGTTTTTGTTCCTCATGGCAATGGCCTGGTTTAGTGAAAAGCAGCCGGATTATCTGATCCTGGAAACGGGTATGGGAGGGCGACTGGACGCTACAAACTGTCTTGCCCGTAAGGATCTGTGCGTGATCACGGAGATTGGTTACGACCATATGCAGTATCTTGGAAATACTCTGGGAGAGATAGCCGGTGAAAAAGCCGGTATTATGAGACCGGAGGTGCCGGTGGTATTTATCGACAAAAGGAGCGAGAGCACGGAGGTTTTGGCTGATCATGCCAAAAAAGTAAAAAGTCCGGCGATTATCATCGGAAAAAACAATATTTTGAATGTGAATATAAATCATAAAAGCATTGATTTTTCGCTTTATACTGGTTATTATAAATATGTTAATCTTTTGCTGGAGACCACTGCAGCTTATCAGCCGGAGAATGCATCCCTGGCGGTTACAGCCTGTGAACAGCTTAAAGATAAAAGAATCAGTGAGGACACCATAAGAGTAGGCCTTAAGGCGGCTAAGTGGCCGGGCCGGATGGAGGAGATACTTCCGGGGATTTATTTGGACGGCGCCCATAATGAAGACGGGATAGAAATGCTGCTTGCCACAGTAAGAAATGCGGAGTGCAAAGGAAAAAGATTTCTGCTATTCGGGGTTCTGGAAGACCGGCGTTATGAGGAAATGATCGGACAGATAGCAGAGTCGGCGCTTTTTGAGGAAATAGCCGTGACGGCCATCGATGAAAAGAGAGCGCTGCCTCTCGAAAAAGAAAGAGAGGTCTGGGGCAGATACAAGGAGGAAACCGGCAGTGGCTTTGCTTTAAGCTTTCATGAGAATGCCGGATTGGCGTACCGGCACCTTTTGGACAAAAAACAAAGCAAAGATGTGGTGTACATTGCGGGATCGTTATATTTGATTGGACAGATGAAGTCCTTTTTGAGGAGAATACAAGCATGATCGATTTTGAAGAGGAATTAAAAAAATTTCAGTTCAGCCTTGAGGTTGAGGATGCGGAGGAAGCCATCAATTCCCTGAGCAGGGAAATAGATATGGCGGATCTTCTGCTTAAGATGATGGAAAAGACGGAAAAGGAAGAAAAAGAGGAAGAATAAGGAGTACGGCATGATTTGTTATAAATGCGGATGCCGTTTGTCTGAACATGATTTTTGTACGGGCTGCGGTGCGGATGTAGCCCTTTACAAAAGGATTATGTTTGCATCCAACCGTTTGTATAATGACGGGCTTGAGAAGGCTTCGGTGAGAGATCTATCCGGAGCGATCATCAGCTTGCGGCAGAGTTTAAAATTCAACAAAAATAATATTGATGCCCGGAATCTTCTGGGTCTTGTTTATTTCGAAATGGGGGAGGCAGTTGCCGCCCTGAAGGAATGGGTGATCAGTGATAACATCCGGCCCAAGAAAAATATCGCGGCGGATTACATTGAAATGATCCAGGCAAATCAGGCCAGGCTCAGCAGCATCAATGAAACCATCAAAAAATACAACCAGGCTTTGATGTACTGTCATCAGGACAGTGCGGATCTGGCCATCATACAGCTGAAAAAGGTACTCTCCAACAGTCCCAAATATGTGCGGGCTCATCAGTTGCTTGCCCTTCTTTATATCAATTCCGAGGAATGGGAGAAGGCACAGCGGGAGCTTGTAAGATGCAGCCATGTGGACACCAACAATACCACGACCATGCGGTTCCAGAAGGAAGTGGAGCGTATGCTGATGCCGGAGGCGGCTCCGGGTAAGGGGCCTGTTAAGAAGAAAGGGTCCGGCAATGCAGTGCGCTACCAGAGCGGTAATGAGATCATCATCCAGCCCGCGAACGTAAAGGAGCCCAAAGGGATCAGCTCTTTGCTGAATCTGGGGATCGGAGTGATCATCGGTGTGGCCATCGCCTGCTTTTTGATCCTGCCGGGGCAGATCCGGAACGTCAAGGCAGATACGAGTGAGGAGCTGCGAAAGGTAAGCGAGAACTTAGATGCCAAGACGGCCACCATTGACGAGTTAGGACAGAAGGTACAAAAGCTTCAGGATGAGAACGCCCAGCTTTCGGAGGAGATCGCTTCCTATCAGGTTAATGACGACACCCTGAAGGCTACCGATAATCTGATGATGGCGGTGAGCGCATACCTTGCAAATCCTGATGATCTGGAAGCGGTAGCGGCCCATCTGGAGGCTTTGGATGAAGAGTTGGCCAGGGACGAGGAGGACAGCAGCAAGTACAAAACAGAATCCTACATGGCTTTGTATAACGGTTTTGTGGATACGGTAAGGCCCAGGCTTGTGGAGTATTACTATAATACGGGGTACGAAAATTACCGGTCACGGAACTTTGAGGATGCCATACCGGATCTGGCCAGGGTTTACCAGTATGACGAGACCAACGTAAACGCGTTGTTCTTCCTGGGGATCAGCTACTACAGGACAGAAGATTATGATAATGCCAAAGAAACCTTTGCAAAGGTGATCGATAATTTCCCGGGCACCAACAGTGCCAGCCAGTCGAAGACTTATCTGGCGGAGATCAATAATACGGAAGCACGCTGATGCGTGCGCAGGTCATAAGGAATCCTCCCGTCTGCGACGGGTCCCTCCTTATGACAAGAAATACGGAAGCACGCTGATGCGTGTATTGCTCATAAGGAATAATAAAACGAAAGAGAACAGACGATGAGTTTGTTCTTTTTTTCACGAATCATTAGGGGGATTTTATGGAAGAGAATTTTAAGGTGATCGATAATTACCTGATGGTCCGGATGCCGGAGGAGGTGGATCATCACAAGTCGGGTTTTATCAGCAAAACGGCCGATGATTATATTATGAAGGACGGAGTGGGGAACGTGGTTTTTGATTTCGAGGATACTCGCTTCATGGACAGTTCCGGGATCGGCATTATTATCGGGAGGTACAAAAAAATCTCCTACTTTGGCGGAAAGGTGTTTGCCATCAATGCAGATACGCGGATCAAGAGGACTTTGATGATATGCGGCCTGCACAAGGTCATCGAGATTATGGAATAAGAGGATGGGAAGATATGGAAACAGAACGGAAATTTAAAAAGGACATGGAAGATATTACAGACATGCAGAATGAGCTGCAGATGAGCTTTGATGCCATATCCGAAAACGAGGCCTTCGCCAGACTGGCAGTTGCAGCCTTTGTGATGCCCCTTGATCCCACGATGGAGGAGATTTCGGATATCAAAACAGCAGTTTCGGAGGCGGTCACCAATGCGGTCATTCATGGCTATGATGAGGAATACATGCAGGAAAGGGACAGGCAGGGCTGCTCCGGAGAAAAAAGGGAAAAGGTTCATATGTACTGCCGGATCGAAGGGGACATGCTTTACATAGAGATCAGGGATATGGGAAAAGGTATAGAGGATATTCCCAAAGCCATGGAACCTCTTTATACCACAAAGCCGGAGCTGGAGAGATCAGGAATGGGATTTGCTTTTATGGAGGCCTTTATGGATCATTTGGAGGTGATCTCCGAGCCGGGCTGCGGTACAGTGGTCCGGATGGAAAAAAGGCTGCAGGCGGCGGAGGAAGAGAATGATCTATGACAGAAAATACAGTACTGATTAGGCGGGCACAGGCAGGAGAAAAAAAGGCGCGTGAGGTACTGATAGAACAAAACTTAGGGCTGGTACGCCATATTGTAAAGCGTTTTCTGGGACGGGGCTACGAAGCGGAGGATCTGTTTCAGATCGGCGTGATCGGTCTGATCAAATCCATTGATAAGTTTGATACCGGTTATGAGGTGAAGTTTTCCACCTACGCAGTGCCGCTCATTACAGGAGAGATTAAAAGATTTATCCGGGATGACGGTATGGTAAAGGTGTCACGGACCCTGAAGGAAAACAACATAAAGGTGAAATATGCCAGGGAGAGACTTGGCAGCAGGCAGAGCCGGGAGCCGACTCTTGAGGAGATCGCCGGTGAGGCGGCGCTTACAGTTGAAGAAGTTGTGCTTGCCATGGAGGCCAATGTTCAGGTAGAATCAATCTATAAGTCGGTCTACCAGAATGACGGGAATGAAATATTCATGGTAGACCAGCTGGCAGACGAGAAACAAAACGAGCAGGAAACGGTTTTGAACCACATGGTCTTAAACCAGCTGATCGATGACCTGCCGCAAAAGGAGCAAAAGCTGATTCTGCTCAGGTATTATCAGGACAAAACCCAGACAGAGGTTGCAAAGGTTTTGGGGATCAGCCAGGTGCAGGTCAGCAGACTGGAAAAGAAGATCCTGCTGAACATGCGGCAGAAAATGACAGAGACCGAATAAAGAAAAACGTAACTGTGAAGGTATTGGTAACTATTCAGCCAGGACTTTGCACTTGCTGCAAAGTCCGTGAAAAAAAACGTTCCTGCGGAACGTGTAGATTAAGCCAAGTGTGAATCTGCCCCTTCGCCGCAGGCGATTTAAAATGGGCAGATTCATGTAACTATGAAGCCGAAGGCTGAATAGTTACAGGTATTGAACAGTTATACAAAAACAAAAAGAAAGAGAATGGGAATACCAATGAAAAACTGGAAAAAACATAAAAAGTGGATGGCAGGCATGCTGTGTGTGATCCTGCTCCTTGGTATGGGAGAGGGCGCGCTGGCATCCCAGACCAAAGAAGAAAACCAGGCCTGGGAGGATTCTGCAGAGGACGGCATCGATGAGGAAATGAATGAGACATCGGATGATGTGACTGCAGAGGAAGGCTCCGGCGATGGAACGGAAGGATCCGACAAAGATTCTGAAGAGACTCCTTCGGATGCTTCGGAAACCGGCGCGGAAGACGGAACAGGGGAGGAAGCTCCGGATACATCCGGAGATCTGCCAAAAGACGGATCAGACGATCTACCGGAGGATATATCGGAAGATGCGGAAATCCGGGAATATATAAAGGAGGCACAGAGCGCCCTTTCAGAGATTGAAAAGAAAGAGTCTCTCATGGCTCTTGTGTATCTGTGTGAAAGCTATGCCCTGAAAAAATCTCCGGATCCGGAAGGAGAGAATATTGTAAAATTTCCCTCAGGAACTACAGTTTTTATCAAAGGAGTAGAGGCCGATGAGGATTTTAATCTTTGGTATCAGGTGACAGGGGAGCTGAGCGGTAAGGCTTACACCGGTTACATACAGCGAGAATATCTGGCTTATTCCAATGAGCTGTTTCTTGCCTGGGAGGATACTTATTTCCCCAGGATTGCCATGTTTGCTTCAGGGAGCGGAGTGTATCCTGATGTAGAGCAGTTTCCTGCCTCTTACAGGGATAAGCTGATGCGGTTAAAGCAGGCTCATCCTAATTGGATCTTTGTAAAGCAGAATACGAACTTAGACTGGCAGAAGGTAGTCAGCGCCGAAAATTATAAGGACAGGAATCTGATCAGCAGCAGTCAGGGAGCCGCTTATCGGGGAGACTATTATGGACAGGGATGGTATTATGCTTCGGAGGGAGCGGTAAAGTATTACTTAGATCCCAGAAACTTTCTGGATGATACCAGAGTATTCCAGTTTGAACAGCTGACCTATAATTCATCCTATCATTCTAAGGCGGCAGTACAGAATATCTTAAGCAAAACCTTCATGAAGGGACAATTGCCGAAATCAGACATGACCTATGCGGATGCCTTCTTTAAGATCGGGGTTTCCTTAAAGGTGAGTCCCTTCCATTTAGCATGCCGTGTCTACCAGGAGCAGGGACAGGGGACGTCTCCGCTGATTTCCGGAAATTATGACGTGGTGCCTGAATATAAGGGCTATTATAATTACTTCAATATTGGCGCTTCCGGAAAAACGGATAAGCAGGTGATAGAATCAGGGCTGGCAAGAGCCCGCAAGGAGGGCTGGGATACGCCCTACGCCTCCCTGAAAGGCGGAGCGGGGATTCTGTCTGTAAATTATATCCTGCGCGGACAGGATACCCTTTATCTCCAGAAATTTGATGTGGATGCAAGCGACGGCACATTGTATACCCATCAGTACATGCAGAATATCATGGCGCCCTATACGGAATCCTCTATGGTAAAACGGGCATATATAGAAACCGGTGCGTTGGACAACCCCTTTGTGTTTAAAATCCCGGTTTATAATAATATGCCGCAGACGGCCTGCCCGGTGCCGACAGCAACGCCGACTCCAAAGCCCACGGCCACGCCGACACCCACAGCAACACCAAAGCCTACAGCTACACCGACACCAGCAGCAACGCCTACGCCAAAGCCTACGGCTACGCCTACAACCACAGCCACGCCTACACCAACAGCAAAGCCTACGGCCACACCGATCCCGACAGCCACACAGAAGCCTACAGAGGCTCCTGCGGCCACGGCTACACCGACATCCACAGCGACGCTAAAGCCTACGACCGGGCCGACAGTTACTGCAGCACCGACGCCAATGTCCACCGCGTCTCCAGCAGCAACACCCGGGGCAAGTGTCACCCCCGCCGCCACAGGGGCACCGACGGCAACAGCTACGGCAGAACCGACACTGAAACCCACGGCCGCAGCGACTGCGATGCCTGCCGATGCACCGACCTTAAGGCCCACGGCGAAACCCACAGCAATATCAAGCCCTGCGGCTACAGCCACACCGGTGTCAACCACTGCACCAACCTTAAAGCCGACAGCCACACCGACAGTCACGGCGACAGCGACCCCGACGGCAACGCCGACACCCACGGCGACAGCGACCCCGACGGCAACGCCGACACCCACGGCGACAGTGACCCCAATGGCAACGCCGACACCAACAGCTACCCCTACAGCGACTCCGACAGCAACACCGACGCCCACGGCCACAGCGACCCCGGCGGTCACAGCATCGCCCACGGTCACGGCCGCATCGACGGCAAAGCCGGGTACGGCCCCTGCGTCAACCTCCGCTGCATCGTCAACGGGGCACAGGGAACCACAAGCACCGGCAGCAACGCAGGATCCCGGGAATCCTCCCGAAGCATCTGCTTTGCCGGCACCTACAGCCACATCGGTTCCCGCCGTTTCTCCGGAAGGGACAGAAGGGCATAGGGATGGTAATTCTGCGAATATAAATGGAAATACCAATTCGGCAGGCGTTACCGTGACAGCGGCTACGCCCAGGCCTTATACGGAATCAGGGGAAAAGAAGACGGTTTCAATGGATATGAGCAAAACAGGCATGATCTATGCGCAGACACTTCAGCAGATCAGGGAGCAGGGAATGGAGGTGGAATTAAAGGTCAGCGATAAGGCAAGCTGGTTTATCGATGGCAGTGCCATAGAAGATGACGGATTGGGTGACATCAATCTGGGAGTAACCTTTGGAGAGAGCCGGATCCCTAAGGAAAAGCTGGAAATATTAACAGAGAATGAGAAATACATAGAGATGTCCCTGGCTCACGAGGGAGAGTTTGGTTTTACCATCGTGCTTTCTGTGAAGCTGGAGGATATCCAGCCGGGTCAGTATGCAAATCTCTTCTATTATAATGAGGAGACAGGGGACTTTGAGTTTATGTGCGCCTCTGTAACAGGCAGTGCAGGCACCGCAGACTTTGAATTCTCACATGCCTCGGACTATGTGATCATTATCAGTGAGGAAACAAAGGAAACACTGATCCGGGAGAAGGAATACGCCCTGGAAGAGGTAAAGGCCCGGGAGGCAGAGGCAATAGCGCAGGCAAAGGAAGAGCTTCCTGCCAAAGAACCCGGGAAGGCTGCCGCCATCATAGCTTTGATCCTCCTTGGCAGTGCCGCCATCGGGATTGCAGTTTATCTGGTAATGAAAAGGAAGGATGAAAGGTAAGGACAAGAATGGTTCAGGAAAAAGTGCTTCTGTTTAATTTCAAAGAGGAATCCCAGTTAAAGGCGGTCAGGACAACCTTGTTTCTCATGCAGATTCCGGAACGCATTGTGCAGAGGGAAGAATATGGGAAGCCGCTGAAGGGGCTTTTGAAGGAAGACGGAAGGTCTGATGGAAAGGCCGGCCTTATGTGCCGGGAGTTGGACGGGCAGATGCTGGTTTTTGCAGGATTGGGAGGAGAGAGGCTTGAGAGCCTTCTCTCTCTCCTCCGGTCCAATCCGGCGTGCGGAAGAATCCCTTATAAGGCGGTGCTTACGGAAATGAATCAGGACTGGAACGCCTATGTTTTGCTGGAAGAGCTGAAAAGAGAGCATAAAGCCATGTGTGAAGGAAGCCAGGGGTAAAAGTCTGGCCCGGATCTGGGGGGTGAGCTGTTCCCAGATTCATATGAGAAGCGGAAGATGAAGCATTGAAATAATCCGTGTTCACAAAAGGAGAGAAAATTATGCAGGCAATCGTAGAAACTATATTTGATGCGGTGTACCTTATTTCGGTTATTGCAATCGGTATCACAATGATTGTAAGAAGTAAGCAGAACAGGCAGTACAGGCTGTTTGGTATTATGGCAGTTGTATTGGGAGCGGGCGACTCATTCCACCTTGTTCCAAGAGCGCTTGCCTTGTGTACCACGGGGCTTGAAAATTTTACAGCAGCATTGGGAATCGGAAAGCTGATAACATCCATTACCATGACGGTTTTTTATATCCTGCTGTATTATGTATGGCGGGTACGTTATGACATTAAGGGGCAGAATGGAACAACAGCAGCGGTGTATCTGTTATCCGGTTTGCGTATTGCATTGTGCTTGTTCCCTCAAAATGAATGGTTAGCTGCAACAGCCCCTCTTTCATGGGGGATTTACCGAAATATTCCTTTTGCGTTATTGGGACTTCTCATTATTGTACTGTTTTTTAAAAGTGCAAAGGAAAGCAATGATAAAGCATTTAAATTTATGTGGTTGACAATAGTCCTTAGTTTTGGATTCTATATTCCTGTAGTATTATTCGCAGATATGATCCCGCTTATTGGTATGTTGATGATACCCAAAACGTGTGCTTATGTATGGACTATATGGATCGGGTTTTCTGCTATGAAAAATGAGCAGTGAAAAATGGGTGATGGGATATGGAAAATAATACAGGACGATGTGAAAAGAGAAAATAATATAGTAAATCCGCACAAAGCATGTTACAATGAGGGCAAAGCAGACATCTTGCGGAACGCGATGGTGTTGTTTTTGAAAGGAGAAAACTATGGCATTACCGCAACCGAAAGCATATACGGAAGAGGCGTATTATGAACTCCCGGAAGAAATTCGGGCAGAACTGATCGATGGACAGTTTTATGATATGGCTGCGCCGAGCAGGGTACATCAGAGAATTCTGTCTGAGCTTCATATTACTATTGGACAGTATATCAGGGAAAAAGGCGGTTCGTGTGAAGTATATCCTGCACCGTTTGCCGTCAGGTTATTTCCGGATGATAATAAGACGATCGTAGAGCCTGATATTAGTGTGATATGCGACCGCAGAAAGCTCACAGACAGGGGATGTACCGGGGCACCTGACTGGATCATTGAAATCGTATCCCCCAGTACAGCCAGCCATGACTATATCCGCAAGTTGAATTTATATGCAGAGGCAGGCGTACGTGAATATTGGATCGTAAACCCTGCAGATCAGTCTGTCTATGTCTATCTTTTGGAAGGGGACGGTTTCCGGACTACAGCGTATACGTTTCAGGATAAGATCAAGGTAAATATTTACGATGATCTGTATATTGATTTCTCGTCTGTTCTCTAAATAAAATATCTTCAGGTAAAATTCTTATATGGAAAATGGACAGTCCGTAAAATGAACTGTCCATTTTTTTAATTCAATAAGCTGTCTCGCGAAGCGTAGCAGCGTTTGATAGGCTCTCTCCTGGAGCACGTTAGTGTTTGCTGCAATAAGTGATAGCGTCTGCTACACTAAGCGATAGCGTTTGGACACTAAGCGATAGCGTTTGCTGCTTACGCACCCGTAATATCAAGTGCATGCATATAAGCATCCGAGCCACGGGCGCAGGTGACAGAAAGCTTCCTGCCGCTGATCAATACCTTCAGTCCACTGACATTTCTTACGGCGTCAAGCTTTAATTCCATTTGTCCCTGGGGGGTATCAAGATACAATATGTTTTCTGTGGATTTGCTTCCTACAGTACCTGTTACAGTGGAGGTGGAAGAAGTATCCACATCGGAAGCATTGGCGCCGTCTTTGGATCCGATGATGGTTGCAGCGTGCATATAGGCGTCGGATCCATGATAGACTGTCACGGTCAATTTCCGGTCGGGGGTAAGAACCATGCCGCTTCTGGAGTCGGTATTGCTGTCGATGACAATCTGCATCTCGCCTTCAGAGGTGTCAAGATACAGCAGGTTTTCTTTGGTCTTGTCAGACACCTTCCCGGATACGGTAGAGGTGGAGGCTGTTACCGCAGAAGCAGGAGCGGGAGTCAGAGACGAGGATGCGCCGGAAGCTCCGGATGTGCCGGAGGTTGTCCCATCAGTAATCCGCACGGCGTGCATATAGGCGTCAGAGCCTCTGGTGCAGGCAATGGTGTAGGTTTTGTTCTCCACCAGGACGGTACAGCCACTCATATCCGTGGAAGAGTCCAGCTTGATCTCCATTTCGCCCTGAGCAGTGTTGAAGTATAAGATGTCATCCTTGCTCTTTCCTGTTATTTTTCCGGTTACGTTGGTGGTAGAGGAATCAAGAGTGACTGTTTTGGTCGGCGTTGCGTTGGTGATCTTTACGGCGTGAAGATATCCGTCATTGCTGTGGCATACAGAGACAAAAATCTTTTTGTCCGGAAGCAATACCTTACAGGCGCTGGTATCCGTGTTGCTGTCCAGCTTGATCTCCATATTACCTTCTTTGGTAGAAAGCTTCAAAAGCTCTGATGTGGTTCCGGACATAACGGTTCCTTCAACCGTTGCAATGACTTCTGAAGCCCGGGTCTGCAGAAGCCCTGTTGGGGACAGGAGCATTCCAAGGGTAAGGCAGAGTGCCGTGCATAATCTGAAAATTTTGTATTTTTTCATAATATAAGAGCCTCCTTATGGTATGATTGGAAGCGCACTGATGTGCGCGTAGGTCGTAAGGAATCCTCCCGCCTGTGGCGGGGCCCTCCTTGCGACATGTAATAGGAAGCGCACTGATGTGCGCGCATAGGTATGGTTGTGACCTCCCTGGTCAATTTATCATACAATATCCGTCATGGAAAAACAAGGCGGATCACTGATTTTGGACAAAATTTACCAAAAATTAATATTAAGAAATGACAGTGGTGACATATGGAAATAGGAAAAGTGACAGTTGTAATCTAAAAAGTTGACTTGATTGGTCATTAGCTGGAAAATTTCCAGTAAAGTTAATACAATCCACAAATCTGAGAAAAATACTATAGAGTACGCCCTACAGAATTGTTAAAATAAAACGGGATGTTTGTCATGTCATTTCAAGGAGGGGAGGAAATATGTTGATCAGACGTGTGGTTGTGGCAGATGATGAGAAAATTCAGAGGGATGTGCTGGCTGTTGTTCTGCAGAAACTTTTGCCAGGGACGGAGGTGATCTCCTGCGCGGATGGACAGGAGGCGTATGGGGAAATTGAAAAGGAGGAAACCCAGCTTTTGGTCACGGATATCTGTATGCCTATATTGGACGGAATCGGACTCATCGAAAAGGTATCTGCGACATATCCGGAGGTAAAGATCGTGTTGGTCAGCGCTTATCAGGAATTTGAATATGCCAGGAGCGCCATTCGTTTCGGTGTATCGGAATATCTGCTGAAGCCTTTTCGGGTGGAGGACGCCAGAAAGCTGGTGGAAAGAGTCTCTGGCATACTGGAGGAAGAGCAGGAACAGAGCAGACAGCAGAGTTGTTATGCGGCCATGCTGGAGAAGGAGAAGGCGGATGAGCGGCAGAGCCTGTTAAGGAAGCTGATTGAGGGTACCTTGGACGAGGAGACTCTGCCAGAAATTTTTTCGGAACTGGAGGGACCTGGAGTGGCTGCTATAATACGATGGAAAAATTTAGGGGAAAAAGGACAGAGGTATCAAAAGCGGAGGATGAAGGAAAGACAGGAGATGCTGCTGGATGCGCTGGAGGACGGAAAATGGCTTGGTTATTCCGGGAGGGAGAAACATTTGGTGGAACTGAACCGGGGACTCAACAGACAGGAGAACAGATACGCGCTTCTTTTGCCGGAAGCGGAGGAAGAGGAGATAGCCCGAGCTTTGGCAGGTCTGGTTGAGGAGATGAAGGAGAAGGGGCTCATCTGTCATGCGGGTATTTCAGAACGGAAGGAAATGCTTTTGGGAGAAATATCAAAAGCAGTGCAGCAGGCAGATGACGCACTGTCTTTTTGTTTCTATCAGCCTTGGGAAAACTGTGTCTTTTCTTATAGAAAGCTGTATACAGCACCGGAACCGCAGCTGCCGCCTCTGACCGATTACGAACGAAGGCTGAGGGAAGCAGTGAGAAGTGGGGCGTCAAAGGGACTCGGAGAGACGTTAAGACAGCTGAAGGGAGAGTTAGAACGAGGATCACTATGCTATCCAGGCAGGGTCAGACACAGGATATCTTCTATTGTGGTATCCATCCTAAGAGAGGTGGAGGGGATGATATCTCAGAAGGAATACGATATCCTGTTGAACGTAGCCTATAGCAGATATGTGGAGTGCGACAGCCTGGAACAGCTTTTTATCATATCAGAAGAGTTATTGGAGGAAGTGGCGGGGTATTTTGTAAAGGCTCCGGAGGCCTATGATGCGGTGGAAATCTGTGTGGCCTTTCTGAGGCAGCACCTGGAGGAGGATATTTCCCTTCAAACCCTGGCGGAGATGGTGCATTTTCATCCCAATTATCTTTCCGCCCAGATTAAGAAGAAGCTGGGAGTTTCCTTTTCCACTTATCTTTTGAATCTGCGCATGGAAACGGCTTGCAGGCTGTTGACGGAAACGGACTGTCGGGTGTTGGATATCGCCAGACGTTGCGGCTTTCGTGACAGTAGCTATTTTAACAGAATATTTCGCAGAGAATATCAGATGTCGCCGGAACAGTTCAGAAAGGTGCATACATCATGCAGACAGGAATAAAAGAAAAGCTACAGTCAATGAGCTTTCAGCTTAGGATTGCTCTGCTTCTCATGGCCTTTACAATGCTGTCTTCCCTGACTGTCTGGCATGTGATGGCGGGGCAGTATAAGAAGGAAATGATTGCTGGGGCATCGGAGGCAGTGCATTCCGTGGTGTCCGCCAATAATGAGGTGTTGCATATGACCTTAAAGCAGGTGGAAGACGGCGCTCAGATGATGCTTAATGATAAAGAATATTATGATTTCTTTTCGGGACTGCCAGAGGCGCAGGTATCTGATTATATGAGCTACAGCAGGCTGATTGGTACTGCCATGGTTCGCCAGTTCAGTATACAGACAAAGGTGTATACCACCTGGCTGTGGACCTCTAGGTGGATGTTCGGAAATTCCAGAAGTATGAGTGTCAGCGGTGAGGGGATACTCCATTCCGGTCTGCTGGAACTGGCGGAGAAAGCCGGAGGAAACTCGTGCTGGCTGGGGGGATATGATTTCGGCCAGGTCATGGGCTCTTCCTGGTTGCAGGAAAAATCCTTCTATGATTACCAATATCCCATCACCCTGATCCGGCAGATGCGTTTTCAGTACAGCGATTTTGGTGCCTATCATGTGTTGCCCCAGGGAGAAGAGTGGCCGGTATTGTTCGTTTTTATTCTGGAGGAAGACATTCGGGAGATTTATGAGAACAGCGTTTCCTACGTGGGTAGTATCTGCGGCATCACCGATGAGAACGGTAAGATCATCTCATCCGATTCGGAGAACTTTCCACCTGCGGGACAGACGCCGGAGGAGATTTTCTCACACATGGGAAAATCAGGCTATGCCCAGTGCAGTCTGGAGGGCAGGGAATATCTTCTCTGCTTTGATTCTCTGAAGGATCCCGGCTGGCTTTCCTGGGCGCTGGTGCCTATGGACACGCTGGTGAAGGATACGATGGAACAGATGGAGCGGATGCAGCTCTTATTTCTCTTTCTGTTTTTATTGCTGTCCGCTCTGGCGGCCTGGGTGGTCTCCGGAACCGTGACGAAGCCGGTGAGTGTATTGGCAGCCGCGGCGGAGCGTGTCTCCACAGGAAACTTCAGTGTGGTAACGCCCGTTCCGACGGGGGGAGATTTCCGTCTTTTGACGGAGAGCTTTAATCACATGGTACGGGAAATAGATAAGCTGATCCGGGAAAATTATCTGATCAAGCTGGAACAGAAGGAGGCCCAGCTGACGGCCCTTTCTATGCAGATCAATCCTCATTTTCTCTACAATACCCTGAATACCATCAACATGTTGGCACTTCAGAACGGGGACGAGGAAACCTCCGACCTGATTGTGAGCCTGTCGGAAATGCTCCAGTATACGCTGAAAAAGGAAAACGGAAAGATATGGCTTAAGGAAGAACTGGGCTGGGCTTCCAATTATCTGCACATCATGGAGAAGAGATACGATGGACGTTTCCTTGCGGATATGGAGGTACAGGAGGAACTGGTGGACTGTCTGGTACCACGTTTCTTCCTGCAGCCGTTGGTGGAAAATGCTATCCTCCATGGATTCCGTAACATGAAAAGCGGTGGCCATCTGCGGATCGTAGCAGAAAAGAAGGGAAATCAGCTGCATATTCTGGTGGAGGATAACGGAAGGGGAATGGATGAAAAGACAAGGCGGGCCTACCTGGCGGGTATGCCGGAGCAGAGCGGGATCGGAGTCTCTAATGTGCATGAAAGGCTGAAGCTGATCTATGGGGAAACCTATGAAAGAAGGGTGATTTCAGCACCGGGGAAGGGCTGTTGCATTCATCTGTATCTTCCCTTCGAGAAGGAGAAAACTGACTGCCGAGATATGATGCCATGAGGATTAAGCCTGTGGAACAGACAGTGATATTTGCCTTGCAAATGTACAGGAATCTTAGAATTCTCCAATGGCGGGAGGATCATGGAATCTGCTATGCTTATTTTGTCAATAAACATCTCACGAAAGGAGAAAGGATATGAAAAAGAAGAAATTTGTCAGTCTGTTGTTACTGGCTTCCATGATGGCTTCCCTGGTGGGCTGCGGAAGCTCTTCCGGAGCGGGGGGGGTAATGCGGATGGCGAAAATACCGTGCAGTCGGCCATAGCAGAGACAACGGAGAAGAAGGTATCAGGAGAAGATAAGGCACCTGCGGGGGAAGTGACGGAGATCCGTTTCACGGAGTGGGACGGCGGCGAGACCCTGGAGCTGTATGAGGATATCGCGGCGAAGTTCAATGCGGAGCATCCGGATATCCATGTCACAGTCATGAACATTCCCGACGAATATGATACCAAGATCACGGCAATGATTGCCGGTAACGATACGCCGGAGCTGTGCTATATGGAATCGGGAACGATCCTTTATCCGCTGGCAGAGGAGGGAGTGATCCTGAATCTGAAGGACTATATGGACAATGATCCGGATTTCGACAGCAGTTGCCTGATGGAGGAGCTGATCTACAGAAAAAGCGATGATTTCATCGTGGCCTATGGCGCCGGAGCCGAGAATATCTGTATGTTCTACAATCCGGCCCTGTTTGAGAAGTACGGCGTGGAGAAACCTCCGGCGGATTACGAGGATGCCTGGGACTGGGATACCTTCGTGAAGAACGCGCAGCTTCTCACCATTGATACGGAGGGAAGAAATGCGCTGGATCCGGATTTTGATCCGGAAAATATCGATATTTATGGCGCGAATCTTTCTCTGTGGTGGGCAGGTTATATGCCCTTTATTTACAGCATGGGTGCGGATTTCCTGACGGAGGACGGCACTGGAATCGGTTATGCCACTGAAGAGGGAATTGAGGTATTTCAGAGACTGCAGGATTTGATCTATGTATATCATGTGGTTCCCACGCCGACAGCTGGTTCTGCCATGCCTGGTCTTTCTGAAAGGATCGCGACCAATAAGGTGGCCATGAATTTTGATGGCCAGTGGAGCAATACCACCCTGATGGACGACGGTGTGGCATATGATGTGGCAGCTATCCCCAAAATGGGAGATCAGGCCAAAACGGTTATCACCTGTGCAGGTATTTCGCTGATGAACACAGACAAGGCGGACGCTGCCTGGGAATTCCTGAAATATATGCTGACTGAGGTGGGAGCCAACGAGCCTCTGTACAAGTCTGCTCTGTGGCTTCCCAACAATAAAAATGAGTACACGGATGAATATATGAAGTTCTGTATCACGGACAGACATCCGGACAGCTACTATGAAGCAATTGTGAAGCCCATGACCGACGGAACGGCCAGACCGCCCGTTACCGCCAGAGTGAAGAATTTCAGCAGAATCAACGATGTGATCACTCCGGCACTTGACGAGCTTTGGGCAGGTGAGAAGACTGCCAGAGAGGTGCTGGAGGGAGTCAGGGATGCAGCTGACGCGCAGGTACAGGGATTCTATGAATAATTCAGTGGAAACAATTTTAATCAATAAGCCGACTCGCGAAGCGTGGCGGCGTTTGATGGAATAGCTGAGAAGGGAAGGAAAATGTGAAATTCGCATTTTCCTTCTTCATCAATAAGCTGATTCGAGAAGCGTGACAGTGTTTGATATAAAACCCAGGGAGTGATATGATATGGATAAAAAGAAAAACTCAGAAAAAAAAATCCGTGCTAACCTGACGGGGTGGGCCTTTGTGATGCCTGCGCTGGTCGGTTTTTTGATCTTCAATCTGCTTCCTATGATTATGAGTGCCTATTACAGTTTGTGTGAATACAATATCATAGGGAAGCCGCACTGGATTGGATTGGCAAATTACACTGCTCTTTTGTTTGGGAAGAACGAGACCTTTTGGGTTTCAGTCAGGGCTACGGTTCTTTATGCTGTTATGGCGGTACCGGCCAATTTGGTGTTCTCCTTCATGATCGCCATATTGCTGAATCGGGAAATGGCCGGCCGGGCCTTTTTCCGTTCATTGTTCTATCTGCCATGTATCGTGCCTGCGGTGGCTTCCAGTTTTGTATGGCTGCTTCTGATGAATCCGGACTATGGACTTTTAAACGAACTGCTACGTTTGCTCCATCTGCCAAAAAGTCAGTTCTTTTGGGGAGCGGACAGTGTGCTGCCATCGATTGTGTTTATGGGAATTTGGGGGACGGGTTCCACACAGGTTATTTTTTTGGCAGGATTGCAGAATATTCCCAGAGTGTATTATGAAGCTCTGGAAATCGATGGCGGTAATGCCTGGCACAAGCTCTGGAACGTCACCCTTCCCATGGTTTCTTCCACTCTTTTTTTTAATCTGGTCATGGGGATTATTGGAGCTCTTCAGGTATTTTCTCAGGCCTATATTCTTACCAACGGTGGGCCAAATAATCGCTCTCTGTTTTATGTATATGATTTGTGGAGACAGGCCTTCAAGTATATGGATATGGGAAAGGCATCTGCCATGGCATGGCTGTTGTTCTTTGTAGTTATAGTCCTGACGGCAGTGGTATTCAAAACATCCGATAAATGGGTGTATTATGAAGGGGGAGAGGATTGATGATGGGAAGAAAAAGGGATTTCAGATACTATGTGAAGCGCACGTTTTTCTATAGCTTCCTTTTGTTACTGGCAACTGTCTGCGTCATTCCGCTCTACTGGATGGTGCGTTCTTCATTTATGGTAAATACTGAAATCTACAGTATGCGACCCTTTGTGTTCTGGCCAAAGGAGATGTTGTGGGAAAATTATGCAAAGGCATGGAACTCCGCTAATTTCCCTGTCTATACACTTAATACAATGATCGTTGTACTTAGCTGCATGGCGGGAACTTGCCTGACATCTGCCATGGCGGCATATGCCTTTTCACGGTTGAATTGGAAAGGAAAGAAGCAATGCTTCGCGTTGGTGTTGTCTACCATGATGTTGCCTGGTTCGGTGACGTTGATTCCCCAATTTTTGATCTGGAGGAATTTTAATCTGGTGGATACGCTTTGGCCGCTGATTCTGCCCTCCTTTTTCGGAGGCGGAGCCTTTAATATCTTCTTGCTGCGGCAGTTTTTTCTGGGGATTCCCAGGGAGTTGGACGATGCAGCGAAGATTGACGGGGCGGGGGCATTGCAGATTTTTTTCAGAATCATGATACCATTGTCAAAATCTGCCATGGTGGTGGTGGCGCTGTTCACTTTTTTAAATTGTTGGAATGACTTTTTTGGGCCGATTATTTACCTGAATTCCAAGGAGCATTTCACTATCGCCATCGGACTCCTGCAGTTTAAGGGGGACTATGGAACCAAATGGAATCTGCTCATGGCGGCTTCCACCCTGTCGGTAATGCCCTGCATTTTAGTGTATCTGTTCGGGCAAAAGTATCTGGTGGAGGGAATTGCGCTGACAGGACTGAAGGCATGATTTTTGTTGTATGTCCGTTAAAATGGAAAGAGAGAAATTATATATATGAAACAAGAATATATTAACAAAATTTATTCTGGTTGGCTGGCTAAGATTATCGGTATTCGGCTGGGGGCTCCGGTAGAGGGCTGGACTTATGAGCAGATTCAGAAAAGATATGGAGAAATCATTGATTATCCGGTGGATTATTGTGATTTCGCAGCGGATGATGACAGCAACGGGCCGGCTTTTTTTATACGTGCGCTGAAAGAGGGAAAGCATTTCCTGGAGATAGAACCCCAGGATGTGGGGGATACGTTGTTAAATTATGCGGGATACGAGCATGGCTTTTTCTGGTTTGGAGGCTATGGAACTTCTACGGAGCATACGGCGTTCGAAAATCTGTGGAGCGGTATTCCAGCACCCCGCAGCGGTTCGGCCAAACAGAACGGCTTGGCAGTGGCGGAGCAGATCGGTGGACAGATTTTCGTTGACTGTTGGGGGCTTGTGAATCCCGGGAATGAGGAGCGGGCAGCGCGGATGGCTCGGACAGCGGCTTCCGCCACCCATGACGGAAACGGCGTATGGGGTGGTATTTTTGTGGCAGTCTGTATCAGTCATGCTTTTGTGGAAACAGATATTCGTAAGATTATCCATAAGGGACTGAGTTTTATTCCAAAAGACTGCGAATATGCAGCAGTGGTGCGTGCCGTCATGACGTTTCATGACGGCCATTCAAAAGACTGGCGGAAATGCCTTTTTTATATTCATAAAAACTGGGGATATGACAGATATCCGGGCAACTGCCATATCATTCCTAACGCTGCTGTTATGATTTTGTCACTTCTGTATGGAGAGGGTGATTTTGACCAGACGCTCTGTATCTGCTGTATGTGCGGATGGGATACAGACTGTAATGTGGGAAATGTGGCCACGATCATGGGCGTTCGGGGAGGCACGAACGCTATTGACTATGACCGATGGAGGAAGCCTATCAATGATTTTTTGGTGTTTTCCAGCATAGCCGGGATATTGAACATTTCGGATGTGCCGGAAGGGGCGTCCTATATGGCGAAGCTGGCTTATGAGCTGGATGGCGAGACACCGCCGGAGCCTTGGCAGTTAATCTGGAGCCGGGGAAGGGGACTTTGTCATTTCGTATATCCCGGTTCTACACATGGAATCAGGGTCAGAGGCGGAGAAGTATGGAACATTAGTAATGTAGACTGCTCTGATGCTCTGGGCGGACAGGCACTATTGGTGGAAACCTTTGGGAAGACTGGGGAGGAGATGGAGGTATATAGAAAAACCTATTATGAACCGAAGGATTTTTATGATAACCGTTACCAGCCTTCTTTTTCACCTACGGTATATCCAGGACAAAGGATACACTGCAGGCTCCGTTCTGTGAAAAACTCTCTGGAGGTAAAACTATACGCCAGGATACGCGAGGCGCAGGGAGAGAAAATCCTCTGCTCGGAGGTTTTTGTTCTGGAGAGTAGTGATTTCCGCAGGGTTTCCTGGCAAATTCCCCAAGGGGGCTGCTTTACAGTGTTGGAGATAGGTATCCGGTATTCTGCTGTTGGCCCTGGCATCGGTATTGTGTTGGATGAGCTTGATACGGATGGGGAAGCAGACTATGTCATTGACTTCTCACAGGAGAGAATGGAAAAATGGACGGATATCCATCGGGAAGTCAGCCAGTTTACCAGAGAAAAAGGGCTTAGTTATCTGGAGAGTGGTCGTCTGCATCTGGCAGGCACTGATTTCGCGGAGGTTTATACAGGAGACTGGGAGTGGCAGGATTATGAGGCGGAATTTACGCTGATTCCGATTCTGGGGGAGGAGCATTATGCGTTGGTGCGCGTTCAGGGCGCACTTCGCTCCTATGTGGTGGGTTTCACCGGTAAGAACCGCATGGGCATTTGCAAGAAGGATCGGGAAATAAAAATCCTGCGGGAGATTCCCTTTGAATGGCAGTATGATGAAGCATACCGTATCCGAGTGCGGGTGGAAAAGGATTGGATTCGTGTATTTGACAAAGAGGTGGAAATTTTTGCTGTGCAGGATTGGGAAAATCCATGGTTGACGGGAGGAATAGGGATTGGCGTAGGAAATAACAGCCATTGTTGCTGTGATGGGATCCGGTTGATCGTGAGGAAGGATTGAATCTGATTTGGATGTGACACCATTTCTTCCGGGTAAGATTTTAAGCTTGAGCAGACTGGGAAAGGTATCAGGACATGAAAAACAGCAATTTGTTTACAGAAAAAATTGAATGCTGGGAGGATTGGGGAAGGGTCTATCAGTCTATTCCGGCTTTTGAGAGGCTGGCCGCTTTTATTATGGAAAAGGAAAATCTCCCAAAGGCTAAGATCACCCATCTCACGCCGGGAACCAATGCGGTCTTTCGGGCGGGGGAATACGTGCTGAAGATCTACGCTCCGAAGGAGTCGGGGATGGATCAGACAGACAGCCGCAGGACAGAGCTTTTTGCGGCAGAGCATGCGGAGAAAGCAGGGGTTTCCACGCCTTCGGTGGTGGCCGCAGGGGAGATTGAGGATACTTATTCTTTTGCCTATATGATCATGAGATATGTTAGGGGAAAGGAGTTGGGACAGGTCCTTAAGGATTCCAATGAGGAAGAACAGTTTTGGCTGGGACGGCAGCTCAAAAGGCTTACAAATGCCATGAATATGCCCTGCGCCCCTTTTAATAATATCCAGGTGATCTCTGATCCGGACAGGAGTAAGAGATGGAAGTCTTATTCGGAAGCCTTTCGGGATGATCGGGCAGCATATTTAAAAGAGCATGACTTTGGAGAATTTGTGTTCACTCATGGAGATCTGTGCGCTGATAATATTCTTGTGGAGGAGCACGGTAAGCAGAGTGAGCTTATGATCATTGATTTTGCCGATTCTGTATTGGCGCCAGAGTGCTACGAGCCGTCTCTGATCGCATTTGAATATAGGCAGTATCCGGCATTTCTGCGCGGATTCTGGGAAGGAGAGGACTTAGAGCTGGCAGCAGGGCAGGTGTTTCATGGGATACTGATCCATGATTTTGGCGGAGACATTGTAAGATCAGCCTTTCAGGGTGCAACCGGGTTTGAAAGGGTAAAGGAGCTATATGAACAAATCCTGGGCATGCCCTTCTTTTCAAAATTGTAAGAATTGGCGGTAAATATAGAAAAGATATTTCAGAATTTTGTTGAAATTTGATCCGGCGTTGGGTAAACTAAAGATAGCTGTCTATCGACAAATGCTGAAAGGAGCGGCCAATATGAAAAAAGCGATCAGTCAGTCAGTATTATCTTTTATTTTAAACGGGGTATCCATTTTATCCCTGTTATTTCTGGTAGTGTCTCTGTCTAATTACAGGGATGTCAATAATCGTCTGGATCAGGCCAATGAGGATCGGTTTGCGTTGACCTACAATGCCAACAGGTTTATGAACGGGTCAGCCTATCTTACCAATGAGGTGAGGGCTTTTGCGGCTACCGGTTTAAAGGAGCATTACGATAACTACTGGAATGAGATCAATAACCTGAAAAACCGCGATATCGGAGTTGCCATGCTGCAGGAGATCGGTATCACAGAGGATGAGCAGGCGATGATCGATGAGATGTCGGGTCTTTCCAATACGCTGGTGCCTCTCGAGGAGGAGGCCATGAACAATGTACAGGCCGGCAGGAGGGATGAGGCGATTGATTATGTGTACGGGGAGGATTACAGTACTTCCATCGCAAAGATCAATTCCCTGAAGGAAGAATTCCTTGCAGACTTAGATGAGAGAACCTTAGATGAGGTAAATTCTCTTGTGGAGGAGACAGATCACATCAAGACCAATATGACGGTGATCCTTGTGATCGTGGTACTGCTTCAGGTGATCAGCATGATCTTTATCAGGCGTAATGTACTCCGTCCGGTGATCGAAGTGAGGAATCAGATGGGAGAGATCTCCCAGGGAAATCTTTCGGCGGAATTTTCTTTAAAGCCGGATACCTCAGAGATCGGTATGCTGGTGGCCTCCATCCACGATACCAAGCAGGAACTCAAAAAGTACATAAATGACATTGAATCGGAACTATCCCAGATGGCAAAGGGCAAGATGGATCTGACCATAGACGGTCAGTACAGGGGAGAATTTCTTCCGATCCAGAATGCCATGCGTCAGATCCTGGATTCTTTAAACAAGGCATTATCCCAGATCAACATGACTGCGGGTATGGTATCCCGGGAATCAGAAAAAATGGCCTCAGACGCCCAGGTGCTTTCCAATGGGGCGGTAGAGCAGGCATCAGCAGTCCAACAATTGACAGCCAGTATTCAGGACTTGTCCGATCAGGTAGACCGGGCCTCTGCAGATGCGGATGAAGCACGGACAAGCACGGAGAAGGCAACCACTCAGCTTGAGCTATGCAATCAGAAGATGGGTGAATTGACTAACGCCATGCAGGATATCTCTCAGTCCTCCCGGCAGATCGAGGGGATCATTAAGACTATCGAGGATATTTCCTTCCAGACCAATATTCTGGCGCTTAACGCAGCGGTGGAAGCAGCCCGTGCCGGTGATGCAGGAAAGGGCTTCGCCGTGGTAGCGGAGGAGGTTCGCAGCCTTGCCAATAAGAGCGCGGCGGCAGCCAAGGATATAGCGGAGCTGATCGAAAATTCCATGGATCTGGTACGGCAGGGAGAGGTATTGTCAGAGGAGACTACCCAGGCACTTACCGAGGGCGTATCCGGTGCGCATACCTCCACCGAACTGGTAGAGAGGATTGCAGGCGCCGCCAGGCAGCAGGCTCAGGCCCTGCATCAGGTTTCGATGGGAATGAATCAGATCTCGGATGTAGTCCAGACCAATGCATCCACAGCAGAAAAGTCCGCGGCATCTGCCGAGGAGCTTTACAGTCAGGCGGAGGAGCTTAAGGTTTCCGTTCAGAGATTCCAGCTCCGCAGAAAATAAAAAGAAAGATGCTTTAAAGTGAAGGGCGCCGCATGCGGCGCCCTTTTTTTGAATCAATAAGCTGGCTCGCGAAGCGTGACAGTGTTTGATCTCTTCTTATGTAAGAAGTGCAGTCTCATAAAGCCACGATCACCTGGCAGGACTTTAGAGTAAATTCATCCTCTCCGGTGGGAATTTCCCTCAGATTGTTCAAAAGGATCCTGCCCCCGGCCAGCACGTTATGTCTGACGGTAATCTCTTTTTCACTCAAATTGGCAAATACAAAAATCGACTTATCCCCCAGCCTTCTTTCATATGCCAGAAGACCCTGGACATCCTCAAGGACAGGAAGGAAGGTACCATAGGTAAAGATTTCTCTGTATTCTGGTGACCTGCGCAGAGCTACCAGTTCCTTGTAATAAGAAAGAATGGAATCCTCCTCCTGAAGCTGGGCTTTTACATTGATTTCTTTATAGTTTGGATTGGTCTTGAGCCAGGGATTGCCCGTTGTAAAGCCGGCATTTGGAGAATCATCCCACTGCATGGGTGTTCTTGCGTTATCCCGGCTGGAGTGATAGCAGGCCTCCAGGGCTTCCTCCTCGGTAGCGCCTGCTTCTATGGCTGTCTGATATTCCCAGCGGGTGCCGATATCGTCGTAGTCATCAATGGACTCCATACGGCAGTTACGCATGCCAATCTCCTGTCCCTGATAAAGGAAAGGAATGCCTCTGAACAGAAGGCTGATGGTACCCAGCATTTTGGCTCCGGTGTCATTTTGAGCGTAAGGGGGCAGATAACGGTCAATGCATCTTGGACAATCATGATTTTCAAGTACATTGGCCATAAATCCAACATTCTCACATTTAAGCTGGGACTGGAACAAAACGTGTTTCATGATTTCCAGCCTGGCGGCAGTAGAGCCGTAGGGCTTCTTTTTTTTGTCGAATACGGGATGCGCGCTGAAGTCAAACATGGTGGAAAAGTGGCCGTTCTCACCAATAAACTGGGAGAGCTCGTTTTCCTTCATGTTGAAAACCTCGGCAACGGTAAAGGCATCGTAGCGCTCAAAGGTGTTTTTCTTCAGATCCTCCAAAAGCTCACCGACTCCCTCCACCTTTTCTACCATACGCCATACCCAGGCAAGCCCGTCCAGTCCGTCCGGCTCAAAGCTTTCAAAGTCGGGGTCTTTTTTGATATTGATGATCGCATCGATGCGGAAGCCGGAAACACCCTTTTCCAGCCACCAGTTGATCATGTCATATAATTCCTTCAGCAGCTTTTCGTTATTCCAGTTCAGGTCCGGCTGCTCTTTGGCAAACATGTGCAGGTAGTAATAGTCGCTGCCTTCCACCTTTTCCCATGCGCTGCCGCCAAAATAGGAGCGATAGTTGCTGGGAGGATTACCGTCCTTTCCTTTTCGGAAATAAAAGTAATCGCCATATTCCCCTTCGGGATCCTTAAGCGCTTTTTGGAACCATTCGTGTTTGTCAGAGCAGTGATTGATCACAAGATCCATGAGGATGTGCATATCGCGCTTTTTGGCCTCTGCAAGCAGAGTGTCAAAGTCCTCCATGGTGCCGAATGCCTCGTCTATTTGATAATAATCGGAAATATCATATCCCTCATCCACGAAGGGTGACTGATAGATGGGGGAGAGCCAGATGATGTCGATCCCTAAATCCTTCAGATAGTCCAGCTTCTCCGTAACGCCCTTTAAGTCTCCGATTCCGTCCCCGTTGGTATCCCGAAAGCTTTTCGGGTAAATCTGATAAGCAACCTTGTCGTGCCACCATTTCTTATTCATAAGATCACCTCCGTTTTGGTTACATTATATTATCTGGAAGAAAAGATTTCTTACCTATAATTGACAGATTTACTACACTATTTTGACTTATCCGAATTGTTACAGCGTTTGCGGTACTCAGAAGGGGTAACGCCCTTTTCAGCCTTGAACCTCCGTATAAAGTAACCCATATTTTCGAAGCCGCTGTTTTCGGCAATGGTGATGATCTTATCTTTGGTCTCCGCCAGAGCCTCGGCGGCCTTCTCTATCCTGATCTCATTGATGTATTCTGTGGCGGTCTTCCCGATATTTTCTTTAAAATATCTGCAGAAATATTGGGGATTCAAATTCACCAGCCCTGCAAGCTCCTCCAGACGGATGGGAGACCCGTAGTTTTCACCGATATAGCGAAGAACCTTTTTGAGGTTTTGGATCTGTTGCTCATTTTCATTTTTGACCTCCCCTGCGCGGATCAGACAATTATTCTGATACAGAACGGCAAGGAAATTGAAGAGCAGCGCTTTGATCTGCAGATAAAGGGAGTTTTTGGAAAGCTCGTCTGTATCAGGGCATCCGTCCATCTGACGGAGCTTTTGTTCCGTCTGCTCGTAGCAGTCTTTTATCTCCGGAAAAAAGGGAAAAGCTTCGTCAAGGAGAGGCGGCATTTTCAGCCGGCCATCCATAAGGGGGCGGATCAGCTTGGCCTGGATGGAATCATAATGCTCGAAGCTTAATATATTCAGATGAAAAACCACGGCGCTTTCCACGGCGCCTGCCGGAAGCTCTAAGGAGTGAAGCTCTCCGGCGTGTATGCACAGGATGGCAGGTCCCTCTATCAGGGATTCTCTGGTATTGATCCAGGTACGGAAAACCCCCTTCTTCAGATAGATCAGTTCCATTTCCTCATGCCAGTGGGGAGAGACCTTCCATGAAAAATCTGTCCTATTCCATTCGTAGTGTGCAAGAGGGAAGCGTACCGTACCGTGGGTGGTATTTTCTTTTAAAGAATGAAGATCCATAGGTCTTTTTTCCTTTCAGGTAATATCTTTATAGTAACATGGGCAGTTTATGAAAGGAAATGTTTTTGGATGTTTTTTCGCCGTATAAAAAGTTGACAACCACATGGGAAAAAGATACACTGAAATAGTAATAATTCTTATTTTGGCAGAGAGAAGGGATACTAAAATGAACAAAAATGTTTTTCACAAGCTTTCTTACGGAGTTTATGTGGTCAGCACATGGGACAATGGAAGACCTACAGGATGCACGGCAAACAGCGCCATGCAGATCACTTCCGCACCGGCAACTGTTGCGGTAAGTATTAATCATGACAATTATACCAATAAGTGTATCAAGGATACAGGAAGATTCGCCATTTCTATTTTGGCGGAGGATTCCCTTCCTTCCATCATAGGAACCTTTGGCTTCCGGTCCGGTAAGGATACGGACAAATTTTCGGAGGTGGAATACCGGGTGGAGGATCACATGCCGGTGGTAGCGGATTCCTGCGGCTGTATCGTCTGTGAGGTGATCGACTCTATGGAGACGGCAACCCACACGGTATTTTTGGGAGAGGTAAAAGGAGCAGAGGTTTTTGGAGACAGGGAGGCCATGACCTATTCCTATTATCATAAGGTGATCAAGGGCAAGAGCCCTAAGAACGCACCTACTTATCTGCCGGAGGAATGATCGCGGGCGCACTATCTGTTTTGAGGAAAAAGATGGATTATCGAAACGCAATGAGGAAAGGAAGTATAAAGCTATGGAAGAGACAATGAAGGATTATGAGGTGGAGCTGGAGGCATCCTTTAGAAAGATCAGTGAAGGAGATGTGATCCAGGGAACGGTGATCGCTGTAAATGAAGAAGAGGTGACTCTGGATCTGAAATATTATACTCAGGGGATTATCAAAGCGGCAGATATGAGCAACGATCCCGGATTCTCGCTTTTAAATGACGTAAAGCCCGGAGATGTGATCGAGGCGTCTGTGGTAAAAATGGATGATGGACAGGGAAATATCCTTCTTTCCAAAAAGGAAGCCAATGAGGTGCTTGCCTGGGATGTACTGGAGCGTTATCTGGAAGAAAAAACAGAATTGACTGTTAAAGTCAGTGAAATAGTTAAAGCAGGGGCTGTTGCCTGGGTAGAGGGTATCAGAGGGTTTATTCCGGCTTCTCAGTTAGACATATCCTATGTAGAGGACTTGAGTGTATTTCAGGGAAAAGAATTGACTGTTCGGGTCATAACAGTGGACAAGGAAAAAGAAAAGCTGGTTTTGTCCGCAAAGGAAATTTTGAAAGAGCAGGCAAAGGAGGCTCATGATCATAAGGTTGCCATGCTGGTGCCCGGAACGGTTTTGGAGGGAACAGTGGAAAGCCTGCAGCCCTATGGTGCGTTTGTGGATTTAAAGGATGGCTTAAGCGGACTGGTGCATATTTCCCAGATCAGCCAGAGAAGGATCAAAAAGCCCTCCGAGGTATTGAAGGTGGGAGATCAGGTGAAGGTGAAGGTTTTAAACACCAATGACGGTAAGATTTCCTTAAGCATGAAGGCTGTTTCAGAGGAGCAGGAGGCAGAAGAGGTTGAGAAGGTAGATACTTCAAGGTACAGCTCAAAGGAAAGCCTTGGCACAAGTCTCGGTGATCTGCTTGCCGGGCTGAATATCAAATAATACAGGAAAATTTAAGATATGGGAAGATTTGAGTATTGTTTGTTTGATCTGGACGGTACGCTGACCGACCCGAGGGAGGGCATTACAAGATCGGTACAGTATGCCCTCCGTTCTTTTGGGATAGAAGAGCCGGATCTGACCAGGCTGGAGGTCTTTATCGGACCGCCGTTGACGGATAGCTTTATGGAGTTTTACGGTTTCACAAAAGAACAGGCGAAGGAAGCTGTTTTGGCATACAGAGAGCGTTTCGCGCCTGTTGGTATATTGGAAAATCGTGTATTTCCGGAAATCCCTTCCATGCTGTCAGGACTGAAGAAAAGAGGGATAACTCTGGCGGTTGCTTCCAGCAAACCGGTGAATTTTGTCCATCAGATCTTAGAGCATTTTGATCTGGAGCAGTATTTCAGTGTGGTGGTGGGAAGTGAATTGGACGGTACAAGATCCGCCAAGGAGGAAGTAGTGGAAGAGGCCCTTGGGCAGCTTGGCGTGCTGGAGCTTGCGCCGGAAGAAAGATATAGCCGCTGCGCCATGATCGGAGACAGAAAATTCGATATAGAAGGAGCAAAGGCCTGGGGGCTTACGGGAGTGGGAGTGAGCTTCGGCTTTGCCCCGTTGGGAGAACTGGAGGCGGCAGGCGCTGACTTTATAGCTGATTCGGTGAGAGAGCTGGAGCGGTTTCTGATCGGAGAAATTTGAGTGCAGGGAGAGGATAATGGGTAATTTTTTCAGAATGATCAATGCAAGGTGGGGCAGGGAGGAGATGACTTCCTGGGGATCCCTGCGAAAAACTGCATATTTGCTTTTACCCCTTTTATTCTACTTTGTAGTGCATGATGCGGCGGAGGTTCTTTTGTGGGCCGGACTTAATGGGTTGATGACAAAGGGCAGCGCATCTTTGACAGAATTTTTGGCAGGTAATGCCTATACGGTAAATGGCCTGATTAATGGATTGTCTATTCTGGCAGGTGTGGCGGCAATCTGGCAGGCGGTATATGGGGAGATCAGCGGGGGAGAGACCAAGGCGTCACCTGCTGCGAAGAGCAGTGAGAGGGTGGTGACCGGATACATTGCCATTGGGGTGTTGGCTTTTTTATCGGCGTTGGCCCTGAATCTTATTTTTTCCTTATCGGGGCTTACCGGCAGCTCTGAATCCTTCGGTCAGACTGCCAGGGCGCAGTATGGGGTGAACTTTGCCATAGGCCTTTTATTGTACGGAATTTTATCTCCTGCAGCGGAGGAAGCCGTATTTCGGGGGCTGATCTATAACCGGATGAAAAGGTGCTTTGGATATTTCATTGCTCTTCCGGTGTCCTCGCTGTTTTTTGGCTGTTATCACGGAAACTGGGTACAGGCTCTCTACGGAACGCTGTTGGGGCTTTTGATCGCCTGGACTTACGAGCAATACGGAAGCTTTGCTGCGCCGGTGCTGTTTCACAGCGTATCTAACGTAAGCATTTATGCCATGACTTATTATAACAGTCTTGGAAACCTGAGCAGGTCGGTGAGCGTGGGCGTTGCGGCGGTTTCTCTGGCGGGGGCGGCGGTGTGCTTTTGGTATATAAAGAAAAGAGTCTGCCCTGCGAAAAATCAATAGCCTCTCAAATTAAAGGTGTAAGGGAGCAATAGTTATATGAAAGGATAAATATCGTGAAGAATAGATTAACGCAAGTGTTAATTGGGTGCATCATTCTTTTTGCGGCAGTGCTGTTGCTGCCGGAATATTCAGGCGTTGTCTTTTGGCTGAGAAAGGCGTTTTTATTTGCTCTCCTATTGTTTATTATTGCCTTATTTGTAAGATTGAATCAGATAAAAAATATTGAATATGAGGTAAGAATTACTGAGATCAGATCGACAGACAGAATGAATCCTTCTCAGTATATATCCAAGGGAGGAGCCCCGTGCGCTGGTTCGGATGGGAGAGTTCAGGTTACTTTTCAGCTGATTGATGGTACACAGAGAATGCTTTCTCTTTCTGCCAGGCAGTCCGTTGGTTTGGCCAGTGGCATGAGGGGAACTCTGGTATATCGTGATGCGGTTTTTATTTCATTTAAGCCGGAGTGAATTTATTTTCGATTATGTCCTCGTATATGCGAGAAGAGATAACTGTTGATCAATTAACTTCACAAGGAGCCGGATGCAGAAAAGCAACAAGTTCGGTGCTGGTAATACTGGAGAGATATATACCTGTATATTAATTTGACGCATTCATTGAAGGCGTTCGAATTCCGTCTATGTGCTCAAACAAATCATCTTTTATAGGTGAACGCATTGGATCGAGAATAAAATCAATTCCCTCGCGACGCGCCTGTTTGGCAGCAGGAACAAAATCACTGTCTCCTGATATTAATATGATCTGATTAACCTGACTTTTGAAAACTAAAGATGAAATGTCAACACCTATACGCATATCAACACCCTTTTGCTCTAAGTTTAATTCCAGATCATTGATTGTTATATCACTGACGTTAATGTCACCACGGAGAAGTTTTTTGGTGGGCTCATGTTTGAGAGAATAGTGAACCTGAGTATCGCTGATACGTCCCATACGGAGAGCAAATTTCCGATGATGTTTTAATTCATTTAAAAATTCATTCATCCATGAATATTCTGCTGTGCGTTCAAGGGAAACAGTTTTTTGGGTAACCGGGTTATAAACATTTTTTGCAATAGGTGGGCAATCGTAATAAAAAACCCGATATAGATAACGGTTTTCGTAATTATCATGTAGATGTCGGTAGCAATAGTTGTTAAGTTCATCAGCGCGCTCGGTGGGAGTTTTATTTCCCCAAAGGGCTTTTGCCCGTTTGCGGTAAAATCCACCATCTACCAGTATTGCCGTTCTGACAGAATGTTTTTCAAAATTTTTTCTTTTGTTTTCTCTACTCATATTGTCTCCATAAAAATACCCCAAGCTTTGTCAACTTCCCTTATAGTGGGAGGACTACCGCTAGGGGTATGTTCATACAACATAACTTTGTGTTACCCTCTTATATTATGCCCTTTACGATAAAAAATCAACACTTTTTCTTTAAATTATGACTTTAAAATTTAAAGAAAAAGCCACAACAGATTAAATTTGTGACCTTAATAAAAAAATGGAGCATACGGGACTTGAACCCGTGACCTCCACACTGCCAGTGTGGCGCGCTCCCAACTGCGCTAATGCCCCATAAGAAGAGTATATCATAAATTTCACAAAAAACAACAAAAAAATAATTGACAGAAATTTTATATTAAATAAAAGCAAAATCAGACTATAATAATTTTGAATAAGAATAGTTGAATAATCAGATAATTTCTTAAATATTCGTTATTTACAACTGGCGAAAACGGGTGTATAGTATAGCTTGCAAGTCGCAAAGGAGCGCACAAAAGGGCTCCTTTGCGACTTGTTTTTGTTGACATAAGGATGGCTTGCGAAGCCTGTCATCCGTTGTTTAACATAAGAATGGCTCGCGAAGCGCGACATTCGTTGTTTGCATAAGGAGGAAGGATATGTTTGATGCAAAAAACACTCATCCACAGGCACCCTTATACCGTCAGGAATTTGAGCATGATAATTGCGGGATAGGCGCATGTGTGAATATTAAAGGGGTAAAGAGCAGGGGGACGGTGGAAAATGCACTGAAGATCGTGGAGAACCTGGAGCACCGCGCCGGCAAGGACGCAGAGGGAAAGACCGGTGACGGCGTAGGGATCTTAACCCAGGTTCCTCATAGGTTTTTTAAAAAGGTGACAGCGCCTCTCGGGATTTCCATCGGAGAGGAGCGGGAGTACGGCGTTGGTATGTTCTTTTTTCCTCAGGAGGAGCTTCGGAAAAATCAGGCCAAGAAGATGTTTGAGATCATTGTGGAGAAGGAAGGTCTGACCTTTCTAGGCTGGAGAGAGGTTCCCACGGATCCCTCCGTGCTTGGGCATAAAGCGGTGGAGTGTATGCCCCATATTATGCAGGCCTTTATCAGGAAGCCTGCAGGAGTGGAAAAGGGGGTTGCCTTCGACCGGCTTTTGTATGTGGTAAGGAGAGTATTTGAGCAGTCCTCGGATAATACCTATGTAGTGTCTCTGTCCAGTAGGACGATCGTATATAAGGGGATGTTCCTGGTAGGGCAGCTCCGTACCTTTTTTACAGATCTGCAGGATAAGGATTTTGAATCGGCTATTGCCATGGTGCATTCCCGGTTTTCTACCAACACCAATCCCAGCTGGGAGCGGGCTCATCCCAATCGCTTCATTGTACATAACGGGGAGATCAATACAATCCGGGGGAATGCGGATAAGATGCTTGCCCGGGAAGAAAATATGGAATCGGAGCACTTAAAAGGGCTTTTGCATAAGGTGCTTCCGGTAGTAAATACGGCAGGATCCGATTCGGCTATGCTGGACAATACCCTGGAATTTCTGGTGATGAGCGGTATGGAGCTTCCTCTTGCAGTGATGATCACGATTCCGGAGCCCTGGGCCAACAATCAGACCATGTCCCAGCACAAGAGAGACTTTTACCAATATTATGCGACTATGATGGAGCCATGGGACGGCCCGGCATCCATTCTGTTCTGCGACGGGGATGTGATGGGAGCGGTTCTTGACAGGAACGGCCTGAGGCCTTCCCGGTATATGATCACCGATGATGATCAGCTGATCCTTTCCTCCGAGGTAGGCGTGCTGGATATCGATCCCGGCAAGATTTTGGTAAAGGAGCGGCTCCGCCCCGGCAAAATGCTGCTGGTGGATACGGTAAAGGGCAAGGTAACCGATGACGATGAGCTGAAGGAGACCTATGCATCCAGGCAGCCCTACGGGGAATGGCTGGACAGAAATCTGGTACATCTCCATGATCTTAAGATTCCCAATGAAAGGGTGCCGGAGTTTACTCCGGAGGAAAGGCAGCGCATGCAGAAGGCCTTCGGTTATTCCTATGAGGAGCTGAAAAACAGCATTCTTCCCATGGCCAGAACCGGCGGGGAGGCCATTGCGGCCATGGGAGTGGATACACCTCTTCCGGTGCTGAGCAAGACCCATCATCCCCTGTTTCATTATTTTAAGCAGTTATTTGCCCAGGTGACCAATCCGCCTATCGATGCGATCCGGGAGGAGATCGTGACTTCCACCACGATTTATGTGGGGACGGACGGGAATATCCTGGAAGAAATCCCCAAAAACTGCAACATGCTCCGGGTAAATAATCCGATCCTCACCAACACGGATCTGATGAAGATCAAGAGCATGAAAAAAGAGGGCTTTAAGGTAGAGGTGATCCCCATCACCTATTACAAAAACACCAGGCTGGAGAGGGCCATTGACAGGCTGTTTGTGGAGGTGGACAGAGCTTATCGGGACGGCGCCAATATTATGATACTATCCGACCGTGGGGTGGATGAAAATCATGTGGCGATCCCTTCCCTGCTGGCAATTTCGGCTCTGAACAGACATCTGGTGGTGACCAGGAAAAAGACCAGCGTGGCGCTGATCATAGAATCCGGGGAGCCCAGAGAGGTTCACCATTTTGCGACTCTTCTGGGGTATGGAGCCTGTGCCATCAATCCCTATCTGGCACAGGAGTCCATCAAGGAGCTGATCGATGATCATATATTAGATAAAGATTATTATGCTGCAGTGGAGGACTATAATAATGCCATTCTTCACGGGATCGTAAAGATTGCTTCCAAGATGGGGATCAGTACCATCCAGTCCTATGAGGGCTCTCAGATTTTTGAAGCCATTGGGATTGATGAGGAAGTGATCAATAAATATTTCCCTCATACGGTCTGCCGTGTGGGCGGCATTACTTTGAAAGATATTGAAAAGCAGGTGGATGAACTGCATTCACAGGCCTTTGATCCCTTAGGGCTTGCCAATGACCTGACCCTGGACAGCTTAGGACATCACAAAATGCGCAGCGGTGCGGATGAGCATCTTTATAATCCCGCAACCATTCATCTTTTGCAGGAATCCACCAGACGGGGAGATTATCAGCTGTTTAAAGAATACACCGCTCTGGTAAACGATGAAAATTCGGTAAAGAATCTCCGGGGATTGATGGACTTTAATTTCCCGAAGAAGGGCGTTGCCATTGAAGAGGTGGAGAGCGTGGATTCTATCGTGACCCGGTTTAAGACAGGAGCCATGTCCTATGGTTCTATTTCCAAGGAGGCTCATGAGACCATGGCCATTGCCATGAACCGTCTTCACGGTCGTTCCAACTCCGGAGAAGGAGGGGAGGAGCTGGATCGTCTTACAGTAGGGCCGGACGGCGTCAACAGATGCTCTGCCATTAAGCAGGTGGCATCGGGGCGGTTTGGCGTTACCAGCAGATATCTGGTCAGCGCAGATGAGATCCAGATCAAGATGGCCCAGGGGGCAAAGCCCGGGGAAGGCGGTCATCTGCCCGGTGGAAAGGTGTACCCATGGATTGCCAAAACAAGACATTCTACACCGGGGGTAGGACTCATTTCCCCTCCGCCCCATCATGATATTTATTCGATTGAAGATCTGGCGGAACTGATCTACGATCTGAAAAATGCCAACAAGCATGCCCGGATCAGTGTGAAGCTGGTTTCCGAGGCCGGGGTGGGGACAGTGGCTGCCGGAGTTGCCAAGGCCGGTGCACAGGTGATTCTGGTTTCCGGCTATGACGGCGGTACGGGAGCGGCTCCCCGAAGCTCTATCCACAACGCGGGGCTTCCCTGGGAGCTGGGACTGGCGGAAACTCATCAGACCCTGATCATGAACGGGCTTAGAAATAAGGTAAGGATCGAAACCGATGGTAAGCTTATGAGCGGCCGGGATGTGGCCATTGCAGCGATTCTGGGTGCAGAGGAGTTTGGCTTTGCAACGGCTCCGCTGGTAACCATGGGTTGTGTCATGATGCGTGTCTGCAATCTGGACACCTGTCCGGTAGGAGTCGCCACACAGAACCCGGAGCTTCGCAAAAACTTCAGAGGCAAACCGGAATATGTCATGAATTTTATGTGGTTTATCGCTGAGGAACTGCGGGAATATATGGCCCGACTTGGGGTGCGCAGTGTGGATGAGCTGGTGGGACACACAGAGCTCCTTAAGGTAAGGGAGGATCTGACCGAGAGCCAGAGCCAGATCGATCTGAGCCTGATCCTTTCCAATCCTTATGCAGGCGGAAAGGAAAAAGTAATCTTTGATCCGAAGCAGGTGTATGACTTTAAGCTGGAAAATACAGCAGATGAAAAGGTGCTGTTGAGACAGCTTAATAAATCCATAGACGGAAAGAACAAACGCAGTATCGAGGTGGATGTGAAAAATACGGACAGGGCTTTTGGCACTATCCTTGGCTCGGAGATTACCAGAAGACTTGGGGATGATCTGGAGGAGGATACCTACCGGGTGCTCTGCAACGGAGCCGGTGGACAGAGCTTTGGAGCCTTTATCCCTAAGGGACTTACCTTAGAGCTGGTAGGAGACAGCAACGACTACTTCGGAAAAGGTCTTTCCGGCGGGAAGCTGATCGTTTATCCTCCGAGAGGAAGTCGCTTTAAGGCGGAGGACAATATTATCATAGGAAATGTGGCACTTTACGGAGCCACCAGCGGCAAGGCATTTATCAACGGTGTGGCAGGAGAGAGATTCTGCGTGCGCAACTCCGGCGTCATTGCGGTGGTGGAAGGCGTAGGTGACCATGGTTGCGAGTACATGACCGGAGGCCGGGTGGTAGTGTTGGGACGTACCGGAAAGAACTTTGCGGCCGGTATGAGCGGCGGCATTGCCTACGTGCTGGATGAGGACAACGATCTGTATATCCGCCTGAATAAAGAAATGGTTTCTTCCTATGAAGTGACCTCCAAGTATGATGTGATGGAACTCAAGGAAATGATCAAGGAGCATGTGGCGCTGACCAATTCCGAGAAGGGCAAGCTGGTGCTGGATCATTTCAAGGAATATCTGCCGAAGTTTAAGAAGATCATCCCTTATGATTATGAGAAGATGCTTACCAGCATTGTGCAGATGGAAGAAAAGGGACTCAGCGCCGAGCAGGCGCAGATTGAAGCTTTTTATGCGATTAAGGTAGCACGCTGATGCGTGCGTAGGTCGTAAGGAATCCTCCCATCTTCGATGGGCCCCTCCTTGCGACAATAATTAAGGTAGCACGCTGATGCGTGTATTGGTCATAAGGAATCCACCACCAATGGTGGTCCTCCTTATGACATTGGTCGTAAGGAATCCTCCCATCTTCGATGGGTCCCTCCTTGCGACAATAATTAAGGTAGCACTGTTTCAGAGCAGAACAGGGAGGAAAAGTAATGGGTAAACCAACCGGATTTATGGAATATAAAAGAGAGGTTTCAAAAGACAGAAAACCACAGGACAGGATCAGGGATTTTAATGAATTTCATGAGCATCTTCCCAGGGAGAGACAGCAGCTTCAGGGGGCCCGCTGTATGGAATGCGGCGTTCCCTTTTGTCAGTCGGGGATGACCATCTGCGGTATGACCAGCGGCTGCCCTTTGTACAATCTGGTGCCGGAGTGGAATGACCTTGTGTACATCGGAAACTGGGAGCAGGCTTACAATCGTCTGATGAAAACCAACAGCTTTCCCGAATTTACGTCCCGGGTATGTCCGGCTCTGTGCGAGGCAGCCTGTACCTGCGGGCTGATCGGGGAGCCGGTAGCCACGAAGGAAAATGAGTATGCTATCATCGAAAACGCCTATGAAAAGGGCTACGCTGACCCCAGACCGCCCAGGGTAAGAACGGGAAAGACCGTAGCAGTGGTGGGAAGCGGCCCTTCCGGACTTGCGGTGGCGGATCAGTTGAACAAAAGGGGGCACAGCGTCACAGTTTTTGAACGCTCTGACCGGATTGGCGGGCTTCTTATGTATGGCATTCCCAATATGAAGCTGGAAAAGCAGATCGTGGAGCGGAAGGTGATGGTGATGGAAGCAGAGGGCGTTACCTTTGTTACAGGAACGGATGTGGGAAAGGATCTGAAGGCGGAGAAGCTTTTGAAGGATTTTGACCGGGTAGTGCTTGCCTGTGGTGCTTCCAATCCCAGGGATATTAATGCCCCGGGGCGGGATGCGAAAGGAATTTATTTTGCAGTGGATTTTCTTAAGGCCAACACAAAGAGCCTTCTGGACTCCGATTTTCAGGACGGCAAATTTGTGAGCACAAAGGATAAAAAGGTGGTGATCATCGGCGGCGGAGATACCGGCAACGACTGTGTGGGAACCAGCATCCGCCATGGCTGTAAGTCGGTGACCCAGATTGAGATGATGCCCAAGGCTCCGGATCAGCGGGCGGAAAACAACAGATGGCCCCAGTGGCCAAAGATCTGCAAGACAGATTACGGCCAGGAGGAAGCCATTGCCCTGTTCGGGCACGACCCGCGGATTTACGAAGCCACGGTGAAGGAATTTGTGAAGGACAAAAACGGGAATCTGAAGGCGGTAAAGATCGTAAAGCTTTCCTGGGAAAAGGATCCGGAGAGCGGGCGCATGAGCATGAAGGAAATCCCAGGCTCCGAACAGACCCTTCCCGCCGAGATTGTGCTGATCGCCGCAGGCTTCTTAGGTGCTCAGAAATATGTGACAGAGGCCTTTAAGGTGGCTTTGGACCAGCGCACCAATGTGAGCACCTCTCCTGGACAATACGAAACCTCGGTAAAGAATGTCTTTGCTGCAGGAGATATGCACAGAGGCCAGTCTTTGGTGGTGTGGGCCATTCGGGAAGGCCGGGAGGCCGCAAGAGCGGTGGACGAGAGTCTGATGGGATATACGAATCTTTGACAGGATAGAAAAGGACATAAAAAGTGATAAAAACCTTGTGGTTGTTTATACAATTGCAGGGTTTTTATTATCCCTTTTCGGAGTTGTATGCATATTGAAGGCATGTTATACTTGTACCAACAGGATTTTGTTCTAAAATATTTATAAAATTGTATTATATGGCTCTTACGCGACAGAGATACCTTTGAACAGGGAGAGAATGTTTTGCCGTTTTATAAAAATATACAGAGGGAAGGAATTACTTTGTATGGATAAAAGGTGGCAAGAATTATCGAATTACCGCTCGGAACAGGCAGAAAAATTTTACATGATCAAGCATATAAAATCGGAATTGATGAGGATAATGGGAAATGATAGAGCTCAGGAAATTATCAGTAGATGATGGAATGGATGTATATGTAATGTTACAGGAAATCCCCAAAAAAGAGAATGGGTTAATGAATAATGCTAATGGATTATCATTTGAGGAATATAAAGAATGGTTGAAGAGAAAGTATGCGGATTCCGAGCGGATTAGCCTAGTGGACGGTTGGAAAGTGCCAGAGACTACATATTGGCTTTATGTAGATGGGGAACCAGTTGGCTTTGGCACTATAAGACATTTTCTCACAGATGCACTTCGTAAAGTTGGTGGACATATAGGGTATGGAATAGCCCCCAAATATCGTGAGAAAGGATATGGAAAGAAAATTCTGGGACTTTTGCTTAGGGAAGCCGGTTGTCTTGGAATTGATAGAGTACTTGTTACAATTCAGTTGGACAATGCTGCATCAAAGGCGGTAGCACTGGCAAATGGCGGGGTGATTACTGAACAGACGGATGAACGTATATTGGTTTGGATAGACAATGCTCAGAAAAGTTCTAGATTTATCTGATAATTTAAGCATTGGGAACACTTTGCCCAAAAGAAGTATGGGGCATAAGCTATATATAATAGACTTGTGCCCTGAGCAGCTTTACTCTTTGATCTTGTCCAGATCCGTGAGATTAACGCCAGCTGTAGAAAGAATCACTTTAAGTTCGATGTAACGATAAAACATCATTTTATGCGTGATTGTATCGTTGTTTCCTTTGGCCGATAACATCCAGTTTTGCAATTTTGAGAACTCAACTACTGAGTCTTTTACAATATCTGACAGACCAGGCAGATTATTTAACTCCCGATTATAGAAACGGTTGATTTGTTAAAATAATGTACCATAATCAGGGCATGAAGTCTAATATATTTCAAAGACAAATTTGTGGAGGCAGGGAAAATGTGTAAATACATCATCAAAAAAATGGAGAGCGATGATGAAATAAACGGCAAAGGTTATGTTCATTACAAGTCATGGCATGAAACCTACTCTGATCTTATTGATGCAGCGTATTTGGAGCAACTTACGATCGAGAAATGTACAGATATTGCACACAAATGGACAGACAATATCATTATTGCAAAAGATGGAGAAAAGGTTATCGGTTTTGTAGGGTATGGCGCCTATCGTGATGAAACACTTCCCTTACATGGCGAGATTTTCTCGATTTATGTCCTTGCAGAATATCAAGGTAGAAAAGTTGGATACGGACTAATGAATGCCGCACTTGATAAACTTTCTGATTATGGAAAGATTGCTTTGTGGGTATTGAAAGGAAATGACAGCGCAATCCGTTTTTATGAAAGATATGGATTCCGTATGGACGGAACAGAATCAGAAATCATGCTCGGCACATCTAATACAGAAATTCGAATGATTTATGAAAAAAATAATCCAAAATAAAAAAGAAAATAAAGAACAAATTGCAGGAGCAAATCACTAAGTCTGGACTAAGCATTGTATAAAGGATATAGATGTATGGGAAACTTTGGAGAAGGGAAACAAGTATCCATTAGAAAATTAAGGGAAGAAGATTATTCCATATACAGAGAAGTAACCTATGCCCATTTTGCTTATAAAAATGTATTTACAGAAAAATTCATGCAGGGAATCTGGAAAGAAGTGAATGCTTCAAATGGTCTTACCTGTACTATCATAGAAAAAGATACAGGAGATATATGCGGTTTTTGCCAGCTTAAAAATATAGATACTTCTACACCAGAGGTGGGCATTGAAATAAGAGATGGCTATATGGGAAAGGGATATGCTCAAGAAGCAGTAAAGCTCCTGATAAGCTATGCTGGTCAACATTATGTTGTGAATTACTTTGTCTGGAAAGCAAGCAAAAGTAACTCAGTCAGCCGATACATAGCAGAAAAGCTGGACGGTAAGCTGATCTCAGAGCAGTCGACAATGGAGCAGTGGATTATTGATTATGGTAAGAAAACAGGCGCTTTGAAAGAGGAAGAGGTTTCGTATGTGTGTACATACAGGATGGAAAAAATGTAGTAGTATTTGGAAATGAAGACTTTTTCCTTATAAAAAGAAGAGAAAAACTCCCCCTCAATCTCTTTTTCGGAGCAGAAAAAAGCGAGGGGATTTCTAATGCTCTAAGAGAATGATAGTGTGGAAACTTTTGAATCGGACAGGTGAAATTAAAAGGGTATGATTTATATCATAAAATGGAATGACATTAAGGGGGGTATGATGCTGAAGGCCAGAGAATTTTATAAGGAATTTGTAAAAAACACAGATGAAGACTTGATTTGGATTAGTGAAAAGGGGAGAGGGAGGAGTTATAGGGAAATTTATAAGACTGATGAGCCAGCTTATACGGAACTTGTCAATAAGAATATTATCCATAATATCATAGAGCAGGCTGGATATGTAGCACAGCATGAATATTTTCGGGTAGATACAATTGGATGGAAAGATGCTGGATATAGAAAAATGGAAGACGCCAGGACATTGGGATTAAATCGTCACCTATGGGACCTGATGATTGCTGTGGAGCATGAGAACAGTAAGGCAGATTGGCTGGATGAGGTTATTAAGCTGGAACATCTCAGATGTCCCTTAAAAGTAGTAATCGGGTATAATTACTGTGATATGAGGGATGTGGAAGAAATGGAAAAACTCGAAGTCACAGCAAAATGGATGAAGGCGGTAGCAGCTTATGATCCCAATTCTAAGGAGGAATATTTGGTTATTCTTGGAAATGGAGAGGCAAAAAGAGATAAGAATATAAAGTATGATTTTTTGATTATAGGGGATACTTGTATGATTATGAAAACGGAAGGTTTCGCAGGATATTTTATGATGAAGATATGTAATGTTATAAGGGTAAATATAGCATTAAAACAACAGGAGGTTGATTGTGCCTATGCGGTCTGCAGGAGCAGCGCTAATAAGTGACAAAGCAACCAGCGGGGGTACAGAAAAGGTTACAGATGTTACAGAAAAGGTTACAGATGTTACAGAAAAGAAGATTATTGAGTTATTAAAAAACAATTCGAAATATAAAACTGCTGAACTGGCAGAAACTCTTAATGTGACAGTGATGGTTTTTCCGGAAATTTATATAAGGGAAGAATAGCCTTGTAATATAAAATTCGAGGCTATTCTTTTTTTGGCAACAGATAGCCCTATTTTCCCCAAAATATTTATAAAATATTGTGACAACAGGAATGTCTGTTGCGTCTTATCTGTGAGATCTCAAACAGCAAGAGAAAGGAGAGGCCTTCATGCATGATGTGATGGAACTGTTTCATCTTTATAAGGATGATGTTTACAGGCTGGCTGTCAGCTATACGCATTCGGTTCAGGATGCGGAGGATGTCTGCCAGACGGTCTTTTTGAAACTGATGGAGCAAAAAAGCAGGATCACGCCCGGAAAAGAAAAGGCGTGGCTGATGCAGGTGACAGCCAATCAGTGCCGGAGTCTTCTGCGTTCTGTCTGGAGGAAGAGAACAGAGCCTTTTGAGGATGATGCTCTAAAAGAAAGAATCCTGTCCGGACAGCCGGATCTGCAGGGCGTCTGGGAATGTATCAAAAGGCTGAAGCCCGGATACAGGGTTGTGGTGTATCTTTTTTATTATGAGGGCTATGGAACGCGGGAGATCGGGCATATGCTCCACATTTCCGGCACTGCCGTAACCACCAGGCTGGCACGGGCGAGAGAAATTCTGAAGAAGGAATTAAAGGAGGAGGTCTGAATGATGCAGAAACAGTTGAGGGAAGTATATGAGCAGGTGAAAATGCCGGAGGAATGTACCCGTCGTATTGAGCGGTCGATCCTGGAAGAAGGAACGGAAGGGTCACAAAAAGAATTTTGGGGAAGCAGACAGATGCTTAAGCCTGTGAAAGCAGCAACGGTGGCTCTGGTTATGATGGTTATGCTTTTTCTGGTAGATGGCACCGTGTATGCATGGACCGGGAAAGGGATCATCAGCCGTATTGTTTCCTTTGGAGGGAACGCCGTATTTACGGAGGAGACAGATGAAAATGGAAACAACGCCTCCACGGCAGCCCTGGACACATCCAATATGACGGCTCCGGCTGAGTTTAAGGAGGGACGTCTCTGGTTTAAGGCAAATGGAGAAAATATTGATATCACAGAGCAGGTCTCCGGGCAGAGCGCCTATATCTATGATTACAGGGATGAGCAGGGAGTGATCCACTATCTGATCGTGGGCGGTGAGCCGGAGAGCTTTGGGTATGCGGAGTTTTTGTATGATGAAACCAGGAATCCCGGCTGGGTCGGCGGATATTTCCAGGGAGGAAAGGTGGGGGAGACAATTAACCCTGACTGGCTTGAAAATGCAAAGAAACAGCTGGCAATTCCATGGTAACACGGCAGACAGGAATTTCCCGGTGTCTGCCCGGATGTTCGGGGATAAGCAGAGAAAGGAATGAGAGAATATGAAGAACAGATGGTCAAAGATAACGATCACACTCCTCATAGCATCCTGCATGACAGGATGCGGCAGGGAGGCAGGGAAGATGCAGGCGGTAAATGTGGAAAGTGTGCAGGGAATAAACGTGCAGGAGGCAAATGTGGAAGGCGTGCAGGGAGTAAACATGCAGGAAGTAAATGCGCGGGATGCAGGCATGGGAAAAGAAGGCATACAGATACCAGACGAGCAGGGATCAGACGCTCCAACGAAAAAGGAAGCCCAGACATTAAACACGGAGCTGTTTGATGCCTCCAAAATGGAGATCTGGAACGGAAAGGGAAATACTCTACTGGCATTAAAGGAGGATACTCTGTATCTCTATGACGTGGCGTCGGCACAGATCAGGGCCGAAGCCGAAACGGAGAAATGGGATATGGTAACCTTTTATCCATACAAGGACGGTTACTGTGCCATCGGATATATCAGAAAGAAAAATCCGGGTAAGGCAGCAGGGACAGAAACGGCGTTCATAGTGGAGGAAGTGAGCGATGGGGATATGGAATGCTATGGTATCCTTTATGATGATTCTCTGAAAGAGAAGCGCAGGATCCGGCTGGATGAGATCGTGGAGAATGCCGCCGCGGATGTGTGGGGAGTCTCGCCGGACGGAACCATGCTTGCCTACTATGATCACTGGGAGGGACTGAACCTTTATGATCTCAGGGACGGAAATAGACAAAGGCTGCTGGATGCGTGGACTAAGGAGAAAGGATCGGAGCCTTTGTCGGTAAATGCCATTTTTTTTGATGAGGAGGACGGGAGTGTGGTTTTTACCGGGCAGTCGGATCAAAATGGCAGGACGGTACCGTCCTGGGGCAGGATCGGCAGGGACGGCACAGGTTTTGAAAGTCATATTCTGGAACAGGATCTGGGTACGGCAGTGGGATATGGCAGCGGTAAGCTGCTGATGGGAGAGGACAGCATCTTTTTTTCCGGAGGAATGGCTCTGGTGGATACAAAAACGGGAGAGGCCGTGTACCAAAATGATCTGGGCGGCGCTCTGCCGGTGAGCGGGCCTTTCTTTTCCGATGACGGCACAGTTTTTGCAACGGCAGCGCTGGACACAAACCAGATAGAGCTGGCGGTGTATCGAACAGCGGATTTTTCTTTGCTTTATAAAGAGACGATCCGGGATGAGAAGGAAGAACTCTTTTATCGCAGGCCACAGATCTGCCTGTTTCCGGAGCTTCGTGCGGTGATCGTCTGTATGGGCGGCCACAATGATATCCCCCAGAAGGCGGTGCTGGTACGATATGACGGGTGAGTACGGATTTCTATAGTCAACGACAAAATAATTTGCCGTTGACTATAGCCCCCCTCCGGGGACGCGGTTTCAAACAATTCCGTTTTCGGCACTTGATGTAATACAAAAGGGAATGAAAGGGCTTAAAAATAGTTGACATACAAAAAAGGGACTGTAGTTTTTAGGATAAAATAAAGTTGACTTTATTTTATCCTAAAAACGGAGGCCGGAGATGAAATATATTAAACGTTCATTGGAATGAAAATTTCTGAATATGAGTTCCTTTTTCAAAACAGCTCTTGATTTAGAAGTCAACGGGCTTTTTCATCCAGATATGAGGGACGCCTTCGTCATCCTCTATTTTGCCGAATTCAGTAAATCCGGATTTCCTGTAAAAATCAGCAGCACGGCATTGGGCGTGCAGGGTGAGCTCCTTTCCCCCTTTTTGCCGTACATATTTTTCGGCTTCCTTCAGCATTAGAGAACCGATATGTTTTCCTCGGTATATCGGGAGGACGGCAAGCCTTCCAAGGGTATAGGAGTTCATTGCGGCATTCCAGAAGATCCTGCAGGTTGCAGCAGGCGCTTCATTGTCATCATATAATACGATATGTGCGGCTTTATGATCTGTTTCGTCAAGCTCATTCCGGAACCCCTGTTCCCTTATAAATACCTCTTCCCGGATTTCTTTTGCGTCCTTTGGCAGACTTTCATATATTAAGATTTTCATAGATATTCTCCTGATATACTGATAAATGAAACAGAATCATTTCTTTTACAAAACGGCTCTATCTATCATAACAGTTATTGCAGATAACGCGCAACAGTATTTTACAGAGCAATCCCTTTTACGGACGAATTCATGATTGAATTGTATTCCAGATATTTGTGTATTATAATTAGGTATGAAAAAGGGCAAGGTTGAAACAGCTTTGTGCACTTTACAGCGCAGAGCGTGTACGCCACAGGAGGCATGGCTTATGGGGATTTATCTTAATCCGGGGAATAAGGGCTTTTGGGAATCTGTCCGTTCCAGGATATATGTGGATAAGACAGGATTGATCGCATATACAAACGAGTTGATCAATACAAGAGAAAAGTTTATTTGTGTCAGCAGACCCAGACGTTTCGGCAAGTCTATGACGCTTGAGATGCTTTCAGCCTATTACAGCCGCGGCTGTGCGTCGGCAGATTTATTTAAAGGGCTCCAGATAGAGGAAGATGTGACCTTTCATGAGCATCTGAATCAGTATGAGGTTATTTTCCTGAATATGCAACAGTTTCTGATCGAGGCCAAAGCAGAGGAGATGATAAATTATCTGGAACAGGAGGTCCTAAGAGAACTCAGAAAGGAATATGGAAAGATTTTAGGCCGGCAGGATATGAGGCTTGCTGCCGCGTTGCGGGAGATTTTTGTGGAAACAGACAAGCAGTTTATTTTTCTGGTTGATGAATGGGATTGCGTGATGCGCGAAAGGCAGGAGTCAGAAGCTTTGCAGAAGCAGTATCTTGATTTTTTAAGGAATCTGCTGAAGGATCAGCCTTATGTGGCCCTTGCTTATATGACAGGGATCCTGCCTGTCAAAAAATACGGGCAGCATTCTGCGCTGAACATGTTTTATGAATATTCCATGACGGATCAGAAGGCATTGGAGAAGTATACAGGTTTTACGGACACGGAGGTAAAGGAATTATGCCGTAGGTTCGGCATGGATTTTGAGGAAACAAGCAGTTGGTATGACGGGTATGTGTTTAGAAAGTATCGGCATATTTATAATCCCCGGTCTGTTGTAGAGGCAATGTGTTGGGGGGATTTTTCAAGTTATTGGACATCTACGGAAACCTATGAGGCGTTAAAAATCTATATGGATATGGATTTTGACGGCCTCAGACAGGATATCGTACAGATGTTAGGCGGAGGACATGTCAGGCTCAATACCCGCAGTTTCCAGAATGATATGCATACCTTCCATGTGAAGGATGATGTTTTGACGCTGCTGATCCATTTAGGATACCTTGCCTATGATTCTAAGGAGAAGGAAGTGTTTATCCCAAACAGGGAGATTATCGGGGAATTTGAGACGGCCATGAATGTAAGCGGCTGGCCGGAGGTGGTACGCATTCTGAAGGCGTCTGAAAAGCTTCTTGAGGATACACTTTCAGGTAAAGCAGAAAGTGTTGCCGAAGGGTTAGACAGAGCCCACATGGAAGCAACGTCCATATTGGCATACAATGATGAAAATTCCCTGAGCTGCGCCATTGGGCTGGCGTATTACAGCGCAAGGAAGGACTATAGGATCATCAGGGAATTGCCCACCGGCCGGGGCTTTGCAGATCTCGTTTTTTTGCCGCTGCCGTCTGTAAAAAAGCCTGCCCTTGTGGTGGAACTCAAATATGATAAGACAGCCCATGCCGCCATACAGCAGATTAAGGACAGGCAATATGTGCAGGCATTAGAGGGCTATGTTGGCGAAATTTTACTTGTGGGAATTAATTATGATAAGAATAATAAGAATAAGCCCCATAGCTGTGTGATCGAAAAATATAGTGTCCCGCCCTCCTGCAGCTGAAACGTCAGGAGGGCTGTCCATTGTTATCTTGTCAGATCCTGCACCCACTTATATTTCCGGAACCGATACATAACCCAGGGGATCTTTCCCACCTCATCCAGGCAGGTACAGGTATAAACTGCCAGAGGATGCCAGTGCAGGACAAAGGCCCCCAGAAGCGCTAAGGGAATAGCGATCATCCACATACAGACCACAAGGCTGTACATATCAAACAGGGTATCGCCGCCTCCGTCCAGTACGCCGTTTATGGTAACGGTATTCACACATCGGCCGATCATGTAGATGGACATGATCACCATCATTCCTACAAGATATTCCCTGGCCTGATCTGTCAGGATCACCATCCTTACGATTGGCGGTGTCACTGCAAGTACAAGGGCAGTGGACAGGAAGCCGATGACATAGGAAATATTTTTGAGTTTTATTCCGTATGCCTTGCCCAGCCCAAGACGTCCGGCGCCCAGCTCGTTTCCTACCATGATCCCGGCAGCGCTGCCAATCCCGTTGCACATACAGCAGATCAGGTCACGGGCAACTGCCGAAACGGAATTTGCCGCGGCGGCATCGCTTCCCATGTGTCCCATGATAGCGGTATAGGAGGTAAATCCCACGCCCCAGCATAAGGAACCGCCCATGAGAGGCAGGCATTGCTTTGTAAAGTCGGCTTTCAGCTGCTTTGGCAGCCTGAGAAATCTTTCAAACGCCGGACGGATATAGGAGGAGCCGGAGGATATGGCGATGCACAGAGCCAGCTCGATCATACGGGAAAGGGTGGTGGCAAAGGCCGCGCCTCTTGCCTGCATCCGGGGGACTCCAAACAGGCCAAATATAAATACGGCGTTCAGGCACAGATTCAAAAGCACGGCACAGGAGCTGATGAGTGCGCCGGGCTTTACGTGGTCGGACACCTTCATCATAGCCAGATAGCATTGGGAAATGCCGGTAAGCAGATAGGACCAACCTGCGATACGCAGATAGGAACTGCCTATGGTGATCAGTGGGGCGTCAGAGGTAAAAATGTGCATAAGCATCTCCGGCATCAGCTCACATGCCAGGAAGAACAGTATGGATACAAGCCCACAGAAGCGGAGCATCATATTAAAAATATCCTCCAGGGTATGTTTGTCCCCTTTTCCCCAATACTGTGCACCGAGAATGGCCCCTGCCCCGGTGATGGCTCCAAGGAACATGTTCTGGACAAACTGGATCTGGGTTGCCAGAGAAACGGCAGTCATCTCATCCTGAGCGATCTTTCCCAGCATCAGTGCATCGCCGGCGGCGACCGACGCCAGCATCAGGCTCTGCAGCGAGATCGGCAGGGCAAGCCTTGTGAGATTCCGGTAAAATTCTTTTTTGTCGATGGTGATTTTTTCATTCATAAGTTATTTCCTGTTTCCTTTATCTCTATTTCATCCTGTATTGCATCGGATGGCAGGCAAAAAGAAAATGCGTCATGGGCTTTCAGCAATTCCCCACAAACACATATTTCAAGTACCTTCGGGCGATATCCGCAAGGCGGTATACCCGGTCAATGTCGGTGGCTTCCCTGTCATTCATTTTGTATTGAGGAAAAAAGCGGGTAACGTGAAGGGGGATTTCCCCGGCAGGATCAAGGGAAGCGATCCACGCCGCCTCTTCCTCCATTTCAGCCTCACGGTCATTTTCGCCCGGAACGATGAGGGTGGTGAGCTCCACGTGACAGCTCTCGGCAGCCCTTGCGATAAATTCCTTTACCACGGCAAGGCTTCCGCCCAGCTTTTGGTAATAGCTTTCCTCAAAGCCCTTCAGATCGATATTCATGGCGTCTATAAAGGGAAGAAGCTCCTCCAGCACAGGAAGGGAGGCCGTTCCGTTGGTGACCAGTACGTTTTTCATGCCGGCCTCCCTGACCAGCCTGGCGGTATCGCGGACATATTCCCATCCCACTAAGGGCTCATTGTAAGTAAACGCTACGCCGATGTTTCCCGCTCTGCTGAAGGAAAGGGCTTTGTCCCTTAAGGCTTCGGGGGAAAGATAAGGAACCTCCTGAACATAGTCACCGGGATCCGCCATGGAAATTTCGTGGTTCTGGCAGAAAGGGCATTTCAGGTTACAGCCATAGCTTCCCACAGACAGGATCAGGCTTCCCGGAGAAAACCTTTTGAGGGGCTTTTTTTCAATGGGGTCTAAGGCCAGTGAAGTGATCCTGCCGTAATTTTCACAGATGATCCGGTCCGATACGTTTTTTCTTGCCCTGCAGAGTCCTTTTTGCCCCGGTTCTAACCGACAGTGGTGCATACATACATCACAGGTGATTTTCATAGCTGCAGATTTTCTCCTCTTTCTTTCATTCAGTGTAAACCTTATGTCCTGCTTTGTGTCACCCCGCCATAAACAACAGGCAGCATGCTCAGTAAGCTGACTTTAAAAATGCCGTACGACCTCAAAGCGTTCCAGCTGTACGGGCTCTTCCTCAGTGATCCCTGCTTTGCGCTTTGCGATGGCGATCTGGTCAGCTACCGTGTCCACACCCTCCAGATTGGGGAGAAGAAGACCTCTTTTAGTCCCGCTTGTTACGACTACGCCATACCTTTTGACGTCCAACTGCTCCGGGGAGGATATTTTTTCCATGTCTCCAAGTATATCCACGCTGATCGTCAGCCGGTCCAGCTCTTCCGGTTCAATAGGGGAAAATCTGGGGTCGTTGACAGAGGCACTGATGGCATTGCTGATGATCTCCTCTGCCACAGAAGGCTGGGTGGACTGCAGGGTACCGATACAGCCCCGGAGCCGTCCCTCCTTCTTGATGGAGACAAAGACACCGGCTCTTTGACTGTACATTTCTTTAGGAAGTTTTTCGGGCAGGCTGATCAGGTTGCCCGTGCGGATGTAGCCTTCAATGGTTCTGCGGGCAAGGCGGACATAAGCATCCTCCTGCTCCCGGCCTTCCAAAATGCGTTTCCGCTCCTGCGCTTCATATTGAAGCCTGAAATGCCGCTCGGGATCTGGGCCAAAGGCTTTGTAACAGCAAATACCGTACCCTACGCCAAATGGCCCTTCATAGGAGAGTCTCTCAGCCTCCACCTGGGTTCCGTCTAAGGCTCCCGCCATCATGGTAAAGGAGCGATGACCGCATTCCCCTGCCTTTTGGCAGAAATCCTCTGAAAAGTCCAAAAGCTTCCTGAAATCTCCCTTTTCCATAACAGACATGATACGACTGTCATAGGCAGGGCCTTCCTCCTGATAGCCGTAGGGCCCGTCCTCCTTTAGTCTGTGGGACAGATCCCCGCTGGCGATCACTACGGTTTTTTTGTTTAAAGCCTCTGCCGTTTCCCTGATCGCTTCTCCTAACTCATAGTGAGCGGTAAGAGACAGGCCCGATAAGCCGATCCGTACCAGCTGATATTCTTTCCAGTATTGCTCCACAAAAAACAGAGGCACCAGGGTGCCGTGATCCAGGGAAGGATCCCGTTCTCCTAAGGTACCGGCAGGAAGATTTCTCTTATCGGCGGCAGAGCAGAGCTTTTTGATGAAGGCTGTATCATAGGAGACCTCCAGCCTTACCTGGCCGGCTCCGAAACGTCCAAAGTCACCTCTGGCCGTCTTCCCGGGAGAGATGTGGAAGTAATCAGTATACATGATCTGATGAGGGGAGATCAGGACGATGGTTTCCGGCTGCAGCTGTCCGATCCTGCGTGCCGCTTCCTGATAGCCTTCAATGGTTTTTTGGATCCCTGATTCCTGTCCTCTGCCGATCTGTGGGATGATCAGAGGAGGGTGAGGGACCATAAATGCTGCTGCAATTCCCATTTGTACTCCTTTCGCTAAAATAGTCTTATCATTTAAACGGGCATTCATACCGCCCGGGGAAATTTCCTCCATTGTAGATGGTTTGGGGAAGGGTGTCAAGGAGGGCAGAACAGTATCTGTGAGTTTGATGTTGTGTTTTGACCAGCGGGTATTTTTGACAGGAATACAGAGGGAATGATACAATTGACAACAGATAGCTCATAAGATTTGTGATCGAAAGGGGATAGCGGATGAAGGATTTTGTGAAGGTAAGGGGAAAGGAATTTTATTTCAGGGGACGGCCGGTTTTGTTTTCCGGTCTGGGAGTCGGTTCCTGGCTGAATATGGAGCATTTTATGATGGGGATGCCGGGGACGGACCGGCAGATAAGGGAAACCTTTGGACTTGTGTTGGGGGAGAAGGATGCGGAGCGGTTTTTTGATTCCTTCATCATGAATTTTATGGGGGAAGAGGACTTTGCTTTTTTGAAGGAAGCGGGAGTAAATCTTCTGCGGGTTCCTTTCAGCTACCGGTTGTTTATTGATGACGAACATCCGGACCGGTATAAAGAGGAAGGCTTCCGGTATCTGGACAGGCTCCTGGCCTTTTGCAGTAAGTATGAGATTTTTTTGCTGCCGGATCTGCATACCACGCCGGGCGGACAGAATCCGGACTGGCATTCGGATAATCAGACAGGGATCCCCCAGTTCTGGCATTATGGGATCTTTCAGGAACAGATCATCGGATTGTGGAAGAAGATCGCCGCCAGATATCGGGAGGAGACATGGCTGCTTGGATATGATCTGCTCAATGAGCCCTTTCTCATGCCCGAAAGGGAGGGGATGCTCAATGAATTTTTCCGGAGGGTTACAGAGGCTGTCAGGGAGGAGGATGAGAATCACATTGTTTTTATAGAAGGGGACTTCTTTTCTATGGATTTTTCATCTATTGCCCTGCCGGAGGATGAGCAGACAGCTATCACCTTTCATTTTTATCCGGGGGTATGGGAAAAGCATCTGACCGAAAAGGATTTTGACGCCACAAGGAGAGTGGAGCGGATGGATGAGCTGCTTACCGGATTTGACAAGCTGCGGGAGCAGTTCGGACGCCCTGTGCTGTGCGGGGAAGCCGGAGTGGATATTGACAGGGAGGATATCCCCTTTACCATGCAGCTGATCGAGGAGACGTTGTCGTTATTCCAAAAGCACAGTCTTTCCTGGACCTTGTGGAGCTATAAGGACGCCCAGTGGATGGGACTGGCATGGCCGAAGAGTGACACGCCCTGGATGGAGCTTGTGAGGAAGGTCAGGAAAAAATGGACGCACTATGGTCAGATGGAGATTGCAGATGAGCTTATGGACGAGATCGGGAAACGGTATACGGAGGATTTTTCCAGGGAGCTTAAGTATGAGCTGCAGTTCCAGCTAAGAGGGCTTTTGTACCGCATGGAGCAGGAATATATTTTGAAGCCTCTTCTGATGGAATACGAGAGAGAGACGCTGCTTTCTCTTCCGGAATCCTTCCGGTTTGAGAATTGTGAGGTTTATGAGGAATACCGTGATCTGTTAAAGAAGTATTCCTTCAGGAATGCAGGGAGGTAATAAGAATGGACAGGGAAGTTAAGAGGATAGAATATCGTTTGGGGAAGGCGGGAAGCCTGATGCCCCTTGCTGCGGCGGGGGCAATGATCCTGTGGGCGGCTCTGAGCCAATCCAATGTGAACGGGTATGTGCTGGCATTTTTTGCGGCTCTGCTGGCCGGAGTGATATTTGCAAAGGATGAAAAGGCATACGGAGAAGCCATGGTGCAGGGACTTGGTAAACCCATGTTCGGCGTGATCGTACTGGCGGTAATACTGGCGGCGGTTTCGGGCAAGCTGATCTCTGCAAGCGGGGCGGTGCAGACGATCGCAGTCTATGTGGTGGCGGCAGGATTTACAGGGAGGCTTTTTGTGGCGGCAACCTTTGTTATCACCTGTCTGCTGGCATTTGCCACGGGAACCTCGGTGGGGACTTATTTTGTGGTGGTTCCCATTCTGTTCCCGGTGGGCGTCATGGCAGGAGCATCGCCGGAGTTTATGATAGGCGCCATCGTTTCAGGGGCGGCGTTCGGGGACAATCTGGGGCCGATTTCAGATACCACCATCGCGTCCTCCGCAACCCAGCACGCGGATCTGGGGACGGTAGTGAAGACCAGGACTCGCTACAGTCTGCCTGCGGCAGCAGGGGCACTGCTTTTGTTCCTGTTGCTTGCCGGAAAGAAAGGCGGAGGTGCAGGGATAGAGGCGGTAGGTGGAGAAGCAGATCCGGTCAGCCTGATCATGCTGGCAGTGCCGGTGGTGATCATTGTTCTTTGCATGATGCGGAAGCATCTGATCACTGCTCTGTCATGGGGAATCCTGACAGGGATCGCTGCCGGGCTGATCTCAGGGATTTACAGAGTGGAGGATCTCATTGCGTTTCCCGGCGGTTTTAGCGTTTCAGGGGCGCTGATAGAAGCCATTACGGGGACGGCAGGAACGGTGGCTATGCTGATCGGGGTATTTGCTCTTCTGGGAGTTCTGGAATGCAGCGGTTTCTTTGAAGATGTGGGAGCCTTTTTGACCCGGCTGGCCAAAAAGGAGCGCAGTACAGAGGCAACCATCGTATTGTCCGTAGGCTTATTGAGTATGGTGACAGGAGTTATTTCGGTGGCGATCGTAGCTCTTGGAGATCTGATCAATGAGATCGGGGAAAAAGCAGGCGTTAACCGGTACCGGCGGGCAAATCTGATGGATTGTACAGGCTGTGTGTTCTGCTTTCTGGCTCCCTGGACGGTACATTGTGTGATCCCCGCCCAGCTCACCGCCCAGTTTGGAGAGAGCTTTGCGGTTGCTCCCGGTTCGGTTCCTTTTGTAAATTATTACTCCCTGTGTATGCTGGTGATCCTGGTGCTGGCGGTGGTCACGGGATATGGAAGGAAGCCGCCGAAGACAGAGAGCGGGAGCTGATAAAGAGGAAAATGAAGGTAACTACAATATTCGTTGTAAAAAATGTGATATGAGAAGCATTTTTCGTTGCTATTTTTGCATCCAGATGACATAATAGGATATATATAATAGTCTGGAGGCAAAAATATGTATCGCTGTGCAATAGAAGATCTCAGAAAGTGGAAAGAAAGAAAATACCGCAAACCGCTGATCATTGAGGGCGCCAGGCAGGTTGGGAAGACCTGGCTGATGAAAGAATTCGGGCGTTTGTTCTATGCTGATACGGTGTATGTAAATTTTGACTCGAACGCAAGGATGGCGGAACTTTTTTCATCGGATCTGCAGACGGAGCGGATCATCATGGGGCTGGAGCTTTATTCCGGCAAGAAGATAAATCCTGAAACTACATTACTCATTTTTGATGAAGTTCAGGAGGTTCCGAGGGCGCTTACAAGCCTGAAATACTTTTGCGAGGATTCTCCGGAGTACCATATTATATGCGCGGGATCACTTCTCGGGATCGCACTTCACAGCGGAACCTCTTTTCCTGTAGGCAAGGTTGATTTTCTGAAGCTGTATCCATTATCCTACAGGGAATTCCTGATGGCGGTGGGAAATGAAAGGTTTGCAGATCTGCTTGAAAACGGCGATTTTCAGATGATAACAAATTTCAGGCAGGTTTTTGTTGACGCCCTGAAGCAATACTATTTTGTCGGGGGAATGCCGGAAGCTGTTTTATGGTTCATTGAAAATCGCGATTTTAATGAGGTAAGGGAGATCCAAAACCGGATACTTGATGCTTACGAACATGATTTTTCCAAACATGCTCCAAATGAGATCGTGCCTAAGATCAGGATGGTGTGGAACAGTATTCCCTCTCAGCTGGCAAAAGAAAATAAAAAATTCATCTATGGTCTTGTCCGTGAAGGCGCAAGGGCAAAGGACTACGAGACAGCGATCATGTGGCTGTCAGACTGCGGTCTGATCCATAAAGTCAGCAGAGTAAATGCACCGAACCTTCCGCTCAAAGCCTATGAGGATATGAAGGCATTTAAACTGTTTTTGGCGGATGTAGGCCTGCTTGGGTGTATGGTGGGGCTGAAGCAGAGCGTTCTGCTGGATGGAAATGACATGTTTAAGGAGTTTAAAGGCGCGTTGACAGAGCAATATGTGATGCAGCAGCTGGCAACGGTTTCAGGTCTTGCAACCTACTACTACACAAATGACCGTGGTTCCTGTGAGATAGATTTTGTTGTTGATAATGGAGAGACGGTGACGCCTGTGGAAGTGAAAGCAGAGATCAACTTAAAGGCTAAAAGCCTGAAAACCTACCGTGAGAAATTTAACCCGCCGCTGTCAGTCCGTACGGCGATGACGGATTACAGGAGGGAAGAGGGGCTGGTTAATCTGCCCCTTTATGCGATCGGAGAATTGGAGAGAGTGTTGTAAGGGAAGGGTAGATTTGCAACAGGAGAGGAGCAGGGCAATTCATGGGAGATTATTTGAATGGCGGAAATTCCGGATTTGCAGGAATCAGAAATGGGATTTATGTTGATAAGACGGAATTGATCGCTTTTATCAACAGCACCCTGGGGACAAACGATAAATTAACCTGCGTGAGCAGGCCGCGTCGCTTCGGGAAGTCGTTTGCAGCTAAAATGCTGTGTGCGTATTATGATAAAGGCTGTGATTCCCGGGCATTGTTTGAGGGACTGGCAATATCAAAGGATGCTTCTTTTGAGAAATATCTTAATAAGTATAATGTGATCTGCTTTGATGTCACATGGTTTATATCCAGTGTGGATGATATAAAAAATACGGTACGTTGCCTTCAGGATAAGATTATTTCAGAACTAAGGGAGGCGTATCCTGAGGCGGCAAAAGCGAACACATTACCGGAAACATTGTCATTGATCAATAAGCAAACAAGCGAAAAGTTTATTATTATCATTGATGAATGGGATGCTTTATTTCGTGAAGCCAAAAATGACAGAGGTGTGCAGGAAGAGTATATTAGATTTCTGCGTGGATTGTTTAAAAATATTGGCTTTACGGACAAAATAATTGAAGCCGCTTATATGACAGGAATTCTTCCGATCAAAAAATACGGTACACAATCTGCCATGACAGATTTCAGGGAATATACGATGACACAGCCTGAGCCATTAGAAAGATTTGCAGGTTTTACGGAACAGGAAGTGAAGAAACTATGTACGGATTCTCAATTTGATTTTGAGAGTGTCCAAAAGTGGTATGACGGATATGTGCTTGGTAATGATACGCATGTTTACAGTCCGGAATCTGTGATCAAAGCGATACGGCATAAACGAATCGGAAATTACTGGACACAGTCAGAAACCTACGAGTCGTTAAGGCTTTATATTGAACTTAATGAAGATGGATTGAAGGAGGCAATCATACAAATGTTGGGTGGGGCACATATCAGGATTGACGTGGCTACCTTCCAAAATGATATGACAACGATCAAAAATAAGGACGATGTCCTTACATTATTGGTCCATTTGGGATATCTGGCTTATAATATTGAATATAGGACGGTGTATATTCCTAATGAAGAGGTACGTGAAGAATTTGTCCGCGCAGTAACTGCAGGAAAGCATACGGAAATTGCCAGACTGATCCGTAATTCTGATTATCTTCTGGAGGCAACCTTGAATATGGATGAGGAAGCTGTGGCGGCCGCTATTGAGGAGGCACATAAAGCCAGTACTGCACCCACTTTTTATAATAGTGAACAGGCGCTTCGTAGTGTCATTCGAGTTGCTTATATCAGTTGTGTGGATGAATTTTTTGGGATTAGCGAGCTGCCATCAGGACATGGATATGCTGATGTGGTGTTTTTTCCAAAAAAAATGTCTGCAATGCCTTTGTTGTTGATTGAGCTTAAGTGGAATAAAACGGATAATGGGGCGATCAGGCAGATAAAAAACAAAGATTATCCAGACATACTAAAGGATTATGGAGGAGATATCCTGCTTGTCGGAATAAATTATGATGCAAAGAGTAAAAGGCATAGCTGTAAGATAGAAAAATACAGAAACAAATAAAAGAGGAAAAATTTTCCGGGCAGGAGGTTTCACTTGCCCGGAAAAATCTTTTCCTCTGCTCAGAGTCACTATCAGATCCGGATTCATTCAAACTGATACAAAAACCCTGCTGCCTCGCAGGCATATTTTTTACAGGGCATAGGATGAGGAGGTTCCTGGGCAGATAATTTTCCTGCCAGAAGGTCCTCTGACCCCTTTAAAATACCCGGAATGATGTCCGGTGTTAAGGGATAGCTGCCATGGGAGGGCCAGATAGAGTCAAAGGCGTCCGACATGGTCATCATCTTTTTGAGACTGTACTGGAATGCCGGCATATTGCGTCCAGGCCCGAACATATAAATATCCCCGTTTTGGATGGTGTCGCCGGAAATGAGCATACGTTTTTCACGTTCCAGCAGCATGATGCTCCCCGGCGTATGGCCGGGCGTCAGGATCACTTCAAAGTTCCAGTATCCCAGGTCAATGGTATCTCCTTCCCACAACGGGCGCACATTCTCCATGGTACAGTCCTTTGGCAATGCAATTTTGTAACGATCCATCTCAGAGGGATGCATAAACACAGGACTGAAATCCTTGTTGCATCCTGTATGATCTCTATCTGCGTGGGTGTTTACTACAAATACCGGCAGATCAGTCAAACCGGCCGTCATTTCATCAAGAGGCAGCGTGCCGAATCCGGTATCCACCAGCATGGCTTTTTCTTTTCCCTCAAACAGGAAGGAGCGGACGCCGCTATCCTCAAGGATCCAGAAGTGATCAGAGATTTTCTTAACGGGGCTGTCAACAAAATTGTAATTTTTCATAGCTTCTCCTTTCGAATGAAAAAGATGGATATCCTCACAGGGGATCGCCCTTTCCCTCCAGTTGCCGGGATTGTTCAGCAGACCTTTCATGTCTTGCGCGATCAGAAAGCAGTTTTTATGGCGGTCAATATAGCAGATCGGCGCATGACTTTCCGGATCACATGCCTCCCCCAGCGTCCCCAGAAAACCACCCAAACTGTCAACGGCCATAATATCTATTCGGGGAATGGAATAAAAATCTATGGTTGGGATATCGTCGTCAAAAATGAAATGGATATCATAACGATCGGCGTAGGCCTCATAGGCGTCGTTTTTGTCCTTTACCTGCATGGAGTAAACAGTAGTCCCCGCCGGAATGATCTCCGTATCTTTCATAAATATACTACGGCAGGAATGATCTGTCATATCTAAGTACATTCTGTTCATTTTTAACATTTCCTTTCTGCAATCTCATCAGGACCCGCAGGGCCTGTCATCCGTTGCAAGCATAAGGATGTCTTCATCCGTTGCAAGCATAAGGATGTTTTCATCCGTTGCAAGCATAAGGATGTTTTCATCCGTTGCTTTTCCTCCGGATCCGGTGGAGCTGGGGCTTAAGGGTAATATCCGACACCACCAATCCTTCCCGCTGGCTCAGGATATATTTCACAGCATCCGCCACCTCTTCCGGCAGCAGATAGGAGCCATCCTCTTCGCCTTCTCTGAAATCCGCATTCCGGTAAAAATTTGTCCGGGTCATATCAGGTGAGATCGTTGCCACTTTTACGCCATATTTTCTTGCCTCATCAAAAAGGCTGCGGGAAAAGCTGGAAAGTCCTGCCTTGACAGCGCCGTAGGCACACCCGTGCGGGTTTGATGAGGCGGCGGTGACAGAAGAGATATTGATCACATAGCCCCTGTTCTTTTTCAGATCGCGGAGAAGCTGGCAGGTGAGGATCATGGGAGCCTCCAGATCTGTCCGGACCATCTGCCGGATCTTTTTGGCGTTCAGCTCCTCGTGCAGACCGTAATAAGCGACGCCGGCGTTATTGATCAATACCTTTATATGGTTCTGCTCTGCAAGCTTCTTTACAGTATCACAAAGCTTTTCGGTATCCAACAGGTCGCAGACGATGGGATGAAAAGAATCCTGAAAGTCACTTTCCGCAGACAAGGGTTCAAAAACCCCTTCGAAATTCCTTCCGATCCCAAATACCTCATAGCCAAGCCCGCAGAGAACCTTGCTGATCGCAAGCCCTATCCCTGAGGAGGCTCCGGTGACGATTGCCGCCTCTCTTAACATGATCATAGAACTCCTTTCCCAGGACGTTGTAGTAAGCGCAAAGTCCTGGCTGAATCGTTACTATTGCGATTCTTTTTCCCATAAAAATATTTTTTCTTCCGGTATTTCCCTTTTAAGACGATCCACCAGAAAACCTTCCATCCGGCCGGTCAGCTCGTCGGAGTAGTGATATACGCCGCCGTCATTGATATACGGGAACTGTACCACTGCCGAGTCCGGCTGGTTTTTCCTCATTTTTTTCAGATAATCCTGGGATACCCGGAAGGTTCCCACACTTACATCTTCCACTTTTTTCATATCGATCCCGGCAGAGACCTGCCGGAGCATTTCGCCGTATTGTGTCTCCCAATCCTTACAATAGATCATGGGGTCAAAGCAGAGCCGCAGCGCAAAGCCCCGTTGGATCGCCTCCCGGGCGCTGGCGATCCGCTGATGCAGGGACGGCGTCTGATGCTCCCAGGCATCGATGACTGTCTGGGGAGACAGGGTAATCGCATAAATGATCCCGGGAGAGGGAGAGTGCCTTTGCCAGAAGGAGCTGTCTGCGGATTTGGTGCGGATCTCTATTTTCAGAGATTCCTGATCCTGCAGCTTTCTTTGCTCTTCCGCAAATGCAATCCATTCCTTCACATACCCTGTCGTATGCTCCATTGCCAGAAGATCCGTGTCATAAGAAATACAAAGGTATACGGCGTGTTCCTTAAGGCGTTCCCTGACCACATCGAATAGATCCTCCAGATTCACAAATACCACCATATTTCCTGAAGGGTACATTCCCTTCAGGTAGCAGTATTCACAGTCATAAATGCAGTTCATGACACAGGAGGTATAATAAAAGTGTTCATTTCCAAAGCTCTGACAGACCGGAGCTCCCTTGTAGATCAGGTTTCCCTGCTTGGCGCCCAGGATCAGGCTCCGGGCCCTTTGCTGTAATATAAAATTTTGCCCTCTCCGGCAGAACACATCCTTATAGTGGTCTATGAGGATGATCTCTGCCTTGGGGAATCTGTCAAGGATCCTCTTTGTCCTGGGGTGATCCAGCACCTCTTTTTCCACATAAATATGGGAGAAAAAGGGGTTATAGTAATCTTTTCTTAAGCTCTTCAAAGCACTGTTTTCCTTCCCGTTTATCCTTACAGGGAAGCTTTCCTTCCCGATAAAAGTTTTCCAGAACAGCAGCATAGTCGATGCCTGCCAGCACGCAATAGCGGATATACTGGCGGAGGGCTTCCGACATGGCTCTGGAGCAATGCAGATCGAGACATAGCCTTTCATCAATAAGCTGATCCGCGGAGCACATCGGCGTTTGATATTGTTTGCGGATGTCATCATCCTGAAGGATGTCAGCGCTCTGTTCCTCGTGAGCCGCATTTTGAAGATCTGAAATATACTCCGTGATGGCGTCCATATTCCTGTCAATGAGCCGCTCTGCTTCTGAGGGAGTGACATCTCTTCCGTCTCCCTCATCGGATATTACTTTTAAAAAGCTCATCTGATGAGGCCCCAAAAAGTAAGCTCCCGCCTGATAGACGGCGGCCGCTTCCATGTCATAAAGATAGAAATCCTCTTCTTCCGCCTTAATGCGTGGCAGCCTTTGCTCAATAAGCTGGCTTGCGGAGTGTGGCAGCCTTTGACGGATTCCGGAACCGGTAACGATCCGGGCCTCCAAAAACCTGTGCCGATAGAGGATGTCCGGATAAAAGGTCCTGCCGGTGGCCTGCTCCGTGATCTTGTTGCAGAGAAAGAGATTCCCGATCTGGCAGGGAGCTTCCTGCCGGCGGATTCCATCCCTGAGGAGTGTATTCTCAGCGTGCGCCTGTTCCCGGATCCCGGCGCAGATCCCCACATTTAAAAGAAAATCTCCCTGCCCCGGGCCATATTCCGTGCAGATGCTGCTGACGGCTACGGCGGCAGGAATGGGGCCGGGACCGCTGATCACAAGACTGATACCAGTCCGACGGATACCCGTCTGGCATATTTCTTTTCTGTTGGTATCGGCTTCCCTGTCCTGGAATACCTGGAAACGGGTATGGGAGCTGTCTTTTTTGAGCTGAAAGCGGGCAATGAAGGGGTGAGCTTCAGCGTAGGTGGCTGTTATGAGATAGATCATGTCTGGTTTGTGCGGCTCCTTTATGTCTTTTGGATTCTGATATAACTATAACCAAAAATTTTGCATCTTTCAAGAAGAGATGAATGACAGAAAATGGAGAGGATGGTATATTTAAAACAGTAACTTGCGGGATATTTGCAAAAAAGGGAGAAGCATATGAAGATCAGCAGAATATTGACAGAATACCAGCAGGAGCCCATAGGTCTGGACGAAAGATCCCCGCGGTTTTCCTGGCAGATAGAATCGGAGGAAAAGGATACCATGCAGACCGGGTGCCGGATCCGGGTCTTCCAGGAAGCGGAGGAGGTATGGGATTCCGGGAAGCTTTTGACGGCAGAGTCTAAGGGCATAGTCTTCGGAAGTAATTGCATAGCTGACAGAAGCACCGTTGCCGACAGTACTTCCGGGCAGGCACAGGATGGCGCTTTTGCAGGAAAAGAACTTCTGCCCTGCACAGAGTACAGGGTAAAAGTACAGATATGGGACAACCACGGAAGCGAGGCGGAGGGGGAGACCCGTTTTGAGACCGGTCTGTTGGATCCCTCCATTCAGGCGTGGGAGGGCGCAAAGTGGATCGGAGCTCCCCGCTACACTGTATGCGCCGCGAACAGGGGCGTCTTTGTGCTGGAAAGCAAATTCCGCATTGAGGAAGGAAAGGGCCGGGCAGGAGTGGTATTTGGGGCAAGGGATGAGAGCCTGCTTGACCATACGGGAAACGAACTGGGACTGGAAGGAGAAAATTATATCCGTTATGAGGTGAATCTGTCCGGGGAAGAGCCCTGTCTGGACATTTATCGTGTGGGCTATGCACCGGAGGATTCGGCGGATGTGCCCTTTGCCCGGACGCCTCTTGTGAGCTTTGAGGGGGAAGAAAAGCACCCTCTGATCACAGCGGAAAATGCCGGTGATTTCCACACCATCAGGATCGAGGTGGAAGGGAACAATGCATGGACTTATATGGATGGGGTCCTGGTGGATGCGGTGGTCACAGAGAAGCCCTTTGGTAAGATCAGGGGTGGGCGCACCTTAAATCCACGGGGGAATAATGATGTGCTGACCTATCCAAGACTCAATGAGATCGGTTTTTTTGCAGGAGAGGGCAGCAGAGCATATTTTAAGTATCTGTCAGTCAGAAATATGCGCCATCCCTCCCATGAATTTATCAGAGAGACCGCCACAGGAAATCTGTACGGTGAAAAAAGCCTCTTTGCAGATAAGCTTCCTGTGAGAGACGATTGCTTTGTGGCGGAGGATATCCAGATCACAGCGGATCCCTCCAATACATCGATTCCTATGCTGCGCAGGGCTTTTAGGGTAAAAGAGGAAAAGGAGCTGAAGCAGGCCAGACTCTATATTACCGCCCGGGGAATCTATGACTGCAGGATCAACGGACAAAGGCTGACGGAGTCTTTGCTGGATCCGGGGTTTACCCAGTATGATGTGCGGATGAATTATCAGACCTACGATATCACGGATAAGCTGAAAAAGGGACAAAACGCCCTGGGCGTGACCTTATCCTCCGGCTGGTGGAGCGAGGCAGCCACCTTTGTGGTGAAGAACTTTAATTATTTCGGGGATAAGGAATCCCTGCTTGCGAAGCTGGTACTGACCTACCGGGATGGTGAGCGGGAGGTGATCGTCAGCGACACGGATCACTGGAAATATTACGGGGAGGGGCCCTGGCTTTACGCCGGATTTTTTGCAGGAGAGATCTATGATGCCGGAAGGTCTTCTGTTTATGAGGGATATTCCTGTGAGGATTTTGATGACAGCAAATGGATGGCTCCTGTGGAAATCATCCCTGAGCCCATTGAGGAATTCTGCTCCATGCCGGGATTTGGCCGGAGCTGGCCGGCAGTGAACCAGAAGCCCGGGATACAGCTTTTGGGAGGGTATTACGCGCCGGTTTTTATCACGGATGAGGTGTGCGCCAAAACGGTAACGGAACCGGAGCCAGGGGTTTATATCTATGACCTGCAGCAGGAAATGGCCGGAGTGCCCCGGATCCCTTTCCATGAAGAAAGGGGAACCCGGGTGACCATCCGCTTTGCAGAGGTTTTGTACCCGGATCTGCCGGAGTATGCCGGGAATACGGGGCGGATCATGCGGGAAAACTACCGGGATGCTTCCAGTGTGGATGTGTATATCTGCAACGGGGAGGAGGGCGAGATCTATCAGCCCAGGTTTACCTTCCATGGATACCGGTATATCGAGCTGCGGGGGCTTAAGAATCCGCCGGAGCCCAGGGCGGTAAGGAGCCTGCAATACTCCTCCATCAGGGAAATGGAGGGCAGCTTTGTCAGCAGCAATAAGCTTTTGAACCGCTTTGCGGAGAATGTGAAGTGGTCCCAGAAATGTAATTTTATCAGCATTCCCACAGACTGCCCGCAGAGAAATGAGCGTATGGGGTGGGCGGGGGATACCCATGTGTTCTGCCATACGGCGCTTTTAAACAGTGACCTGAAGCTGTTCTACGAGAGAAATCTCAGGGCCATGCAGGATCTGCAGACACCGGAGGGCAGATACCCTGAGATCGCCCCCATAGGCGGAGGCTTCGGCGGCGTTACCTATGAATGTGCCTCTATCTTTATGAATTGGGAGCTGTACCGGCAGTACGGGGATGTGCGTACACTGGAAGCCTTTTATCCGGCCATGAAAAAGTATATGGATTATATGGCGGAGAGATCAGGGATGCCGGGAACAGGAGATTTCGGTCTGGTGGGGCCTTTGGGAGACTGGCTCGCGCCGGAGGAAACGGATCTGCAGCTGATGTGGAATGCCTTTTATTATAAGGAAGCATTTCTCATGAGGCAGTTTGCCCGAATCCTGCATAAGGAAGAGGATGCAGCTTCTTTTGGTGGATTGGCAGAAGGGATTAAAGAGTACTGGAATCAGACCTTTGTGGAGCCTGAATCCCAAAAGACCAGGGGAGCGGATGGGGAGCTGTGCGATACCCAGTGCTCTTATGCGCTGGGATTGGAATTCGGGGTGGCAAAGGAGGAGCTGCGGGAAGCCTTCGGAGCCCACCTTGTCCGTAAGACCAGGGAGCTGGGTCACAGAGTGGGAACGGGCTTTTTTGGGACCGGACTTTTGAACCAGGCTCTTACCACTGCAGGCTATACCGAAGACGGATACGCCAATCTTCTGCAGACACAGTATCCTTCCTGGCTCTATCCTGTAACCCAGGGAGCCACCACCATTTGGGAGCGCTGGGATTCCTATACAAAAGAAAAGGGCTTTGGAGGACAGAATTCCATGAATTCTTTTAATCACTACTCCTTAGGCAGCGTCCTTTCCTGGATGTACCATGTGATCCTTGGCGTCCGGAGAGATGAAAATGCGCCGGGCGGCCGGCACTTTATCCTGAAGCCGGAAATCGGGCCGCTTGCTTTTGCAAAGGGGAGCATATGGAGTCCCTATGGCATCATCCGGGCAGGTTGGGAAAAGAGAGAAGGAACGGAAGGCAGAGAAATCCTGTACCGCTTCGAGATCCCTGCCAACACAGGCGCAACTCTGATCCTTCCGGGGAAAGAGAGCAAGGAGTATGGTTCGGGATGCTATGAGGTGAGATACAGGGACTGCTGACAGGGAGGTTCTCTCAATGAATGGAAGGCAATATCTGAAAAATCAACTGCCGGTTATTTTGATCCATCTTCTGGGTATGCTGATGCTCTCCCTGTTTTTGGTGGCCTGCGGAAATCCCGCTCCTGTGATTTTTTTCATCTGTATGGTATGGCTGTCTGTCCTGATTTTATGTCTGATGGTTTTTGGCTTCACACGCAAAAGACATCTGGACAGATTGCTTGCCATGACAGAGCAGCTGAAGGAACGGTACCTGATGCCGGAGATCATGCAGGTACCGGAGAGAGCCGATGAGCGGGTCTTTTATCAGATCATGAAAATGGCGGAAAAATCCATGCTGGAAAAGATCGGAGAGGTGCAGCGGGAACGAAAGGAATATAAGGAATATATTGAGCAATGGATCCATGAGGTCAAAACGCCCATCACTGCTATGAAGCTGCTTTGTGAAAATAACCGCTGCGGATTTACCAGAGAGCTTCTCGTGGAATTGGAGAGTGTGGACCGGTTTACCCGGCAGGCTCTTTATTACGCCCGCAGCGAGCATACGGAAAAGGATTATCTGATCCGGGAGGTGAAGCTTGCCGACGTGGTGCACGATGCGATCATGGAAAATAAGTATTTTCTCCGGCAGAACGATGTGGCCATCACCGTAGATACTATGGAGAGCATTGTCTATACCGATGATAAATGGATAGGGTTTATTTTAAACCAGATCATCAGTAATGCCGTAAAATATCGCGTGGAGCAGCCGGTTTTACATTTTTTTACGGTAAGGGAGAGTGACAGGATCATCCTTTCCCTTGAGGATAACGGAATGGGGATTCCCCAAAGCGACCTGCCCTGTATTTTTGACAAGGGATTTACCGGACAAAACGGGAGAGCGGTGCATAGCGCTACAGGGATCGGACTGTATCTTTGTAAGCGTCTTTGCGATAAGCTGGGGATCGGGATTCAGGTCTTTTCGGAAGGAAACGGGACAAGGGTTTCTCTTTCCTTTCCGGTCAATGATTTTGTAACAGGAGTACAGGGGTGATGCTCTGTACTTCTTACGTTACTATTCACGGCCCGTTAGGCCGCTCATAGCAACGATTCGGGGCGATATGGAAAGTTTTGCTTCGCAAAAATCGCCCCTCACTCCTGAATCATGTTCTCACGGAATGCGCAGCCAGTGCGCATTCCTGAGCTGTGAATCAATGTCAGTTAGTTAAGTACTTTGAAAACAGAACAAATAATCTGGATATAGAAA
>CANDAG010000012.1 GCA_947382625.1 uncultured Lachnospiraceae bacterium
GCGCCTTCTCAACCATCTCTTCGATTCTGGCCGGATGAATACGTCCGTCCACGATGAGCTTTTCGAGCGCAATACGTGCTACTTCCCTGCGGATGGGATCAAAACCTGATAAAATGACTGCCTCCGGTGTATCGTCAATAATCAGATCCACCCCTGTCAGCGTTTCAAGGGTTCTGATATTTCTGCCCTCTCTGCCGATGATTCGTCCTTTCATCTCATCATTGGGAAGCTGAACTACTGAAATCGTAGTTTCAGACACATGGTCAGCCGCACATTTCTGTATTGCTGTAACCACATACTCCCTGGCCTTCTTGTCCGCTTCTTCTTTGGCGCGACTCTCCATATCCTTGATCATCACGGCCGTTTCATGTTTTACTTCATCTTCAACAATTTTTAGTAAATACTCTTTTGCCTGTTCGGAGGTCAATCCAGAGATTCGTTCCAGTTCCTGTAATCGTTGTTCGTTCAGTTTTGAAACCTCGACCCGCAGCTTATTTAGTTCATTTTCTTTTGCTGCAAGATTGGCTTCCTTCTTCTCAATCGCCTCTGTCTTCTTATCGATGTTCTCTTCCTTCTGCTGGACTCTGCGCTCATAACGCTGCGCTTCCGCACGCCGTTCCTTGATCTCCTTGTCAAGCTCATTCTTGGTACGAATGGATTCTTCCTTGACCTCAAGTAAGGATTCGCGCTTTTTCGTCTCTGCAGTTTTCAAAGCTTCATCAATAATCTCACGTGCTTTTTCCTCAGCATTTCCGATCTTGGCTTCAGAAACCTTCTTATGATAGGCTGTTGCCAAAAACCATGCTGCAGGAGCCGCCACGATCAACGTGAGGAAGATCGAAATCAAAACCTGCGCCATTTACAGGAGCACCTCCTTATTAAATTTTCATTGTACCCTGATTTATATAGAATGTATGTAACAGCATCAGTATATGACCGATCCGTTGTGATAATTACATTCTAAAAGCAATCTACAACAGTTAAATTTTAAACTCAAATGGAGGTAATGTCAAGCAAAAGTGCATTTCTTATATTTTCTGCAGAAAAACCCTTTCTGTAAAGAAACGCCATCATTTTCTGCTTATCCTTCGGCGTGGCCTCTTCAGCTGAAAATTTCTTTTTTTGGAGCAGGTGGAGGATCTGTTCTCTTTCCAGCAGGTCTGTATCTTCCCCTACCGTCTGCTCCCATGCCTGTTCTGCCATATCTGCCGGGATACCCTTAGCGGCAAGCTCCTGAAAAATCCTTCTTTTGCTTTTTTTCTCTCTGCTGCAGGTAATATAATCACAGGCATAACTGTCATCATCCACATAGTGGAACGAAGCCACATATTCGATGGCCTCCCGGACGATCTGTCCGGGATAGCCTCCCATGATCAGCTTATCCTCAAGCTCCCTGGTAGTGTAGGCACGTTTCTGCAAAAGATTCATTGCCCGGAGCTTTGCCCGCTTTGGGAGCAGCTCTGTCATGATCCTGCGGTAAGACTCCTCTGTTATCTCCTTATCCTTTGCGATCCCATAAACCCTTAGCTCACTGCTGTACAAAACAAAAGCAAACTCTTCATCGATCCATATTTTCTTTCTGGATTTGGAAACCTCTGCAATTTCTGTTACCGTCACGACCCTTTACGCCTTTCCTTTTTTGTCAGCGGCTTCCGCATCTGCAGATGCAGCAGACTTCTTAGTACCGGAGCCGCCGGTCTTCTCTGCAGCCGAAGCACCTGTTGCGGATGCTTCGGCATCTGGCTTCTTCAGACCTGTATCCGCCCCCTGAAGACCGTAATGCTCTCTTACCTTCCCGGATATTTCGGCTAAGGTCTCCGGATTGTCCTTTAAATACTGCTTGGCATTCTCACGTCCCTGTCCGATCTTACTGCCTTCATAGGCATACCACGCACCGCTCTTGTTTACAATATTAGCCCCTGCAGCCAGATCCAGTATATCGCCCACCACAGAGATACCCTCCCCAAAAATGATATCAAACTCTGCCTCTTTAAAGGGCGGCGCTATCTTATTCTTCACAACCTTGACTCTGGTCCTGTTTCCAATGGCCTCCCCGCTTTGCTTGAGAGCCTCGATCCTTCTTACATCCAGACGCACGGAAGAATAAAATTTAAGTGCCCTGCCGCCCGTTGTTGTTTCGGGATTACCGAACATAACCCCTACCTTTTCACGAAGCTGGTTGATGAAGATCACCGTACAGTTGGACTTGCTGATAACAGCCGTCAGCTTACGCAGGGCCTGGGACATAAGTCTGGCCTGTAATCCCACATGGGAATCTCCCATATCGCCGTCAATCTCCGCCTTGGGCACCAGCGCCGCCACAGAGTCCACTACGATGATGTCTATCGCTCCTGACCGTACCATGGTTTCTGTGATTTCAAGGGCCTGCTCGCCGTTATCCGGCTGGGATATATATAAATTGTCAATATCAACTCCTATGTTCTTGGCATAGACAGGATCAAGAGCATGCTCTGCATCGATAAAGCCTGCAATTCCGCCTCTCTTCTGGACCTCTGCGATCATATGCAGGGTAACTGTCGTCTTACCACTCGATTCCGGTCCGTATATCTCCACGATCCTTCCTTTGGGAATGCCTCCAAGCCCCAGCGCAATATCCAGGCTTAAGGATCCGGTAGGGATCGTTTCTACATTCATATGAGCGGAGTTGTCCCCCAGCTTCATCACCGCTCCCTTTCCAAACTGCTTCTCAATCTGTCCTAAAGCGGCGTCCAATGCTTTTAATTTGTCATCTCTTTCCATAAATGCGGTCTCCTTTTCTCTTTTAAGCTGCAAAAGTCCAGCCGAGAACATTTGTTCTTATCCAATATAAAACAAATGTTCGGGTTTGTCAACCAAAAACAACTGTCTGCAGCATATGATTCGTTTTCAATTGTTCTTTAAATTAATAATACTGCATTATGTGTCCAATAAAACTCCCTCAAAGGCATTTCCCTCCTTTTTTTATTTTTCGCTTTGGATTCTTGGCTGAAAATGCCGGATATGCAAAGCAGATTTCTTCTGCAGCCATTAGAAAGGCCGCGGAACAGTTACAGCAAATACCGGATAATGTATCCTTTGCCATAACCCCTCCATAGGAGGGGTAAAATTAGGCAAGCTGACAAAAGTGGTTCGAGCACTTACATCCCCTCTATAGGAGGGGGTAAAATAAATGTAGCATACCAAAAACAATTTGGCAATAAAAATATACAGGGCTGAAAGCTAACATAAAAATCAATCAAAAGTGCCGCTGATATTCCTTATAATCCTTATAGGTCACAGTCACCCATCCCTCACCGTAATAATAATTAAATCCTACCTCCATGCCCAGAGGAGTGTAAAAAATGATCAGACTCTCATCATCGGTGAGCATATCCGTGATCTCCTGATCCGTAAAACTGTAAAGGTAGGAAATCTCGCCATTCTGCCTCTCGCTGCGGTTCCTGAAATCTACGGAAAACTGATCGTCGATCTCGAGCAGCTGCGAATTGGTAAGGGGCATTTTACTTTCCATATCTATATTCACGGAAACCACATAGCTTTCATAATATTCCCCGTCCAGATAACCATATTCCACATAGACAATGCTGAGTACATCCTCATCCATATAAGTGACATAGCTCTCTGTCTCAAAATAGAAGGAGATTTCTTCGTCGATCTCCTCTGAAACGGAGAATACATATTCCTCAAGCTCCTCCACTTCCCTTTGGATCACATTGTTGATCCCCTCCATGTCCTCCTGGTCCTTTGAAAAGACCACCGGATAATCGATGTAAAGCAATACATTGTCCGTGCCAAACATATGGGCGCAGCTTTCGCTTTCTACCCCATACGAAAGATCCTCCCTGATGGCATCATGAAACTCGTAATAGTCCGTATTTTCTGATACCTCTTCCTCCTCTTCCTCGTAGGGCTCTTCGGGGATCTTCTCAATCGGTATATCCTCCCCCGGATCTGTATAGTGATCATTGCTGTCCCTGTCTGGCAAGTCTCTGTACTGCTCATTTTGCGCCCTGTTTCCGATCACTGCAAGAAGCCGCATCGTGCCAAGCAGCTGTGCGACTTCTATATAAAAAGCTGCAAAAAGCAGGCAGCCTGCCGCTATCCCTCCGATCACAAGGGCTGTTATCTTTCCCGGACTCCATTTTCCTTTCATGTCTGCTCCTTACATTAATCTCATACCAGCTTATCCAGAAGAAACGAGAGCGCTGTCTCTGTGGTAAGCGTCCTTATTTCCAGTCTGCTCCCCTGAAAATGATTCCGGGAAACAAATACTTCTCCGTCAACATAGCAGCCGATATACACAAGCCCCACCGGCTTCTCCGGCGTACCGCCGCCGGGACCTGCAATGCCTGTGACCGCTATGGCCGCCTGTGCCTGTGCCTGCCTGGCCGCTCCCCTGGCCATCTCCTCCGCCACCTGGGGACTGACCGCTCCGTAATCCTTAAGCGTCTGCTGCGAAACCCCAAGAAGCTTATGCTTGGCAGAATTGGAATAGGTAACATAGCTTTCTCCAAACACCTCTGATACTCCGGCTACATTCACCAGCCTAGAAGCGATCATACCTCCGCTGCAGGACTCCGCACAGGTAACCTGCCATCCCTTCTCAAGCAATATCGAAACAATCTTTTCTTCCAGCGAATGCTCTGCTGTCATAAAATCTCCTTTCCCTGACTGAGGTCAAAAGGCTATTTATTTTCTTTCATGACACCCTTGTTTTTGACCAGATAATCAATTAAAGATACCACTGTCAGAACCACTGCGATCCAGAGAACGATCTGCGTCACGAGAGAAAGGGCGGAAATGTCCGCGATCATAAGGCAGACCGCGATCATCTGAAAGGTGGTCTTGAATTTTCCGAAATAACTGGCGGCGATCACCACACCATTGTCTGATGCCACCAGCCTGAAGCCGCTGATGATAAATTCTCTGGCTATGATTATGATAACCATCCATGACGGTATCTTATCCAGTTCGATCAGACAGATCAGTGCGGAGCACACCAGCAGCTTATCCGCCAGAGGATCCATAAACTTCCCGAAATTGGTGACCAGATTATATTTCCGGGCAATTTTTCCGTCCAGCAGATCTGTCAGACTGGCGATTATAAAGATCCCCAGCGCGATCCATTTGTCATAAGGGGTTATTGGTACTAAAAGAAATACAATAAAAAAAGGAATTAATATCACCCTGAACATTGTCAGTTTATTTGGCAGATTCATCTTCTATCTCTCCTGTCAGATCATATTCATTAGAGCCGGTAATAAGCACCTCCACAAAATCACCGCTCATAAGCTGTCTCTCCGTATTTATAAACAGATAACCGTCTACTCCCGGCGCATCCTTATAGGTGCGGGCGACATAAACATCTTCCTCCGCCACCTTACCCTCGATCATTGCGCCAAGCCTTTGTCCTATCATTTTTTCTGCGGCTTCAAAAGCAATTTCCTGCTGAAGCTCCATAAGCTCTTCCCTGCGCCGTTCCTTCGTATCCTCCGGGATCTGATCCGGCATTTCAGCCGCCGGCGTATCCTCCTCCTCGGAATAGGAAAAGACACCCAGCCTGTCAAATTCCATTTCATCCACAAAGGCCAGAGTGCTTTCGTGGTCCTCCTCAGATTCCCCCGGAAAACCGGCGATCAGAGTCGTGCGAAGGCAGATATCCGGAATCTCCTCCCTGAGCCTTCCGATCATTTCCTTGATCTGCCCGCTGGTAGTCTTCCTTCCCATACGCTTCAGAATGGCATCGCTTCCGCTCTGAATGGGAATATCCAGATAATGACAGATCTTCTCTTCCGCCTTCATTACCTGTATCAACTCTTCGGTGATCTCCTCCGGATAACAGTATAGTATCCGTATCCATCGAAGTCCCTCTATCCTGCACAGCTTCTTAAGAAGCCGGGGCAATGCTTTCTCTCCATACAGATCTTTCCCGTAAAGAGTGGTTTCCTGGGCAACCAGGATCAGCTCCCGCACTCCCGCCTCTGCCAGCTCCTCCGCTTCCTTCAGCAGATCCTCCATGGGAATACTCCGGTAATTTCCTCTTACCTTGGGGATAATACAATAGGTGCAATGCTTATCACACCCTTCTGCAATCTTCAGATAAGCATAATAACCGCCTGTGGTCATCACCCGCCTGCATCCCCCTAAGGGAGGCGCATCGAGAGGTGACAGATGATTCTTTGGTCTTTTATCCAGGGTCTCCCCAAGTGCCTGTACAATTGCCTCCAGGGCGGTAGTCCCTATGATGGCGTCCACCTCCGGGATCTCCTGTTGTATTTCCTCCTGATACCGCTGGGCCAGACATCCTGTTACGAGAAGGGCCCTGATCTGTCCGGCCTTTTTCAGTTCAGCCATTTCCAGTATAGTATTTATACTCTCCTCCTTGGCATCCCCGATAAAACAACAGGTGTTGATCACCACTGCTTCCGCCTCCGACTCATCATCGGTAAACTGATAGCCTTCATCTGACAGCATTCCCAGCATTACCTCGGAATCCACCAGATTCTTGTCGCACCCCAGCGAAATAAAAAGTATCTTCATTTGCAATCCTTTCCTGCCAGATCAGGCTCTGTGCCTTTTTATAAGCGGCTTTTTGTGAAAAAAAGTCCGCATAGCGAACTTTTCGTAACACGGCCTGCTCCTCAATCGTCAGACAGGATCTTGATCTTGCCCTGATTTAATTCTTCTACTGCAACAGAAAGGGGCTTGGCGTCCTTTTCACTTTTGACCAGAGCCTCTTCTCCTGAAATGATCTGTCTGGCTCTTTTGGAGGTTGCCATCACAATGGAATACCTGCTGTTGACTACGGGAGCCTCTCCCGGCTCAACCTCACTGTTTACTACCTTCATTAAATCGGAATAAGATGGATGTAACATTTTTATTGCTCCTTTCGCTTAGGCTAATTCTTCCAGTTCTTTCCTTATATTATGGATCAATTCTGTATTTCTGACCGGCGTACTGTGGGCTGCCTGTATCAGAGCATGCATTTCCTTCACACACTCCTCCAGCTTGTCATTGATCACAAGAAAATCGTATTCCTCAATGCCCACTGCTTCCTCTGCCGCACGGCTGATCCTTTGGGCGATCACTTCCGGGCTCTCCGTTCCCCGTCCCTCTAAACGCTTCTTAAGCTCTGCGGCATCAGGCGGCATTACAAACATTAAAAGCGCTGTGGGGAATTTTTGCTTGATCTTAAGAGCGCCCTGGATCTCAATCTCCAGAATAACGTCCTTTCCTTTTTCGAGCTGCCGCTCTACATACTCCCTGGGCGTACCATAGTAATGATCGCAGTAGTTGGCATATTCGATCAGACCGTCTTCTGAGATCTTCTGCTTAAACTCCTCTTCACTTACAAAAAAGTATTCTTTTCCTTCTTCCTCTCCCGGCCTCGGGTCTCTGGTAGTCATGGAAACCGACAGTGCATAATCATCATATGCATGTACCAGCTCCTTCATGAGAGTTCCTTTTCCTGTTCCTGAAAACCCTGAAACTACGATCAATATTCCTTTACGCTTCATTTTCATCTCTGCTTTCTGCCTGTGCTCTGAGTGCAATGGTTTCCGGGAGAAGCGCTGAAAGTACCAGCTGACTGTTCTCCATCACAAGCACGGCCTTGGTTTTCCTTCCCTGGGTGGCATCAATGGCATTGCCTTCCTCCCTGGCCTTCTGCACCAGGCGTTTCACCGGCGCGGAATCAGGGCTTACAATAGCAATGATCTTGCCTGCATTTACAATATTGCCAAACCCGATATGGATCAACTTATTCATTCCTGGCTTCCTTATTCAATATTCTGGATCTGCTCCCTTACCTTCTCAATATCCGTCTTCAGTTCAATGGCACGGTTGGAGATCTCCAGATCAGTAGTCTTGGAGAGAATGGTATTGGCCTCCCTGTTCATTTCCTGAGCAATGAAATCCAGCTTCCGTCCAATACTTCCGCCCTTTAGCAGGGTATCCCTGGTAGTCTCGATATGGCTCTTTAAGCGGACCAGCTCTTCATCCACACAGACTCTGTCCGCATACACGGTCACCTCCATGAGAAGCCTGTTCTCATCTACCTTGGCATCTCCTAAAAGCTCCTTCACCTTGTCCTGCAGCTTATGCTTGTATTCTGTGATGATCTGGGGCGAACGCTCCGTAATAAATTCCACATTGGCAAGCATGGCCTTTAGCTTATCCAAAAGGTCATTTTTGAGATTTTCACCTTCTTTGACCCTGGTTTCCACAAAGCCCTCTGCCGCCCCCTGTATTGCCTTGCTCAAAAGGCTCCAGAGCATTTCCTCATCCATGGTCTGCTCCTCCATGGCAAAAACCTCCGGATAACGGGAAAGCGCGCTGACTCCCACGTCATTTGCAAGGGAAAACTCCTCTGCCATCTGCTTCAGATAGCCCATATATTCTGCCGCAAGCTCTCTGTTGTACTTCACGCAGACGTTGGACTGGGTATAATCCTCATAAGCAATGAAAATATCTACCTTTCCCCGCTGAATATAATTCTTGAGTTCATTCCTGATCCCCGCCTCAAAAAAATTCAGCTTCTTTGGCATCTTGATATTTACATCCAGATAGCGGTGGTTGACTGATTTCATCTCTACTGTGATTTTGCGTTCGGATTCCTGTATTTCACATCTGCCAAACCCCGTCATACTCTTGATCATGTAAAGCCTCCTGCCACTTCCGAAGCCAAAAGAAACTCCGGGTGGTCTTATCATTTCAATCTATTATAGGGGAAATGGATGGGTACGTCAAGAATTTAAAAGCTTACTTTTCGTGTTGTGCTATCCCCCCGCCTGCTATATAATAAGAAGCAGTTCCCGCAATTATTCATAACAGAAAGGACGAACTCATGGCTTTTGACGGAATTACAGTGGCAGCGGTGGTAAAGGAATTAAAGGACTCTCTGGCAGGCGGACGTATTTATAAGATCGCCCAGCCGGAAAATGACGAGCTGCTGCTTACCATAAAAACAAACGACGGCGGACAACGACGGCTCCTGATCTCTGCAGGCGCCTCTCTGCCTTTGATCTATCTGACCGAAAAGAATAAAGTAAGTCCCATGACGGCACCCGGCTTTTGTATGCTGCTGCGCAAGCATCTTCAAAACGGCCGGATCACCGACATTACCCAGCCCGGCCTGGAGCGGATCATCCATCTCCATATCGAGCATCTCAATGAAATGGGAGATCTGTGCCACAAGCGCCTGGTTGTGGAGCTTATGGGCAAACACAGCAATATTATTTTTGTGAATGATGAGGACATGATCATCGACAGCATCAAGCATATCTCCGGCATGGTCAGCTCTGTCCGTGAGGTTTTGCCGGGCAGAAGCTACTTTATCCCCCATACCCAGGAAAAATCAGATCCTCTCCGGGCCGATCTGCCTTCCTTCAGACAGGCTCTCACGGATAAAAATATGCCCGTATACAAGGCCCTTTACAGTCTCTATACCGGGATTTCCCCTCTTATTGCCCAGGAGATCTGTTTCCGTGCCAGCGTTGACGGCGATATCTCCACCGCCTTTTTTAAGGAAGCCTCTGAAGGAGACGAGGCCTTAGGACGGCTCTATGATGCCTTTTCCCATATCATGGATCAGGTGAAAGGGGGCGAATTTGCACCCTCTGTCATCTATTCCGGAGGCGTCCCCACAGAATACGCCGCATTGCCTCTTACCATGTACGGAGGGGACGAAGCTGTGTCCTTTGACTCTGTCAGCAGGCTTTTGGAACAATATTATGCGGAAAAAAGCACCGTCACCCGTATCCGCCAGAAATCCGCGGATCTGCGCAAGATCGTTCAGACAGCGCTTGAGCGGAATGTCAAAAAATACGATCTGCAGCTCCGCCAGATGAAGGACACCGAAAAAAAGGACAAATACCGGATCTACGGGGAGCTACTGAACACCTACGGCTATGAAGCATCCACAGGAGACAAAACTCTTGAGGCTCTCAATTATTATACAGGAGAAATGATCACAATCCCTCTTGACCCTCTCCTTTCTCCTTCGGAAAATGCCAAAAAGTATTTCGACAAATACGGAAAGCTCAAGCGGACCTTTGAGGCCCTTAGCACCCTTACTGCCCAGGTGAAAGAGGAGATCGATCACCTGGAATCCATCCAGGCCGCGCTGGATATTGCCCTTAAGGAGGAGGATCTGGTACAGATCAAGGAGGAGCTCATCGAAAGCGGCTATATCCGCCGGAAGGGCAGCGCCAAAAAGGCCCGCTTTACCAGCAGGCCCTTCCATTACTTAAGCAGCGACGGATTCCATATTTATGTAGGGAAGAATAATTACCAGAACGACGAGCTTACCTTCAAGCTTGCCACTGGTGGCGACTGGTGGTTTCACACGAAGGGGATCCCCGGCTCCCATGTCATCATCAAATCGGAAGGAGCGCAGCTTCCCGACACTGCTTTTGAGGATGCTGCAAGGCTTGCCGCCTACTATTCCAAAGCCCGTGGCCAGGACAAAGTAGAGATCGACTATACCGAAAAGAAAAATGTCAAAAAGCCAAACGGCAGCAAGCCCGGCTTCGTGGTGTATTACACCAATTACTCCATGATGATCGATTCGGATATTTCAGGGCTGAAGCTCCTGGATGATTAAACGCGCCAGCTCCGCGAATCGGCTTATTAACTAAAGACTGCCCTACTGTTTTTAAATGTGGACTCCCTTTCCTCCAAAGTCGGTGATCGTACCATCCGACATATGCAGAATCCTGTCAGCGGTCTGGGCAATACTGCGGTTATGCGTGATCATGATAATGGTCTGCTCAAACCGCTTTGAGGTTTCCCGCAAGAGCGCGATCACCTCACTGCTGTTTCTGGTGTCCAGATTTCCGGTAGGCTCGTCAGCAAGGATCAAAGAAGGCCGGGTGATCAGCGCCCTGCCGATAGCCACCCTCTGCTGCTGACCGCCGGAAAGCTGGCTGGGCAGATGACTGCGCCGCTCCTTTAATCCCAGAACCTCCAAAAGCTCCTCCAGATATTTCCTGTCGGGTCTTTGATAATCCAACAGAAGAGGAAAGATCATATTCTGCTCCACATTCAGCTCCGGGATCAGATTAAAGGCCTGAAAAATAAATCCGATATTTCTGCGCCGGAAGACCGTCAGTCTGCTCTCATCCATAGCAAAGATATCCTTCCCGTCAATGAATACTTTACCGGAATCAGCCGCATCCAGCGCGCCGATCATATTAAGCAATGTACTTTTGCCGGAACCGGACTCTCCCACCACTGCCACAAATTCTCCCTTTGGAACCGTAAAACTCACATTTTTAAGAGCCTGTACAGCATTTTCCCCGCTTCCATAGGTCTTGCTGATCGATCTGACCTCTAATAAATCCATGATATAACACCTCTTTCTTTTTTCTTATGCAGACATCGTCCACTGCGCACGCATCAGCGTGCTTCGCTATGTTATATGTCGCAAGGAGGGACCCGCCGCAGGTGGGAGGATTCCTTACGACCTGCGCACGCATCAGCGTGCTTCACTATGTCATATGTCGCAAGGAGGGGCCCGCCGCAGGTGGGAGGATTCCTTACGACCTGCGCACGCATCAGCGTGCTTCACTATGTCATAAGAATAGCATGGATATCTTACAGCAGGATGAATTTCATCCTACAATTTTGTAGGATTCAGATCAGGAAATTAATGATAAAGGCGGTACCTTTCCCCAGGGTGCTGTCAACCTCCACCGTTCCGTTATGAGCTTCGATCACTGCTTTTGCCAGGGGAAGACCGAGACCGACTCCACGGGTATCCTTTGAAAATCTGCTGCGGTAAAACCGCTTGAAGATATGGTACCTGTCCTCAGGATGAATACCGCTTCCGTTATCCTCTATCCTGATCTGTATCACGGAGGAAAACCGCTTCCATGAAATACGGACTGTGTCACCCGTCCGGGTGTGGTCAAGGGCATTTTTGATGATATTTCCTATGGCCTCTGCCACCCAGATCCGGTCACATAAGAGAATGATATCCTCCTCCCCTTCTGAAAAAAGTATTTTTCCCTCTTGCTCCGCCCGGAAAATAAACTGTTTTTCTATGTCCGTCATCATATCGGCTACATTTTCAGGCGTTTTATCCGGCACGATCGTACCTGCATCCAGCTTTGCAATTTTCAGAAGATTCTGCACCAGACTTTCCATCCGGTCAAGCTCCCGTTCGGAAAGATCGGTAAATTCACGGACAGTGAGTAACTCCTCCGCTTCCTGTATAATTCCGTTATAAATATTTAAGGCGGCAATTGGGGTCTTCAGCTGATGGGAAATATTTGATATGGTATCTTTTAAAAACTCCCTGGATTTCCCTTCATTCTCAGCCCGGGCGCTTAAAATGGACGCCAGAGCATTAATCCTGTGGAAGAGCTTATAAAGCTCCCCCTCCTCATCACATTCAATCCGGCTCTCCAGATTTCCTGCAATATATTCTGTGATCTGCTCCGCGGCATTTTCCAGGATCTCATCCTGCCTGCAAAAATACCGCCAGCAACATAAGATGATCATAAGCATCACACTCAAAGCTGCTGCAAAGACTCCTGGTAATGCATAGTCCGGAAGGAAAAGGAAAAAAAGAACCGCAGTCAGAATATAGGTCAAAATACCTGCTGCAATTTTCAGGAAAAGAGCTTTCACTTTTTCATTGGTCAATATTCTCATGTTAACAACCTGCCTTTTCCAAATCTTTCCTTTATCCCTTCCATTTATATCCCATACGGCGAACTGTCAAAATCCTTTCCGGTTTGCCCGGATCATCCTCTATTTTGGTGCGCAGCCTGCGGATATACACGGTAAGGGTATTATTATCCACAAAGTTTTCATTGCAATCCCAAAGCCTGCTCAAAATCTGCTCCTGTGTGAGCACTCTGCCCGGGTTTTCCATAAAAAAGCGCAACAATTTATATTCATTGGCGGTAAGCTCCACCAGCTCGCCATTTTTGTAAACGGTTCCGTTTAAAAGCTCCAGTCTGATACCTCCGGAATTTAACTCTGTCTCCGCCACCCCCGGCTGACCCGACTTGCTATAATCGTTGCTTCTTCTTAACAGTGCATTGATCCGGGACATCAGCACTGCCAGCTTAAAGGGTTTGGTGATATAATCATCCCCGCCCATATCAAGTCCCATGATAATATCCATCTCTTCATCCGCGGCGGTGAGAAAAAGAATGGGTACCTTTGAGCTCCTGCGTATTTGCCGGCAAATATCAAAACAGGTACCGTCCGGAAGAGATACATCTAAAATAACAAGATCATATTTTCCCTCTTCCCATACATCCTCCGCCTCAGCCCTTGTCCTGGCAACTGCCAGCTCATATCCCTGCTTTTTCAGGGCAAAGGACAAGCCGCCGATCAGACTTAAGTCATCCTCTACCATTAGTATTTTCATTAAAAGCCTCCTTGTGCAAAGCAACTCGACTCTGCTTTTTATATTAACCAGACCGGCACATACCAGTTATTTTCGTCAACCGGTAACAGATCGCCCGTCATACAGATAACGCTGCCTGTCCCTATGCTGGTCTTTAAAGCTTCTAAACTGTCAAATGCTGTCGTCTTGCTGATTGAATCTAAAATATGGAAATTTTTGATCGCTGCTTTACCGGGTGAGGCTGACTTTTTAATTTCTATCGGGAAAAGCGTCCCGCTCTGGTAAATCAGCAAATCAATTTCTTTTTGATCTTTGTCCCGATAATAAAAAACCGGAGGCTCTTTTCCAGCATTAAGATAACTTTTATAAATTTCGGAAAATACATAGCTTTCAAAGAAGGCTCCTGACATCGCGCCTTTTTCCAGTGCTTCAGGATTTCCCCATCTCAAAAGATATGCCGCAAGGCCAGTATCCGTAAAATGCAGCAACGGCATTTTAACAGCACGCTTCAGGGCATTGTTATGATATGGCTGTACCAGCACGACAATATGGGATGACACTAAAATAGAAAGCCATTTTTTGGCCGTTGGCGCCGATATACCTGCTGCATTTGCCAATTCTTCATAAATGACAGGCTTAGACGTCTGTGCTGCAACCACCGTCATGAAATTAAAAAACTGCATTTCATCAGCAACCTGTGTCAATTCACGAATATCCCGCTGTAAATACGTATTTACATAGGAGCGGTAATAAATTTCCCAATCAATATTTTCATCCGCATAAAGCTCCGGCATCGACCCTCTGAAAATCCGCCGATAAATTTCATTCAATCCCCGTGATCTTACAAAAGACAAACGTTTCATCAATCGGTCAGGATCCGTAGAGAATGGCTCGCTCGGCGTCTGGTAAATCTCCGCGTCGGACAGACCGAGCAAATTGATAATACCGACACGACCGGCAAGACTTTCGCTTACATTTTTCATCAGTACGAAAATCCGGGATCCCGTAAGCCAATAATCTCCTTTCCGTTTTGAACGGTCAACACTGATTTTAATATAAGGAAGTAGCTCAGTGGCGTACTGGATCTCATCAATCAGCACCGGAGGAGTATACCTTTGCAGGAAAAGCGCCGGATCATGCTTTGCGAGATATCTTACATCCGGATCGTCCAGAGTTACATAGGTACGTTTTATACCCGCCTCTTCCTGTGCCTTTGCCAGTCTTTGCAGTAAAGTAGTCTTTCCAACCTGCCTGGGTCCTGTTACCAGAAGTATCGGAAACATCTTTGAAACCTGCACGATCGTGTCCTCGACAGCTCTTTTGATATAGGGCATAACGGTCTCTCCTTTCAAGCTTCGTATACATTGTCAGAAATCTGGTTGCGGCTATTCTAAAATATGATTTTATTATAGTCAGAAGCTATGTATTAGTCAATGTGTCATAAGTTAAAATTTACTGCATTAAACGCTGCCGCGCTTCGCGCAGTGAACTTTTTATGCCCAAATTGCCAATTATCGGTTACGAAGCAGACAGTAATATATCCCATGCACTGCTATCAGCACATGGGATATCATGGTAAGCTTATTTTAGTCTTATATCTAAAGCGTCTTACTTGTAAACAGACTCTTCACATGGTCAACCTCTTCCTGGGTTGCCTTAGCCGCGGGAACGTAATAGGACTTCTCCCTGGCAAGCTTGTAAAGCTCTTCCTGTGACTGCTCACAGGTATTTCGAAACTGCTTAAGAGTCTGCTTCAGCTCCGGATTTTCGGTCTGAGCGATCATCTCCCCGAAACGTACCAGCTCTCCGTTAATGCCGGTCAGTGTATCTGCTACCATAGTCTTTTCATTCAGCTGCATTTTCCCTACCTCCTACTGCAGAAATTTCATTAATTCGTTTTTGTTTTCCATAGCCGACTTGGCCCCTTTTTCAAAAAACTGCTTAATCTGTGAATCCGTTGCAGAGGATGCATATTCCTTCATTTTGCAGTGGGACACATCGTAGCCGCCGATCAAATGGCGCAGGTTCTGTAAATCAAGCTCTGATAAATTAGCCATAAAAAAATACCTCCTGAAAATACATTTATCATGCATGGCATTTGCCATGAGCGACATTTTTATTATTTCCAGAAGGTTTTAATCTATACTGCTCCTTTAAAATCTTTCTTCCACAGCACTCATCAGTTCTATGCACCATTGCCAATTGATGAATTGAGTGAAATAATATAATTTACTACACTAATGACAAGAATAACGAATTATAGTATAATCACATCATTAACAATAAACCGGCAATATCAGTCTGGATGGACTTCAGGAGAAACAAATGGACAGGAATGTAATTATTGCAGAGGATACAAACGGTAAAAAAATAGCAGTGATAAACAGTATTCGCTTTACCGGGAAGCGTTCAGTAAATTGGGATGATGTCAGGAATTACTTGAAGACTTTTGTGGATAAAAATTATAAGATAGAATCTACAAATGACATTATCTACATAGGAAACGACCTGCCAAATGAATATACCGGCTCAGTATATACTTACAAGCTCAAGGGAGCAGCAGCTAAAGCGAAAGCAAATGCCACACAAGGGCTACCGGAAATGCTTAAGATAGCTGTTGGCAGACACTTCCGCGAAAATAACAACGAAAAACACTACAGAAACGCAGCTTTAGGCTGGTATCGATATGATTCAAGATTTGCCCTGCCTGTTTATGGTGAAAGTGGGAAACTTGAGCGGTATAACGTATTCCATGCCTCCATGCTTGTACGCCATGATGAGAATGGGAAAATGTACCTGTATGATGTTATGGACATAAAAAAAGAAACAGGCAACCCGCTTGAGCTATAAAAGCTGTACACGACACAAAACCCGCTTCTCTTTGATCATTATTCTATGCCAGGCAGATTCTTTTGTCAAGATGCAAAATCTGATTTTACGAAAATTGATAACACTTCAAAAGAAAACTCACTTTTAGTCATCCAGCCAGAAATCATCGTCATCCTCATCTATCTGATCCTGATAAAGCCTGCGCGTCTGCATAAACACTGCATCCTGATCCCTTAACTGTATCTCTTTTTCGGATTTTGTCATTTTTCCGGTTTCATCTTTGCCGGCATTCTTTTTTTCCCGGCGCTCCCCGGTTTCTTTCACGGTACTCCCGGCCCTCTTTTGCTTCTTTGATTTTTTCCTGCCTTTTCCATTGTTCTTCTGGGAACTGCTGCCCCGGCCCTCCGTTTTCTTTCCTTCATCCGGCTTTAAAATCCTGAGCTTTCTGGCTATGGCAAGCAGCATATGCCCTTTGGGCATTCCCTTAAGCTCTTCCTCGGACACTGCCTTCCAGCGGATCACCAGCACAAAATAAAGCAACGCCCCCACAAAAACCGCCAGTCCTAAAGAGAGGATATTGATCTTGCTGATATAATACACCCCCTGGTAAACTCCAAAAGCAGCCCCGCCCATGATAACGGATGCCGCTATGGGCAGGAAAAAAGTACGGAACATCTCCTGCCGGTACACTAAGTGGCGGCGTACGGAAATCTGGTTCAACACGCACAGGATCAGGGAATAGAGCACGGTGGCGGCCACATAATAATACAAACTATATCTTTCATCCAAAAACAGCATCATGGCAACCATTGCGGCTCCATGGAGAACCACTGCCAGAGAAGCATTGATAATAGGCGCCTTCATACGCCCGATAGACTGCAGGATTCCCTGAGTAAGAGTGGAGAGACCGTAAAATACAATGCTTACCGCCATACAGGCAAGCAGGATAGACGCAATATCCAGAGAATCCGGCTGAGGAAAGATCACCCGCATTACCGGCTTTGCCAGCACTCCGATCCCGACTGCACAGGGGATAGAGATCAGCATGGTAACCTTCACTGACTTGGCCACCTTTTGGCGGACACCTTTTAGCTTTCCCTGCACAAAATCACTGGAAATTCCCGGGATCAGCGCTGTAGACATAGCGGAAGCAAAGGCGATGGGAATGTTGGAAATCTTTGTTCCCTTGGACACCACACTTAAATCTGCCGCCACTGCCGCCTCATCCAGCTTCCTTACTCCCATCATGATCTGCTGGTAGATCCGGTTATCCATGAAATTATTAATATTATAAATTCCCGTACTCAAAATAAAAGGAGTAACCACAAGAAGGATCATCTTGAAAATGTCCCCGTAGGTCTCATCCCTGTGGCCGGTATCCCGCTGGATCCGGCGGCGGAGAGTTTTTCTGTTCAATGCATACACTGCCAGCATGAACAAAAGCCCTGCCAGCACACCGGCGCCTGTGCCTATGGTAGCCCCCGCCGCTCCATAGGAAGCCTGGGTAGTGGCATCCTGATCCTTAACCATCTGCACCAGCACATAAGCCATACCGATACTGGCCGCCGCATTCACAAGCTGCTCTACGATCTGAGAAACAGAGGTCTGCACCATCGTCTTGTGAGCCTGGAAGTATCCCCTTAAAACTCCTAATATGCCGCTGAAAAAAATGGTAGGCGCCAGGATCTTAAGGGGCAGGACGGCGCTTTCCATCTTTACCATGAGTCCGGCTCCAAAGAACACAAATAAGCTGGCAATACCACCGACTACCAGCACATAAATAAAGGCACAGCAGAAGATCCTGTGCGCATTCCGATATTCTTTTGTTGCAAGCCGCTGGGCGATCACCTTGGATACCGCAGACGGAATACTGTAGGAGGATATCAGCAAAACAATGCTGTAAGCGTAGTAGGCGCTGTTATAATATCCATTCCCCTCGTCTCCGATAATGGCAACTAACGGCGTGTTATATAATAGTCCTATGATGCGGACGATGATCCCGGCCGAAGCCAGGATCCCCGCCTGCATGATAAAGCTGTCTTTCTTTTTGTTATTCGGCATTCCTGCTGCGCTCCACACAAGCGGAACCGTTATCTGTTATCCAATCAGCCAATCGTACATTTCCTGATATTTGGCTGCTGAAACATGCCATGAAAAATCGGCTGCCATAGCCCGGTCCACGATCTTGTTCCACTCCCGTTTCTTGTCATAGTATATCTGCTCCGCATAGCGGATCGTCCGAAGCATTTCATGGGCATTGTAGTTGGTAAAGGAAAATCCTGTGCCCTTGCTCTCATATTCATTGTAAGGCTCTACCGTATCCTTCAGTCCTCCCGTTTCCCTTACAATGGGAACCGTACCGTAACGCAGACTCATCAGCTGACTCAGGCCGCAGGGCTCAAAGAGAGAGGGCATCAGAAATGCATCGCTGGCCGCATAAATCTTATGAGATAATGCTTCTGAATAATATATGTTGGCAGAAACCTTATTATTATACTTCCAGTCAAAGTGACGGAACATATTCTCATAGCGCTCTTCCCCGGTTCCTAAGACAACGATCTGCACACTGTCCTGACACAGTTCATCCATAACGTAAGCGATCAGGTCAAAGCCCTTCTGATCAGTCAGTCTTGACACGATGCCGATCATAAATGCTTTGTCATCCTGTTCAAGCCCCAACTCTGCCTGCAGTGCCCGTTTATTTTTTACCTTTTCTTTGCGGAAATTCACTGCGCTGTAGTTATGGTCGATATAGGTATCCGTCTCCGGATTGAATTCATCATAATCAATACCGTTTACAATACCTCTTAAGGAATTGCTTATCGCACACATCAGTCCGTCAAGCTGTTCACCGTAAAAAGGCGTCTTGATCTCCTCCGCATAGGTATCGCTTACAGTGGTAATAGCATCCGCATACACCAGACCTCCTTTAAGCAGGTTGGCATCCTTGAAAAGCTCCAGCTTATCAGGCGTAAAGTAATATCCCGGAAGTCCTGTAATATCCTGCACCTCTTTGATACTCCATTTTCCCTGGAATTTCAGGTTGTGGATGGTCATGACTGATTTGATCCCCCGGTAAAAATCACTTCCCTGGAAACGCTCCTTTAAGTAAACCGGAACAAGTCCTGTCTGCCAGTCATGACAGTGGATCACATCCGGTCTGAAATCAATCACCGGCAAGATAGACAGCGCCGCCTTGGAAAAGAAGGCGAACTTTTCAATCTCAAAAAGTGCATTATCGCTATAGATCTTAAAACCGTTAAAGAACATTTCATTGTCAATGAAATAGTACTTAACCCCGTCCTCTTCCGCATACATAATGCCTACATACTCATTTTTCCAATGGAAATCCATATAAAAATGAGTGATATAGCTCATCTTGTCCTTCATCTTCTGGGACATACAAGTATATTTGGGTAAAATAACTCTCACATCAAAATACTGCTTATCAATACATTTCGGAAGCGACCCCACTACATCCGCAAGACCTCCCGTCTTTATAAAAGGAACACCCTCGGACGCGACAAAAAGAATATTTTTCATCATTAACCCTCCAACAATTATTGTTGTCTTTTATTATACATCATCCCTCCTGTCAATAAAAGAGATATTTTCAAAATAAATACAAAACGCCGCCCCGTATCTTTCTCCCGGGATGGCGTTTGCTCCGATCATAAGCCGGCAAAACCAGCATTCTTTACTTTTTATCACTATCTGTACTGCAGCCTGATCTTGTCTGCGATCAGGGCTATGAACTCAGAATTGGTAGGCTTGCCCTTCCCGGTGTTTATGGTATAACCAAACATGGCGTCCAGGGTTTCCATCCGTCCTCTGTTCCATGCCACCTCTATGGCATGCCTGATGGCGCGCTCCACCCGGCTGGCGGTTGTCTGGTTCCTGCGGGCAATGGTGGGATACAGAACCTTGGTAATGGATCCTAACATTTCCGGATCCTCCACGGACATCATGATGGCCTCTCTCAGATACTGGTAGCCCTTAATGTGAGCAGGGACACCGATCTCATGGATCATATCTGTCACATCCCTCTCTAAATCGATGCCTGTCTTTTCCTCCGGCTTGCTCCTTCCCTCTTCCTCCCCGGACTGGCGGCCTGCGGAAGGCACCGTGATCATGATCTGAAATTCCCGGTCTGTATGTATCAGTTCACCCAGAATTTTGTAAACCCTTTCCGGGTCTTTTACTGTCGATAAATTCAACTGTTCCATCATGTTCCTCCTATTTTGAGTTCCGCAGACATCCTTCAATACACCCTTTTCCAGAACAATTTCCGTCCACTCTGTGTCCGTAAATCGTTCTGTGTATTTTCGGATGTCTGCTGTTTTGAGTTCCGCAGACATCCTTCAATACACCCTTTTCCAGAACAATTTCCGCCCACTCTGTGTCCGTAAATTGTTCTGTGTATTTTCGGATGTCTGCTGTTTTGAGTTCCGCAGACATCCTTCAATACACCTTTTTCCTTGTGGTCTGCAGTTTTCGCAAATATTGCTATGAATCTATTATAAGGAACATGAAATGACACTTCAACTGTCATTCATCGCGCTGATCCTGCAGAGAAATCATTGATCAGTCATTGGGCCTCTTATAAAACCGGCCCGTGATCTGTTCTGTCTTCAGGATATTTACAAAGGCCAGCTCATCGATCTGCTTGATCTTCGTTACTACCTTATGGATCTCATCGCTGCCCACCACGGAATAGAGCATATTGCATTCTCTCTTTTTGTAGCAGCCGGTTCCCTTAAACAGGGTGGCGTCATGGTTGGTGATGTCCCGGATCCCTTCATAGACCTGCTGGGGCTTTTCGGTGATGATGAACAGGGTCTGCTTCTGATAGCGCTTGTAAAGCATATGGAGCATCTGGGTTGAGGTAAACTGAAAGATTATGGAGTAAAGGGCCTCCCGCCATCCGAAAAGACTTCCTGCGATCAAAAGGATGATCACGTTTCCCGCAAAAATATAATTGAAGGTATCGATCCCATATTTCTCTGAAAAGAAGATGGCGATAAAGTCCGTGCCGCCGCTGGTAGAATCTGCATTAAGACAAAGACTTAAGGCAAAGGCATGGATAATGCCGCCGAACACACACACCAGAAGAATATCGTCCGTCACCTGAAAACCCGGCAGAATATCTGTCAGGATACTGGAAAGCACCAGCATCAGGCAGGAGTAGCCTGTAAATTTTCTGCCGATAAATTTGAAGCTGATGATCACCGGTCCCGCATTGAGAAGCAGGTTTACCAGGGTGTAGGGGATATTAATGCCCCAGAATTCCAGCCCGATCTGCTGGATCAGCAGAGTGATCCCGCTGAAGCCTCCGGGAAGAAGGTTTCCGGCATGAATAAAGCTGTTAATATTGATCGCAAGGATACAGGCGGACAATACCACCATCACAAACCGCCTCACATCATTGTAAAACGGATTTTCAGTTATTTTTGTTACCAGTTTATTTTTCATTTTACTTCGTATGCCCCTCCGCAAGGATTTTCTTTTTATTGATATTCCATTATGACCTTCAGTCTGTTATCTTCCATGGAAAGCTCTGCCATGCTTCCGGTTACCAGCGGCATCATCGGCGGCAGATGTCCTAAATCCGCATCCATGATCACCGGAACCTGATGCTTACGTGCAACAGGCAGCACGGCCTCGTACTGGTCAAGCCCCATCATCTCCTGCCCGTGACAGTAAGGACGCCCGATCAGAAAGCCCTTTACATACCGGAACCATCCGGCCTCCTCCATCTGCCACATAGCTCTTCGGATGGCAAACACATTCAGGTCGCAGGATTCCAGAAACCAGACAAAGCCGTCCTCTTTATAGTTCTCCAAAAACTCTTTGACTCTGTCAAATCTTGTTCCCAAAAGATTGACCAGACAGTCCATACATCCGCCCAGAAGGCGGCCTTTCATGGAAATCTCATCTGATTTTTCCAGTCCCTTTGCTCCGGGCAAATAACCCTTTAAATCCGGTTCCCGGGTACAGTTATAGGGTAAAAGGGGATTTTCCTCATTCTTTAAGGATTCCTTTTCCCACAGACCATAGCTTTCCACCCTGTTTCTTTTTCCTTCAAGGATCTCCATAGCGTCTTCTATGGCCGGATGCCAGGGCTCCATCCCAAAGGCCGCCGCACAGGGGCCATATACGGAGGCTGTATCACAAAGGGTCGTCAGAAGGAATGTCATATTGGTATTGTCTGAATATCCCATATACCATTTCGGCGCCGCTTTTTTTATGGCTTCAAAGTCCACATATTCCAGGATCTCACACATCAGCTCCCCGCCGCCGCAGGAGATCAGAACGTCATTCTCCTTCTTCAGATAATATTCCGTCAGCTCCTGCCCGCACCTCTCGGGCGTATTGCTGATGCCGATCCCCGTCCCCTCATAGCAGTTGGGCCCAAGATCGAGACTGTAGCCTCTTTCTCTCCACTTCCGCCCTGCGTTATCAAAGGCAGTCCGGTAAGGCTCGATATTACAGCCAAAGGATGGCGCAACCAGACCGATACAGCCCTTTTGTTTCAAAAAATCAGGATATCTCATTTTCTTCTTTCCTCCATAGCATCCCGGACAGACACATCCGGTACGTTATCTGCTATTTCTTTATCCGCTATTTCTTCTTAATATACGGAAATTTCCTTCATCAGGACTTCATCCCTTGCCGCCGTCACCTGTACCTTCAGTCTTGCGATCTCCGGCTCCGAATCATCTGTCAAAGGATTCTGCCCGGCAAAAGGATCCTGCAGCTGACAGATCTTTTTGTTTCCGATACAGGTACCCTGATACAAAGGATACTGGCTGCCGCTCTCAAACTCTGCCACGATCCTGAAGCTTTCCACCCTCTGTCCTTCTGCAATGTCCTCCCGTAGCACTACATAATTGATGGTCTCTCTGGGCTGCTCCAGGGTGATGGTGTAAACCGGCTGGGTCGCCCCATAGCCCTCCTCCTTCCGGACAGAGGCAGGAATCCTTTCCCCAAGCTCCCTCCGGATCAGATCTCCTAATTCCGCAAGCCGGTCCACATCCCGCTGATCAATAAGACCATCCCTGTTGGGAGGAATATTTAAATGCAGACAGGCATTGGCTCCCACACTGGTCAGATAGGTATAAAACAGACGCTCTAAGGAATGGGGCTTTTCCTCCTCATGCCAGAACCATCCGGGCCGGATGGACATATCGATTTCGGAAGGGGTAAACACCAGCCCTCTGGAATAAAGGATATTCGGCATCGTTCCCAGCTCCTTCTCCGTATTATAGAGATAAGAAAGGCTCCCCTCCCCGGCCATAGGCCCCGGACCTGTCTGCACCTCGGCATAGTGGCACAGCTCCGAAGGCACTACCGCCCACTCCGCATGCCTTGCCGCACCGGCCTCATTGCCACACCAGCGCACATCCGGGCCATAGTCATTAAAGATCAATGCGTTTGGCTGATATTTGTGGATCAGCTCAAAATAGCGGGGAAAATCATACTCCTGTTTCTTTCCGTTCTTGCCCTCTCCGCAGGCATTGTCAAACCATACATAAAAGATATCGCCATACTGCGTCAGAAGCTCGGTGAGCTGATCACAGAAGTAATCATTATAAGCGGCAGTGCCATAGTATTTGGAATTTCTGTCCCAGGGAGAAAGATAAAATCCAAACTTAATGCCGCCCCTTTTACATGCCTCGGCTGCCTCCTTTACTATATCTCTTTTACAGGGGCTGTTCTTCACCGAATGCTCTGTGTAAGCAGAGGGCCACAGGCAAAAGCCATCGTGATGCTTGGCTGTCAGCACCATTCCCTTCATTCCCGCCGCCTTGATGGCTTCCACCCACTGATTACAGTCTAGCTTTTCCGGATTAAAGATTGCCTCATCCTCTGTCCCCTCTCCCCATTCTTTGCCTGTAAAGGTATTGGAGCCGAAATGGACAAAAGCATAAAATTCCATCTCAAACCAGTCAAGCTGCTTCTTACCGGGCTTTACATGAGCCGCCTCCTTTAAAAAATCTATCATCCTTACACCTCCTACTGTGCTTTCTTATTAATATAATTGGTCTTATACTTGGAATACATGATCTTCTGGCTGTGGTAGAGCCCGTAATAGCCTGACAGCATGTAGCTGAAGGCCACCGTAAGCAAAAAATACGGCATCCCCTCATACCCGAACATCTCGAAGCTGATAAGCAGGGAAGAGATGGGGCAGTTGGTCACCCCGCAGAACACTGCAGTCATTCCCACCGCCGTGCACAGAGAGGGCGAAAAGCCCATAAGATTTCCGATCAGGCATCCGAAGGTTCCTCCAATGCAGAAAGAAGGAACGATCTCACCGCCCTTAAAGCCTGCTCCCAAAGTAGCCGCCGTAAAGATCATTTTCAGAAGAAACATTTCCCACCTTACATTTCCTTCCATGCAGGGCTCGATCAATGCAATACCGGAGCCGTTGTAACGCTGATCCCCCACCAGAAGGGTCAGTACAATGACGATCACGCCTCCGGATAGAATCCTCAGATAGGGATTTTGCAAAAACTTTTTATAGGAATGCTCCGCCCCGTGAAGCAGGACGCAGAACAAAATGCTCACCAGCGCACACAAAGCCGCCAGAACAGAAATCCTCACTGCCGAACCGGTGGTAAAGGCCGGAAGGTCAGAAAGCAAAAAAATCTCTGCCTCCGCCCCGAAATAACCGGCGATCCCATGAGCGATCAGGGCGGCGATCACACAGGGAACCAGCGCGGCATAATACATAATCCCTACACTCACCACTTCCATCGAAAAGATCGCGGCTGCCATAGGCGTTCCGAACAGGGCTGAAAACGCGGCGCTCATGCCGCACATGGTCATGATATGCTTGTCCTTCTCGTCAAATTTGAAAAGCTTCCCGATCTCATTGCCAATGCTTCCTCCCAGCTGCAGGGCTGCTCCCTCCCGTCCCGCCGATCCTCCCAAAAGGTGGGTGATCAGGGTGGAAATAAAGATCAGCGGCGCCATCCGGAGAGGCAGATTGTCCCCGGAATGAATGGAGGAGATCACCAGGTTGGTTCCTGTGTCCTTTTCATCGTGGAGCAGATGATAAGCGCCCACAATGGCAAGCCCTCCTATCGGCAAAAGCCAGATCAGCCAGGGATGATCTCCCCGCAGCTGTGTCACCTTAGACATACAGAAATAAAAAACCGTACCTACAAGCCCCACCACGATCCCCGAAATAACCGCAAAGATCACCCATTTCACAGAGGTTCTTGCACGCTGCAGATTGTGCTCAATTTTGTGTCTGATCACTTCATTCATAGTAACGTCAAAGCGCCTTTCTTCTCATATTTAAGGGGAAACGCTTCTGCGCTCCCCCATGATTGTAACATATAAGTATTTTTCCTTGAAGCTCTTTTTGAGAATAATTTGCCGGATGATTTGCCGGACCATTTACCGGCTCTGATCTATCGGATATCGTAATTGCTGAAGATCCGAAGCCCCTTCTCCAGTTCCTCCAAAGAAACCTCCCTCTCGCTCCTGATCTCTTCTATCCAGACCCTTTTTTTCTGCTCCGGATGAAGATCAAAGTAATTGTCGGAAAGTATCACATCCGCCTCAAATACAAGAGCGATTCGCCTTGCAAAGGCCCCTGCCTGTATATCTATGCAGCCTCTGCCCTGTTCCTCTCCGAATACTGCTTTCAGCTCCGGATCCCGGAAGGCAAACTGCTTCGGCGCAGTCAGAAGGCGGTTTCCCTCGTCAGCCACTCTTCCTTCCTCAGCAACACTATAATGTAAGTAGCATTCTCTGTCCGCAAACATGTCCTGCTCCGGAAGCGGAATTTCCATCACTTTAATAGAAGAAAGAGGCGTTAAGAGAACCGTTTTGGATTCCTTTATCAGAGTTCCCCTCTTCTGATCCACAAGCTCTGCCGATACCGTCACTTCTTTTTCCTGCAAAAACTCTCCGGAAACATAGATTGACGCCCTGCGGGTCTGGTCATCGATCTCCCCATAAGCGATCAAGGGCCCATAGCTCCTTTTCACAATATACTGTGCTCCCTTCCACCGGCCATAATAGTCGATGGTAGCCCAGGACATGGTGGGATAAGTGTCATTGACCTGCCAGTAGGTACTTCCGGCACAGCGCTCCCTGTTAGATCGTAAATGCCGGACCGCCATCTCCAGGTAATCTCCCTGCAGGGACTGGGTGGCATAGATCAGGGTATCAAAATCTGCCGGATTCCGGTAGTACCGCAATAGATAATGCATCAGAGTCAGATTTCCCAGCGCACACTTTTGATGCATTTCCATCTGAGGCGATACGATATTAAGCTGATCCTTATCGATCACGGCCTCCAGTGTCTGCCGGGAAGGAAGGGACACAAATCCGTATTCGCTGAAAAACCGGAAGTACTTCTTTTCCACATCCTCAAAGGGCTTTTTCCCGTGCCACACATCCCAGTAATGGGCGTCTCCTCTGTCCTCACCGGACGGATCCTCAAAGCCGCCTCCTGACGAAGGGGAGGAGGGCCAGTAGAACCGGTCCGGATCCTCCTTTGCCAGAACAGAGGGGATCATTCTTTCATACAGGATCAGATAATCCTGTCTCAGCTTTTCATTTTCCGGAAGCCCCCAGCCCACCCAGGCCGACTCCATCTCATTATTTCCGCACCAGAGCCCAAGAGAGGGATGATTGCGGAGCCGTCTGATATTATCAACAAATTCCCCTCTCAGATTTTCTGCAAAATCATCCGTCAGGTCGTAGACCGCACAGGCAAACATAAAGTCTTCCCATACAATAAGCCCCAGTCTGTCGCAGGCATCAAAAAACCAGTCGTCAGGATAACAGCCGCCACCCCAGACGCGGATGCAGTTAAAGCCGGATCTTACACAATCCTCCAGCAGCTGCTCTGTTCTCTCCTTACTCCTTCTGCCGAAAATACTGTCCTCGGGAATATAGTTGGCTCCCCGGGCAAAAATTTCTTTTCCGTTGATGCTGAAGGTGAAGGCCTCTCCAAATCTGTCCTTGCGCCTTATCACCGTCAGATCCCGGATACCGATGTGCAGTGTTTTTTGGGAGACTGCGGCCTGGAAAGCGTTGTCCGAGCAAGGATTCCCCTGGCCAGACGTGCAAAGTCTAAGCTCCGCCCGGTATAAAGGCTGTTCCCCGTATCCATTCGGCCACCAGTAAGAGGGATTTTTTATCTCTATCTGAAAGGAATTGTGCTCCTCCCAGGGCTGGGCCTCTGAAAAAACAAGCTCACCCTCCGGGTCAAAAAGGCAGCATTCCAAAGCCAGATTTTCCTGAGCCTTTACGATTTCATTTTGGACTTGAAGAGTAAGAAGGCTGACATTTTCTTTATTCTTCTGGCGTACATAGACAGAATCGATCCTTCCGCCTTGTACCTCCTCAATATAAATATCCCGCCATATGCCCAGATCCGGCAGCTGCGGCCCCCAGTCCCAGCCAAACATACAGTGGGCCTTGCGGATGTACTGGTATCCTGCCACTGTGGTATCAACGCCCCAGATCGGCTTTTGGGCGTCCATCCTTCGGGCATAGGTTAAGGGCCCATGAAAATGGATCTCGATCCTGTTCTCTCCCGGCTGCAGCAGGGCCGTCACATCAAACCGATAGATCCGGTGCATATTCTCGCAATGTCCTGCCATAACGCCGTTCACGGTAATGTCCGCCAGCGTATCGATCCCCTCACAGACAAGCACATTCTTATCATTCTTAAGGCTCTGCTCCGTCACCTCAAAGGTTCTCCGGTAATAGTAGTCCATAGCGGACAGCTCTCTGGCCTCAAACTCATTTTCTCCCTTGAAAGGATCCTCCATTTTATTGTTGTCCAGTAAATCCCTGTACATGGTTCCCGGCACAGCGGCCTTCAGCCACCCTGCCTCCTTCTCGGAACGCATTTCCCATTTTCCGTTTAAGTTGATCATTTTTGCTCCTTTAGAAATCTGTGTATGGGTTTTATTTGATATTTCTTGCGCAGTGTATAGATGGATCGTCAACCAATTCAAATTGACCCGAAGTGATTTTGTATCCCATAATCCACCTCTGCATTCTGATTGATCAGTGCAATTATAACTCATTTTTAACAGGGATACAATCTGGCAATTACCGCCGTTTTTATATACTGACAGGCGATGCGCTGATACTTATGGGAAACGGATGATGGTAAAGGGGCTGCGTTTTCTGTTTTCCTATGTGAAAAAATAATTGTTCACACAAAATTCACAATTTGGCCTGCACTTAGGACATTTCTGTGACATTTGTATTTTACAATAGCTCTGCAACAGGTGAACAGCCTTAAACGGAGGAGGCACTATGACTTGGCCTTTTGAAAATGATACCAACGCGGTTACAAACAAATTGGCAAAGAAAAATCTGCGGGCAGGCAGATTAAAAAATTTGCTTATTGTTTTAACGATTGCTCTTTCTGTTGCGCTTATGTCCGGACTTACTCTGTATATCGCTTCTATGCAGGTTGCAAATGACCGTCAATTAGAAACGCTGCAACAAGTTTTTTTCTATGACATAACACAGCAACAGTGCGAAGCATTACGACATGATACGCGGATTTCAGAAATGCGTGTTACTAAATATGGGAAACGTACAGAAATAGATAACTATACAGTCTGGCCCATGTATATTGAGCAAATTGAAAGCAAAATTACAAGTGCAGAAATCGTAGAAGGACACTATCCCTCTGCATTTGATGAAATTGCTGTTGACAAATCCTATATGAAGCGGATAGAGCAAGATACCGAAATTGGAAGTATATTGACTTTCCAATTCTTCGATGGGACGCAGGAATCCTTTACTGTTTGCGGATTTACAGATACCGGGTCAACTTCCGATGTTTATCCGCTTTATTTTTCTTTTGATTATGCTAGCTCCGGAAGTCAGTTACACAATATGTTATTTGTTGCTGCGGCTCAAATTGCGGGAGCCGCAGATATGAGTGCGGACGAATTTCTGGAAACCATCCATATGATAGGAACTTCCTGTGGTATTGATCGCCCAGGCATTGGAGAGAACAGCGCATTTGTGCAATCCTTAACCTTTAACCCTAAGAATATGGCGATCGCATTTGGAATCGGACTGCTTGTCCTGCTTACAGGCGTTATTGTCGTTTACAGTATTTTCTACGTTTCAATTATAAACAGTGTCCAGCTTTTTGGTCAGTTAAGAACGATCGGCACAACGAGCAAACAGATCAAGAGGATTGTAAAAAGAGAGGGAACCCTTCTGTTTGGGGCTGGCGCTCCCATCGGCCTGATATTTGGCGCAGCATTTTCTTTTTTGCTCAATCCGGAGGGATGGGCCTGGTCAAGCCTGGTCTTATGGGGCTGTCCTGTTATTATTTTAGATTACATTGCAGTTCTGTATTCAGTCAGTAAGCCAGCAGTAATTGCCAGCAGAATTTCTCCTATTGAAGCATCAAAGGCAAAGGGATTTTCTCAACATATTACGTCTTCTAAACGGATATATGGCAAGATCCCCCCACACACTATGGCCAAAATGAACATAAGCCGAAATCGCAAAAAATTCCTTATGACTTCTTTCTCGCTGGCGATCAGCGGTATTATTTTCTTGACAGGTTCTACATTCCTTTCATCATTCAGTCAGGAGGATTATGCTCGTTTCGGCATAATGCAACATGGGGAGATCAGAATTTATTTATCCGAAAATGCAGCTCAGGTCAACGACTATGGATATACCGGCGTTCAAAGCAATAACCCAATAGACAGTAAGTTGCAAGAAAAAATCACACTCGCTGATGGTGTAAACGGAATGACTGCCTTTCAAAAGATGTACGTTACGTTTGACTATAATGGACGCCGGGATTCTGATTTTGTTGTTCCAATGAACGAAGAACAATTTTCATCAATCAAACAATACCTGAATAACAGCGAACTTGATTATGGCACGATGGTAGAGAACAGAGAGATCATTGTTCTAAAAAATGACGCTGTTAAGGAAATCTATGGTTGGAAGTTTGAACAGGGCGATGAGATTCAGCTTGAATGGTCAGACGGTCATCATGCTATCTGCGAAACTTATACAATAGCAGGGGAAATCACGGGAGAAAGGGCGTACAACGATCCTCAATGCCTCTCTGCACTTGGCGTTTCCGGCTGGTTCCTGATGCCCTCGTACTTGGTAGAGCAGATATTGCCTGATGGTTTTGATCTGAACTCCGAACTTCTTGTTTCCACAGATTGGAATAATAAGGAGGCAACCGTAACCGAAGAAGTGAAGCAGATTGTATCAGAGATTGACAGCCTGCAAATTCGCACGTTGAGGGATTCTATCAATAGCAAAGCGGGAATATATAATTCGCTTTTGACAGCCATTATAGGTATCAGCCTTTTCATTATGATGTTCAGCCTGATCAGCCTGATCAACACCCTGGTAACAAACATTATGACACGAAAAGAGGAGCTTTCTGTTCTTCAGTCTATCGGCATGACCAGAAAACAGCTAAATAAAATGCTTCAATATGAGGGCAGGTTAGTATCTGCCTGGAATATCATCATTACTTTACTGATCGGCGGTAGTGTCGGCTTTCTCCTGATCCAAGGGCTAAATGGCATTGGAATGAGCTATTTGCATTGGAACTATCCCTTTGTCTTTGCGGCAGCTTACGCCGTTATAGTAATTGCAACGCCGACCATTATAACCAAAATTGCAATTCAAATGCTACAAAACAAATCTATCGTAGAACGTTTAAGAGAAGTGAGCTGAAGCAAGCCTATCCCAATCGGAATAGCTTATGGATCATGAAAGGCTGTATTGTAACCATAATTACAAATGAATATAATGTAAAAAACAACAATTCAATAGCTTGTTTTATTCCCTGCAAAGAATTACGATATCGAGAAATAGTCTATACGTTATTGAAAAACAGTAAAATTGTTTCCTTGTAACATTTCGCGGACATTTACCTGTTATACTATCCACAGAACTCAAAGGAGGACAGGTCATGAAACGGATTTTGATCGTCGAGGATGATACCCTTTTGAACAGAACACTGGCCTATAACTTGACCTCTGACGGCTACGACATTACTTCGGTACTGAATACAAAAGCTGCTACTGCCAGGCTAAGCAGCGGCAAATATGATTTAGTGCTGTTGGATATCAATCTGCCAGATGGCAATGGCTATGATCTATGTAAGCTCATTAAGCCGGAACACCCTGATACAGTGGTAATCTTTCTGACAGCCAACGATCAGGAGAGCGACCAGATACGCGGCTATGAAGTAGGAGCGGTGGACTATATCACAAAGCCCTTTTCAATCGGGGCCTTGCAACGGAAAATCAAAGCCATGTTTGCTATGTTAGAGCATCACAAACCAACAAAAGATATTTATGATGATGGGATACTGTTCCTTGACTTCTCGGAACAAGCCGCTTCGCTGCATGGAACGCCTATTATCCTTTCTCCTATGGAATATAAAATGCTGAACCAATTTTGTAAGAACCCAAAGCAGGTTTTGACCCGTCAGCGTCTTTTGGAAAAGCTATGGGACATAAATGAAAAATTTGTGGATGAACACACCTTAACTACTTCCATCAGTCGCATCAGAGGAAAAATTGAAGCAAGCGGCGATACCTATATCAAGACAATTTATGGAATCGGCTATCAATGGATGGGAGGCGAAAAGAAATGAAGCCGGAACGCCTGCCTGTCAAAAATGTTTGTCTGCTGATCGGAGGCGGGGCGCTGCTTTCCATGCTGATAATTACTGCTACCCTATTTGCCCTGACTGGCAATACACTCATACTTTGGGGTGGTGCAGCTCTGACAGCCTGCGCCCTTGTATGGCTGTTTCTGTTGATATGGTTCTTTGGCAAGCGACTGTCTGCATTTACCAGCGACTTGTGTCGGACACTGGATAACATGATAAATGGCAATGAAGAACCAGAACAGGACAGCGACAGTGAAACGCTCTTTTCCCGTATCAGTCACCGGCTTTTCCGTCTGTATGGTATCATGCAGGAAAGTCGGTACAAAGTGGACAAGGAACGTAAAGAGCTTCAAATGTTGGTATCAGATATTTCCCATCAGGTAAAAACCCCTGTGAGCAATCTGAAAATGGTAACGGATACGTTACTGACAAAGTCCGTCACAGAGCAGGAACGGGTGGACTTCTTGCAGGGCATCCACGATCAGACCGACAAGCTGGATTTTCTCTTTCAGGCCCTTGTGAAAACCTCCCGATTGGAAACCGGGGCTATTCAGTTGGAGCGGAAAGACGGGCTGTTGATCGACACGCTGGCGCAGGCCATGAGCGGCATTGTTTATGGAGCGGAGAAAAAGAATATTGACGTGTCTGTGGATTGTCCGGCGGACTTGAAACTGCCCCATGACAGCAAATGGACGGCGGAAGCCCTTTTCAATCTGCTGGACAATGCGGTGAAATATACCCCTATTGGCGGCAGAATCAGTGTATCAGTGGAACAGTGGGAATTGTATATCAAACTGAATGTGACAGATACCGGCAAGGGAATTACAGAGAGCAACCAGGCGTCCATTTTTCGACGCTTTTATCGGGAAGAAGAAGTACATGACGAGCCGGGTGTTGGTATCGGTCTGTATCTGGCCCGTGAGATCGTCACCCGGCAAGGCGGCTACATCAAAGTAATTTCGGAGATTGGTAAAGGATCAACTTTCTCCGTATTTCTGTCCAAAGAATAAGTATTCACAAAAAATTGCGAACTAAGGAAGGTGACAACTCATGACCTGGCCTTTTGAAAACGACACAAGCACTATTATAAATAAGCTGGCAAAAAGGAATCTCAAAGCGGATAAGACCAGAAATTTGCTTATCATGATCACGATTGCTTTCGCCACTTACCTTATCATGGCAACAATACTGTACTTTTGGGGAGGGCAAAGGGCTTCTCGCAACAACGCCGAAGGAATGTATCAGGCGAATATAACCGATCTTGACGATAAAACAGCCTGCACAATACAGAATGATGATCGAGTCATAGCGGGGTTCAGCTATTTAATGGGAATGATCGACTATGGCGAATACAAGGTTACCGTGCGCTCTGTGGACGAAAATCTTATGCGGTTGGCAAAATACCCGGCCCTAAACGGCAGTTTACCAAAAACTGAAACCGAGGTAGTTGTAACGCAATCTTTTTTAGACAGAAAAGGTATATCCTGTGAGGTAGGAGAAACAATTCAGCTGGCCTTAACAGGAAGCGAGCAGAGTTATACGGTATGTGGTATATTGCCTGTTACAGATTCAAACTATTCGATTTATGTAACACCCGCCTTTGTTAAGGGAAATACTGAAAGCCCTTTGTATATCGCATATATCCATGCTATAGGAACTGATGCCCTGTCAGAAGAAGGTCTTAAAAATTATATACGCAATTTAGCGGAAGAGTGGGAAATTGAATTAACGGATGTTGAGTTTTCCGGTTACTATTTTTCTCTCATTCGACAGAGAAGTTTTGAATATATAACCCTCATCATATTTGTGACTTTGATCGTAACCATGGCTTGTGCGCTGGTAATATATAGCCTGTTCTTTGTTTCCATCATCAGAAAAACAAATGAGTATGGAAAGTTAAGAACGATCGGAACTACTGGCCATCAAGTCCGTCGAATCGTAATGAAGGAAGGACGCAAGTTAGCAATCACTGCCATCCCCATCGGGCTTGTAGTCGGAGCTGTTGCCGGATATGCACTTGTTCCGAATGGATGGAACATATTTACTGTACTGATCGCAGGGGCCTTTGTTGCTGTTCTCATGTATTTGTGTGTAATGCTCACGGTACGGCGACCTGCCAGACTTGCCTCTAAAGTTACACCGATTGAGGCTACCCGATATGCCGCCGGAAATGAAGAAGTAATTACCAAAAACACAAAGAGATTAAACCGTTCTTTGTCCGCCAGCAGATTGGCTCTTATCAACTTTTCCCGCAATAAAAAGAAAACGGCATTGACGATTGCCTCATTGGGTATATGCGGCATTTTACTAATGGCAAGCTCAGCTTATTTTAACTCTATCGATCCGGCAAATGTAGCCCGCGGCGTGTTCCCCTATGGCACAGTCCGTATTGAACTCGGTGACTATGGTTCACAATCCCATAACAGCGAACAATTTGTTGAACTTCAGAGAGATAATCTGTTATCATATGATCTCATTCAGCAGCTTGCAGCGATTGAGGGCGTAAAGGATATGCGGGTATATAGTGGAACTGTCTTGAACGTCTCTATTCCATCAGGATATGAAGATCCTGTTCTTACAGATGCCTTTTCACCAGACAGGCAATCCCTTTTAGAAGAGTATCTGATTGCGGGAACGGCTGATTTGCAGGAGCTAATACAGAATAACGGTGTTGTAATAAAGCAAACAGATAGCTGGGCGGATATTTTCGGATGGGAAGTATCCATTGGCGACAGGATAACAATTCAAGCCGGTTCAGGAGAGCGTTTAGAAGTTACCGTTATGGGAATTGTAGATGAAGGTATTCCGTATGGCGGATATGAGCTTATATTTATACCGTTAAAAACGCTGTCTGCCCTTATGCCGGATGAAAATCTGAATTATCAGGTACTTCTTGATACAGAAAATAGTGATTGGGAGCAGGTATGTGAGGATGTCAAACAAATCCTCCCGGCAAATGCGCGGGTTTATGTTACTACGTTAAACGCATGGGTAAATAACTATCAGGATTTATTGACAAGTTATCGCACTCCTGTCTATATTTTTGTCCTGTTTATTGGCGTTTTTGGTGCGCTTAACCTATTGAACACACTTATCACAAATATACTGGCCCGCAAGCGCGAATTAGGTATATTGCAGGCCGTAGGCATGAGCAGCCGTCAGGTTTCAAAGATGTTGCTAACCGAAGGCTTACTCTATACTTTGGGCGTGTTTATACTCTCCATCTCTTTCGGAACGCTTTTGGGAGTTCTCTTGTGTAAGGTATTCAGCGTAATGAGCGTTTTTGGTGAGGTCGCCTACCATTTTCCAATGTGGGAAATGGCAGGCTTCTTCGGCCTGATGTTAATTACCCAAATATCATTTTCAATCGTAGCCATTACGCAGTTAAGGAGCCAGTCGCTGGTTGAGCAAATACGAGAATTGGCATAAGGTCAATATGAAAAGTCAATCTGGCCTTTTTTCTTCCAGCTCTCTTTCATATTTGGCAAACAACCGCTCCGCCCTGATCAGGTTATCCTCGATGTCCTTCAAACCGTTGATCTTATAAAGAGGCTCCAGCTCACTCACCACATCTGCCGGTAAATGATGGGAAATATGGCATAATCCATACTCATAATGCTTTGGCGTATAGAGCAGCCGGGCCGTCTTAACCAGAGGCTCCGCCACATTTTCAATGTACTTCATATAGGCCTCTAAATACTGATTCCGCTTTATGTACTTAGTCACCCGGCTCATTTGCAGAAGTGTGTTTCTGCATTCATCCAATATCTGCTTTATCATCTGCGGATCTTCCTCATATTTATAAAAGGAAATGATCCCCTTTTTGTCAAACAAGACCAGCGGTAATTCAGCGATATCATTTTCTCCATAACAGGTCACGCCTTTTCCCCTGAACTCGTGGGACTGGACGCAAATATCAAGGGTCAGATATTCCGATGTGTTTTCCAGATGGATATTGCTCTGAGCGATCGCAGGCCTGATCTCATCCACCTTTGAATCGATGGGCGACAGCTTTTCAAGCTCTGCCACACACTCCTGCAAAAAAGATTCCTGATGGGATTTCTCCACATCAAACCAGAAATCAATATCCGAGTACTCGTCCACTCTGCCGATACCATCCGCCCCTTCCAGCCACATGGCGTTTACATAAGGCTTCTTTTCACTGAATTCCTTCAGATACTCTATCAGTCCCTCTCTGCTTAAAGTCATCTTACTTCTCCTTCCTGCTCTTTTTCCTTTGGATTGTAACATATAAGGATTTTTCCTTAAAACAACAGATTATTCCGTATCCCAAATTTCACGATATGAATTAATCTGATATGCTATCACTTCCGGATAAATATCAAAATAATGTCTACATATATCCTTAAATAATTCTAAAACCGCATCACCACCACAAAAATCAAGCATCCTATCCAATGTATATTCAACTTCACTTAATGATGCAATTCTACTGCACAAGTCACATGCGATAGGCTTGTATTGATTATAGGCAATCTCATTTATTTTTCTCAATTGCAATGCCATTTCCTGGATTGTATCAACCGTATTATCCATTTTCACCAAAATCTTCCTTTATTCCTCTTCTTCACTAACCAACAGTTTTCTCAAATCATCCACATCAGGCAAAGCTTTTTTCATTTCATCCGACATATCTTTATATGTTTTATAAGTTGCAACTCCCAACGGCTTCTCATAATCCCTTATTACATAATCAACAAATGCTTTATTCATGTTCTTACACAATATCAACCCTACCGATGGATTTTCGTGTTTCTTTCTTACCTTGTCATCTAAAATTGTCAGATAAGTATTTAATTGCCCTAAATATGACGGTTTGAATTTACCAGTCTTCAATTCCACTGCAACAAGGCAATTCAGTTCTCTATTAAAGAATAAAAGGTCAATGAACATCTCTTCACCCACTGCTTCAATTCTATATTGGTTTCCCATAAAAATAAAATCTGTTCCAAACCTTATAATAAATTCTTTAATATCGTTTACAATCTGATTCTCAATTATTCGTTCATCGATGTCCTCACTTGCCTCACCAAGATTTTCTGTATTTATGAAATCCAGCAAATAGTTATCTTTGAACGCTTTTGTTGCCTTTACAGCAAACTGCGCATCACTAAGCGTCTTAGAAAAATTATTGGGTAGATTTCCCTGTTTGTGATACAACCCTGACCTAATATATTCTCTTAAAGTATACTTGTCCCAGGCTCTGACCGCACATTCATGAATATAAAATAAACGCTCAGAAATATCCTTCGTTTTTGACAGTATTTCCATATGATGCGTAAAACCCAGTGATATAAATTCATTCCAGTCTATATCGCCAGCCATCGGCTGGCGAATTGCTATCAGCAAGCCTTCACCATTCACATCTAAATCGTCAGCCATTGGCTGGCGATTTACATAAGGACTCCACTCATCATAAAATAAACGCATATTTTTAATATTGCTCTCTGAAAATCCTCTAACTCCCGTCAATTCCGACTTTAATCTGCTGGAAATGGTCTTAATCGCATCTGTCCCCCAGACACCATTTCTTGTATTTTCCGAAACATACTTTCCGATTCCATAGTAGAGAGATAGCAGTTCCGCATTGCCCGCTTTGGCAGCCCTGTATCTGCTCTTTTCGACAGCCTGTTTTATGGCAACAACTGCATATTCATACTGATTTTTTGAATCCACTTTTTCACCTGCTTTCTGCCTTTCATTGACCGCAGCATAACAATACATGCTTATACTTGACTTCAGCGTCCCTACCTGAATAACTCCGCATACCTCCTACATTTTATTTTATCATGGAATACCCCAAAAGTCATTTCCTGTATTTTCAATCCGGCCTTAAAAAGTAACTATTCAGCCTTCGGCTTCATAGTTACTTGAATCTTACTCCGTCCCCTGCCTGTAATACTGTGCCTGGGCCTCCCACAATTCCTTATAAAGCCCGTCCTGGTCCTTCAGCTCCTCATGGCTTCCCCGCTGTACCACCCTGCCCTTATCGAACACCAGGATATCCTCGCAGAACCGGCAGGAGGCCAGCCTGTGGGAAATATAAAGGGCTGTCTTATTTCCTACCATCTTGTCAAATCCTGCATACACTTCACACTCCGCCAGAGGATCCAGGGCGGCGGTGGGCTCGTCCATAATGACAAAGGGGGCGTCCTTATAGATTGCACGGGCAATGGCCATCTTCTGCTTCTCTCCGCCGGAAAAAGCCACGCCATCCTCCGAATACTCCTTTCCCACACAGGTGGAAAGCCCGGACTTAAGACCGGTAAGACGTTCTCCCAGACCTACCCTTGAAAGGGCGTCCCTTACTCTTTCCTCATCCACCTCAGAAGACGAGGCAATATTCTCTCCAAGAGGAAGGGCAAAAATACTGAAATCCTGAAATACCACTGCAAACAAGCGGCTGTACTCTGCCGGATCGTATTTGCGGATATCAATGCCGTTTAACCTGATCACGCCCTCCGTCACGTCATAGAGGCGGCACAGGAGCTTTATAAAGGTGGACTTTCCGGAGCCGTTCTTCCCCACAATGGCCATCTTCTCACCGATCTCAAATGAAATCGTCAGATCCCTGATCACATCCTCCGATCCACTTGCTCCCGGATATCGGAAGGACACATGCTCAAAGGAAATATGAAAGCGGTTGTCCCTGCGCTTTTCCACCGGGATCGTGCCGGTATACTTACGCTCTTTCAGGCCCATATATTCCTCATAGTCTCCGGCGAACATGGCCATCTGCTTCATATTCCCAATACTTCCGCTGAACATATAGATCGCATCTGCAAGCCGTACCATGGCGGAGGCATAAACCACCACACTTCCTATGGAGATCATCCCCTTATAGGCCTGGTAGCTGACGAAAAGATAGATCAGAAATCCCGTCAGTCCGGTGGTGGATAAATCGATCATTTTGCGCTTTTCAAGCAGGCTGTTCAGGAAAAGCTGGCCCTCCCTGAGCTTTTCACAGTTATCTGCGATCTCCTGATCGATCTTATTCTGCTGGGCGTTGATCCTAAGGTCCTTCTGGGCCTCTGCCCCGGAGAGCAGCTCCATAAAATAACGCTTTCTGTGGTTGAGTCCATCCATGCTGTTATGGATCTCGTTTACCTTTCGGGTAAAATGGACATTTGACTGGTAATTTACCCACACCATAAGGCCTATCACAAGACACAGTCCTGCTGTAAGCAGGAGGAAACCATAATGCCCGCCGCTCCCCTCCCGCTTTTGAAAGATGACCGGAAGAAACAGACATAAGATAAACAAAAAGGACACCACTGATTCCACAATATAGCGCATATGCCAGAAAAACCATCCCCGGATCCCGAAAAAGGATTTGGAAAAGGCCCTGCTCCTTAATTCCTGCACATGGTCATCCTCTAAATATTCATAATCCATGGAAAAGCTTTTGGCGTTCATCTCCCTGGACTCTAAGTCCTTTGTATAGTCCAGCTTCTGCCAGAAGCTTTCCATAGCTCTGTTCAGTATCAGACTTAAGATCAGGGTTCCCAAAAGGATCACAAGGGCATAACCAAACAGAATCCTTCCCTCTGTCCCTGCATACGCTGCATCCAGAAGCTTTCCCATACCAATGATGCCGATATAGGGCAGGATCGCTTCCGTCACTCCGAAAACGATCATACTGGCGAACCGCCCCTTTTCGATTCTTAATATATCCTTCAGCAAAAACCAGATGGATCCCCATTCCTTTTTACTCATAAAGCCTCCCCTTTTCCCCCTGCTCTCTGCATCCTTCCTGCTCTCCGCACCTTTCCTGCTGCTCCCTGTGCCTTTCCTGCTCGCGATAATACTTACTCTGCATCTCAAAAAGCTGCCGATAACGGCCATTCTCCGCCATCAGCGTCTCATGAGTCCCTTCCTCTATGATCCTTCCCTTTTCCATCAAAAGGATACGGTCGCAGAACCGGGTGCTGGAAAGCCGGTGGGAAATATAAAGACAGCTCCGCCCTTTCGACGCCTCGCCGAATTTTAAATACATCTCATTTTCTGCAATAGGGTCTAAAGCCGCCGTGGGCTCGTCCAGGATCATCAGGGCAGCTTCCTTATATAAGGCCCTTGCAAAAAGCAGCTTTTGCTTCTCCCCGCCGGAGAAGTCCGCCTCCTGCCCCAGCAAAGACTCGCCTTTCGCCGGAAGGCTCTGATACTTTTCCCAAAAACCGGAAATTTTAAGAGTCCATGCCAGATGCTCTCTGTCAATCTGCTCCGACGCCTTTCCTGTCAGATTAAAGTCCAGCGTCATGGGAAGGAGGGTGGCGTCCTGAAACAGCACGGAGATTAGCTCAAAATATTCCTTCCTGCAAAACTCATGGACCGGAATGCCATTTAACAGGATCTTTCCTTCCGTAGGCGTATAAAAGCCGCACAAAAGCTTTACCAGAGTGGTCTTTCCCGCACCGTTTAACCCGATCAGCGCCAGCTTTTCTCCCGGCGCTATTTCCAGATCGATCCCGGAAAGGGCCGGATCCTTTACTCCGGGATAGGTATAGCCCACATTTTGAAAGCTGACCCTTACTCCTTCCTGTTTCAGTTCCTTAAGCCTTTCGGCCCCCACTCCCTGCGCTGACCAGCCGGGGCTCTCAGGCAAGGCAAGGAACTGCCTGATATAGCCTATGGAGATCCCCACCGGATTTAAAGCCGCAAGCTGATTTAAAAGCTGTCCGAAAAATCCCGAAAGACTTCCTGCAAGCCCCATATAAAGCACAAAATCGGAGGTGCCCATTTCTCCTTTTACTAACAGGCTGATCAGATAAAAATAAGAAAATCCGTTTACCAGAAAATTCACCCCGGCTTCCCCTGCCGCCCTCAAAAAAGCGCCATGATGAATCTGCCGGTAAATAGAATCCATTCCCCCAAGGGCTTCCTCATACCTTTTTAAAAGCCAGTCTGCCATCCGGTAAATGCGGATATCCTTGCCCGCCTGCCTGTCCATGGACTGTCTGTTGATATAAGCCGTCCTTCTGGAATAAGTCCCCACCTTTTCATGGAGCTTTTCCTGCTTTTTGCGAAGCAGCGACATGAACAGGCTGCTGAGCAGAGTATTGGCCAGCGCCAGAAGAATGAACACAACGCTTTTCTTTGCAATCAGAGCCCCATACCACAGGATCCCTGCCACCGCACCTAAGATCTTCGGAACTGCACACAGCGCGTTCCGGAAGCCAAATTCTCCCCGAAGTACATTCCAGGTATTTCCCATCAGCCTTGCGGTTACCGGATCCTCCAGCATTCCGTAATCCAGGCTCATGACCTTATGGTAACAGAGCTTTTCATAATACATGATATGGGTGGAATAATTCCGGTAAAGATAGGACTCCATTCCCTGATCTGTCATTTTCAGAAGGCACATTACAAAGCATATGATCGAAAGACACAGCACAAGCTCCTGAAACTCCCACCCCTCCTCCAGACCCTGCACCAGCTTCGCAGGAAGCAGGATTCCAAGATAGGCAGCGATCACGCCGGGCAGCACCGGAAGAAACTGATAATAAAACAGCTTCCGATCCCAGTCCTTTGACGTCTTTATATTATAGAGGATATTGCTTAACCATTGCCCTTTTTTCATGCTCCTGTTCCTCCGGCTTATTTTCTTTAAAGAATCTTACCACAAATTCAGGGAATAAAAAAATCCGCGCACGAATGACCTTCCCACGTGCACGAATTGTATAGTGAACGACAAAAATTTTTGTTTTTGGCGTTCACTGCGCCGATTTTGCTTTTTAATCAAGTTCTTGTCAGATTCCTCTACTTTTTATCTTCAGGCTGCTCATTTGCTCCATCTCCACAGAAGGCAGACACAAGGGGAAGCATTACCTCTGTGGCAAACACGCCGTTTTCCGTCTGCCTGTTTAAATAGCCATGATACCTGGAAACGATTCCGTCGATCCTGGGGAGTCCGAAGCCATGGCTTCCTTCCTTTGAAGAAAGAAAGCTTCCTCCTGACCGTCTGGCCTTTCCCTTCATGGAATTGGTCACGGAGATATAAAGCTGCTTTTTAACGATATCAATATAGATACGGATAAATCGGTCTTTTTCCTCCGGAATCTCCAGACAGGCTTCCATGGCGTTATCCAGCAGATTGCCGATCAGGACCGACAGATCGATCCCCGACACCGCTATATCCCCCGGTACCATTGCCGTTGCATCCACCGCGATATGTCTTTCCTGTATCATGGAGAGCTTGCTGTTTAAAATGGCGTCCACCATCACATTCCCTGTCTTTAAGACCTGATCCACCTCTCTTAAATCCTGCTCCAGCTTATCTAAATAGTCCCGGGCCAATCCATACTCTCCAAGGCTCATGTTGGCCTTGAGTACCTGAATGTGGTTGTGGTAATCATGCCTCCACCCCCGCATCTTCCGGTACATGATCTCTATCTCATCGTAGTACTTATTTACCAGATCATTCTGGAAGCGGGAGATCTTCCTTTCCACTAATTTCGGCAACAGAAGCCACCAGAGCAATATATTTATGATAAGGATCGTTGCTGTTACTGAAGCTGCGAACATATCGTTTCCCTTTCCTGCGGCCTGCCACTCATCAGTCTGCTTTCCTGCCCCCGGGCTCTCCACTGCATGGGCTTTTATAAAAAGCTTATCCTCTCACCCCATAGCTTGCAATAAACGCTTCATTCACTGCCCGGTATGCGCCGCGGCTCACCGGCAGCCTGCGAAAATCATCCATCACCAGCTCTGTTTTGGTGATCGCCGAGATGTGTCTTAAATTTACCAGATAGCTGCGGTGGCAGCGGACAAATCCCTTTTGCCCGCTCAGCATTTTCAAAAGCTCCGTGATAGAATGGCGTATCTGGCAGCTTCCCCGGGCCGTAGAAAGGATACACTGGTGCCCTCTGGCTTCTGCAAACCAGATATCCGACGGGGCCAGCAGAAGAACCCCTTCCCCTGTCAAAAAGGTCAGCTTTTCCTCCGGCTTTCTTTTTCTCTGCAGCCGGTCAAGAACCGCAAAGAGCTTTTCCTTCGAGAGCGGCTTAAGCAGATACTGGATGGCCGCCACCTCATAGCCCTGGGCCATATAGGTTTCATACCCTGTAATAAAAAGAATGGGGATCTCCTCGTCCTCCCCGCGGATCCTTTCCGCCAGCTCCATACCGCTGAGCCTCCCCATCTCAATATCCAGGATCAAAAGGTCAAAGTCCTTTTCATCCTCCCAGCAAAAGAGCAGGCTCTCTCCATCCGGAAATTCCAGGATATCCAGGATCTGTCCGGATGCCCTGGCCCATTCCTGCAGATAATTTATGATCAGCCTTCTCTGAGCTTTTTCGTCATCACATACGGCAATACGCATCGTCCGTTCTTCCTTTCCGGATCATTTTCGCACTTTTTCTGCCGCCTGTGGCAGCCAGACCGTAAACTCCAGAAAATTCACGTCACCTTCCCTGTTATTGGATACCACAATCTCTCCCTTCAGGTCAAGGACTATTTTTTTCAGCTTCTTTAAGCCTATCCCATGGCCTTTTCCTTTGGTGCTGAAATCCTCCTGAAAAAATCTTTCGATCTCATCCGCTGCAAATTCCCTGCTGACATTGGATACGGAAATGCGAAGTCTGATATTCTCACAGCACATTTCCAGCCGGATCAGCTTATCCCCCTCCCCGCTGCCTGTCAGGGCATCCATGGCATTGTCAAACAAAATACCCAGGATCTCGATCAATTCATAATCCGGTATTCCTGTTTCCTTTTCCTTAACGGTGATCTGATGCTCCACCCGGATCCGGTATTTTTCCGCCTGCTGGATCTTCCGGTAAATAAAGCCCACGATCAGCGGATTTTCTATGGATAAAAGAAGCCTCGCCTCCCGGCTTTTCTCCATCACCTCACAGAGATACTTCTGCTGAGAGCTGACCAGTTCCTCGTAGTTATCAATGGTGTAGATCATTCCCAGGATTGCATTTATGTGATTGTTCATGTCATGCTGCCTTTCCCTGACAAGGGTAAGCAGCTCATCATAAGCTTCATAATACAGGCTGCTCATTTTTACCTGCCGGACCTTTCTCTCTTCCGCAGCCTTAGATCTCAGCTGACAAAAACCGGCCAGAAACAGCAGGATAACAGCCAGGCAGCCCATAACAGACAATGTTTCCAAAAGCATGGGAAACCTCCGAACCCTATCATACTCATTCTTCGTTTATCCCACAGAAGGGACGAACAAAAACACAGTTACCCAAAATTCCTCCGGATCATAATGGATCTCCATATCCCCGTCATATTTTTCTACCATTTTCCGAATGCTTTCAAGTCCCATGCCATGAGTCTTTGTCTCATCCTTTGAGGTGAGTATCCTCCCATTTTCCTGCTTTAAGACACCATTGTAGGTATTTTTGACCCTGACTGTGAAAATACCTCTGGCATACTCCATATCCACGGACAGTTCTCTCTTGGTACTTTTCTGCATCGCCTCACAGGCATTAAGCAGCAGATTTCCCAATATCACATTCATGTCAAAGCTGTCCATGATAAGTCCGGGAAGAATCCTTACATTCATTGCAGCGCTCCCGCCGATCCTGTCTGTTTCTTCCATAAAATAATTCAGGATACTGTCCACGTCACCGTTTCCTGTTTCGATCTGATGTCTGCTGCCTCCGGCGTAAAGCTTCATTTTTTCCATATAAGCCAGCGCCTTATCATTTTGCCCTTCACAGATATAATCGGCCAGCATTCTCGTATGCTGCTTTATGTCGTGACGAAGGAGTCTTCCCGCATGATTTTGCTCCTCCATAACACCTAACTGCCTCTGGTACATTTTCAGCTGAAGCCTCAGTATTTCCTTTTCTCTTATTTCTTTTTCTCTTATTTCTCTTTCTTTATTATCATCGGCTGTCTGGTCTTTCTCTTTGATTTCCGGTATCTTCCTGTGGGACTCCTCCAGAGCAAGATAGATCAGGCCAAAAAAGAATAAGCCAAGAGTTCTGCAGAGCATATAGCTCTTCAGAATCTCCAGCCCCATCGTAATCATGCCGCTATGCATGTCGTGACTCCCTATTCGATCCTTTTATCTGATCGGCCATGTTTTTTTCTCTATCATATTACACCAATCCCCAAAATCTCCCAATCATTTTGCTCAACAGCTATTAAAATTAGTCGTTTTTCGGTTTGTCATGTGTAATTAACCATTTTAAGCAGTATAAATCCTTTCATATTTTTATAAACTATTAGCAGAACATACGCCGACATGCTTCAAAAGACAGTTTACTGTAATAAAAAAGGCATACACATTTCCGATTTGAAACAGGAGTTTTTATGAATGAAAAGTTCGTGAGAGACAGAATTACAGAACTGAGAATGCAAAAAGAAAAGTCCGAATACCAGCTCAGTCTGGAGTTAGGACACAGTAAATCCTATATCCAGTCCATCAGTTCCGGCAGAACCTCGCCTTCTATGGCAGCTTTCTTTGAGATCTGCGATTATTTCGATATAAGTCCCGTAGAATTTTTTGACGGCGCCATGAAAAATCCGGAGCATATCCATCAGATCACAGATAAGCTGAGGCTCTTGTCCGAAGAGGATCTTACCTTTTTTGAGTCAATCCTGGACAGGCTGATCGATAAGCCCTGCTCCGGCGGAAACAGAAAATAATGCTAAAGGCTCTCACTGTAAAAACACCAGTGAGAGCCTTTTTCATTAATAAGCCGGCTCGCGAAGCGTGCTGTCCTTTGATCATTTATACATAGGCCCATAAACGGCACAGGCCCTATAGTCTGCGGACTGGATATCCTCCATCCCAAAGGCTGACCATGCATGAGGCCGGAAAATCTTAGCCTCGTCTACATTATGCATGTTGACAGGAATACGGAGCATGGAAGCAAGAGTGATGATATCTGCCCCCACATGTCCATATACTGTCACGCCGTGATTTGCGCCCCAGTTCGCCATCACACTGTACACATCCCTGAAGGCGCCTTCTCCTGTAAGCCTGGGCACAAACCAGGTGGTGGGCCAGGAAGGATCCGTACGCTTGTCGATCACCTTGTGGATCTCATCCGGCAGATCTGCCGTATAGCCCTCTGCCAGCTGGATCACAGGGCCGATGCCGTCGATCACGTTTACCCGGAGCATAGTTACCGGCATCTGCGCTTTGCAGCGGAAATGACTGGAAAATCCGCCGCCCCTGAAATACTCATAGTTAGCCCGGCACCAGTCGGTTGCCTGAAGGCAGGCGTCTATATCATCCTGTGTCATCTCCCAGAAGGGCTTCATGCACCCGTTTCCTTCCGCATTCCTGGCAGCGCCGCTTCCGTCTAAGGCTGTTGCCCCGGAATTGATCAGATGGATAAAGCCTCCCGCCGCGATACCATCAGGTCTCATGCCCGTTACACGCTCACAGGCCTCCGGACTCCAGTAGGTGCGCACATCGTGGAAGCAGGGTGCCGTATTGGTGACCAGGGTTCCCAGCATCATTGCCACACCATTTAAGGTATCGTTTTCTGTGGCAAAGGGAGTAGGTGCCTTAGGACCGTTCCAGTCAAAGGTGGATGCCATGATCGCTTCTGTAAAATCTGCATTGGGAAGCCAGTCTGTCCAGTTTCTCTGCCCCTGGAAGCCTCCTGCAACCGCATTTTTTCCCAGAGCTTCCTCATGCCAGCCCATTTCATCAAGCTTCGGGTTTCCGTACAGGATATCCCGGACGATCAGCGTCATCTTCGTGATAAACTCCCAGTCCTTATCCGGTGAAACCACCTTTGACCTGCGGATGATCTCCGGCAGATCCTTTCCCTCATTTAAGTCAAAGCCTTCCTTACAGTTTTCCTTTATCCAGCCATAAGCCTTTTCATATTCTTCCTGATCATAAATCCCAAGAGTGATCCGGCGCAGGATCTCCGTCATATCCACCCATTCTGCACGAATACCGAAATATTTCTGGAACATGTCCGCATTGCAGTAGCTTCCGGCAATCCCCATAGCGATCCCGCCCAGGTTTACATAGGCCTTATTTCTCATCCAGCCTACCGTCACCGCTCCTCTTGCAAAAGCAATGATCTTCTCCGCCACATCTGTCGGTATTCTCTGATCTCCCATATCCTGTACATCTCGCCCGTAAATGGAAAAGGCAGGCAGACCCTTTTGGGCATAGGCTGCCATTACCGCTGCAAGGTAGACTGCTCCCGGTCTCTCTGTGCCGTTAAAGCCCCATACCGCCTTGATGGTCCCTGGATCCATATCGAAGGTCTCTGAACCATAGCACCAGCAAGGGGTTACGCTCAAGGTTGCCACTACATTTTCTTTCGAAAACTGCTCCGCACATTTAGCAGCCTCTGCGCCTCCTCCGATGGTGGAGTCACTGATCACACATTTCACTTTTGTTCCGTCCGGGTAGCGCAGACTGCCCTCGATCAGCTCTGCTGCCGCCTTCGCCATTCCCATAGTCTGTTCCTCAAGCCCTTCACGCACACCGCCCCAGCGCCCGTCGATCACAGGCCTGATCCCGATTTTTGGATATTGCATCTTTTTCCCTCCAACTCTCCTTAGTCAAAATAACCAATTCTTATGCATTGACAAACCTATTTTTGTATGTTATGTGTTATTATATCTTATTTCTCTTTTTACTTCTTGGCTGATTATAGCGGAATACTAGGAGAATATTCACTTTCATGGACATCCAGCGTAACTATTGAATCAGAGGGACATATGTATTACAGCAGTCTTTATGAAAATAAAAAAAGGGGAACCTTTGATTTCCCTATAGAGCTTTATCAGGTTTCCGCCGCTTCTCCCCGGTATCAGATGCCCTTCCACTGGCACCTGGAATATGAACTGATCCTGATCCTTAGCGGGAGCTTTGGGCTTTCCCTGAACGGAAAGACCTTTCTTATGAATGCCGGCGACTGTGCATGGGTGGGCAGCGGCGTAGTCCATGGCGGCATCCCCGATGACTGCATTTATGATTGTGTTGTTTTTGATCTGGGAACCCTTTTGCATGATACGCCTCTTTGTGCCAGAAGCGCCGCCGAGTTTTTGTCCGACGAGACCGAATACACCGGCGTATTTCCAGCAGGCAGTGTTCAGGCCGGACTTTCCGGCCAGCTCATGACCGCCATGCGGGATGAAAAAAAAGGATATGAATGGACCACCGTAGGTCTTATGTGGCAGCTCATGGGCAGCCTGATCGGCAAAGAAAAATCTGCCCCGGTCCTTTCCGTGAACCGGGGTAAGATACTGAAGCTGAAAAATGTGCTTTCCTATATTAAAGATCATTATGAGAATCCTATCACCCTGGCAGAGCTTGCGGACCTGGCCGGAATGTCTCCTAAATATTTTTGCCGGGCTTTTTCCCACATGACAGGCAAAACTCCCATCGAATATCTCAATTATTACCGGATCGAGCAGGCCGGAGAGCAGATCCTCCTCACAGACCGTTCCATCACGGATATCGCCCTTGGTTGTGGCTTTAATGATATGAGCTACTTCTCCAGGACCTTCTCCAGATACAAGGGAGTGAGCCCTACCGGTTACCGGAAACTGCAGGCCCAAAACGCCTGATGTCCTTACTCTTTCTCCCCGGGCTTTTTGATCTCCACGAAGCTGAAGGTATATCCTCCGTCTGTTGAACGGTAAAGGGCAAGCCCTGCATTATCTCCGCCGTCATAGTCTCCGTCCGCCCCCTGTCCGCAGAGCACATAGATCACACTGCCCTCCTCATAGAAGTCCTCCTCCACATAGGGCATCTGAGGGTAATCATAGGGATTGTAGGTATACCCATCCTCCAGGCTCACCGTGTAGCTCTCCATCACCACGGACTGATAGCTTTCGCCCCCGTCCTTCGTCACATACAGCTCTGCCTCGTCTCCGCCGTTATGCATCAGAGTGGCAAAGCCCACCTTTTCATCCAGAAAGGTAAAGTCAATTCCCTGTCCCATCTGCTGGTCGAAGGAATCAGGATTGAACATCTGCCAGCTTTCACCTCCGTCCGTGCTCTTCAAAAGGCCATAGAACCGGCTTCCCAAAGCGGCGTCCTCCACCACCATCCGGTAGCGCACCTGTCCGTCTCCCACCTGGCATTCCTTCTCGAAGCTGCCGTCGTAGGTATCCATAAAGCTCCATTCCTGCGTATCACCGGCTCCATCCTCCAGGCTACTGTCCTCCAGACGGCCCTCCTCCGGCTCGCTGCCTTCCTCTCCTTCTGCCGCCTCCTGCTCCTCCAAAAGCTCTCTGTAGGCCTCCAGATTCTCTCTGTGATCCTGAATGGCTTCGGAAAGCTTTTGCTTCATCCGGTTATAGCGTTCCTCCCATGTGCTTTCATCCGCAAGGTACTCCTGAGCCTCCATAGAAAACAGGAAATAATCCTCCCCTCTCCCCACATAGATAAAGCGGGGCAGACGATCAGCAATCTCCCCTTTTCCTCCGGAATACATCACGGCAGTCTTTAAAAACTGCAACCAGTCTGTAAGATCTGCTGCGCAGGCACCGATATCATCTTCCGTATCATAGCAGGCAATATAAAAGCTCTCCCCCTGAGGCAGCCCCCGGGGTAATTCCTCCCCGATATCCCTTGCCTCCTCAAAAGGAACCTCCCCTCCGGTTCCCAGTCTTACCCACCGGTTCCGATTCTGCCAGAAATGCCCGGAGGCGCTGACCAGGATCTGATAATCGCCGTTATTCCTTTTCTCATAGGAATCCGACATATGAAAATAAATATATTTCCCCTGCGCCACCTGATCCGGCATGCGAAAGACATGCCAGCCTCCCGGCTGTTGCTCCACATATTCTGCCTCCGGCCCGTACTCCTCCTTTACAACGTCTATCAGCTGCTCTCTGCTCCATCCCGGAAACGGTCTCCTGAAGATTCCTGCCTCTGTTTCATAGTATCCTGTCTGGCTTTCCGAAAGAAATCCCGACCAGGTCCCCTTCAAATATCCATCGGGCAATCTCTCCTCCTCTACCATTTCCTCAGTGAAGGCATAAAAAATCCCCCGGCAGAAGGAAATCCCCAGGATTGCAATTGTAAGCAGCACCGTCAGGATCCTCCGCACCAGATGATAAATCCCGGGATCCTCCTTCCATTCATCCAGCTTTACTTTAACCAGTGCGCCAACGGTATACAGGATTCCAAGGGGCATGACCAGCCAAAGATAGATCCCCTTGATCTCCTGTGCAAAGCTGCGGAGCTCATAGCCGACCTGCCCTGCCCCGTACTCGATCCCTGTCATCACCAGTCCCGGCAGAACAAAGGCTACCAGTAGATATAAATATTTTTGTATTTTCATGTTCATTTTTGAACTGTTCATTTTTTGGACTCCTCATTTCTTAGCTGCTCTGTTCCAAACTAAATCCATTATACCCTTTTCCCGGAAAGTATCAAATTTTTCTTTTTCCTTCCCGAAGTTCCTGTAGAGAAATCAGATTTACTATGGTATAATCGAGATGCTAAAAGATTTGAAACAAGAATATTTCCTTAACTTTTTTGATAGAAATAACTTACAACCCAAACATCTGGAGGGAGGTTTTTTATGGGAAGAGAAGATTACGCAAAAGCATACCGGCTTGGCAAAAAAGATTATCAGGCCAGAATGCTACGGGGCGAAAAGCCCACTTTGGAGGTTTTAGATGACATCATGCCGGACAAGGGATCCTATTTCGAGCAGTCCCTGGGTCTGGTACAGATTCCCATCGATCAGATCGTAGGAACCAAAACCGTGGGCAGGAGCAGCTCCTTTGCAGGAAACTTTATGCCGATCCTGCGGGACGGCACGGAGTTTGCCGCCAAATGGTCGAATTTAAGCACGACCCATGTGGAGGAGGGTATCCGGGATCCCATCAAAGCATATGAATATATGAATAAATTTTATGTGGAGGAAGGAAACAAGCGGGTAAGCGTCATGAAATATTTCGGCGTGGTCTCCATCCCCGGAAATGTCACCCGTATCGTGCCCAAGCGCACAGACGAAAAAGAAAACAAGATCTATTTCGAGTTCATGGATTTTTATCAGGCAGCGCCCATCAACTATATCTGGTTCACGCAGGAGGGCAGCTTTGCCAGGCTTCAGGAGGCTGTAGGCAAAAAGCCGGGAGAGCTCTGGAACGAGGACGAGCTTTTGAAGTTCAGTTATATCTACACCCGCTTTACCGCTGAATACAAGGCCAAGGGCGGAAGTAAGCTGTCCATTACCCCTGCAGACGCCTTCCTTGCCTTCATCACCCTGTACGACTACGATGAACTGGAAGACAAGACCACCAATGAGCTCAAGGAATTGATCACAAAGACCTGGGAGGAATTTGAGATCCTCCAGGAGGATCAGGAAATCGACCTGAGGATGAAGCCCAATCAGGAGAAAAAGCCTCTGATCAACATCCTGCATCCCTTAACCGCTCCCAAGCTGAAGATCGCATTTATTTACGAAAAAACACCCGGTACCTCTGCATGGACCTATGCCCATGAGCTTGGCCGGCTTTATTTGGAGCAGACCTTCCCGGAGGAGCTTAATACGATCTTCTATGAAAACGGCACCCAGGAGAATATTTCTTCTCTGTTGGATCAGGCCATTGCCGAGGGTTGCAATCTGATCTTTACCACTACCCCGTCTTTCGTACAGGCAAGTGTAAAGGCAGCCATTGCCAACCCCAATGTTCATATACTGAACTGCTCCTTAAATACCTCCCACAGATACATCCGCACCTACTACTCCCGGATGCATGAGGCCAAATTCCTGATGGGGGCTATCGCAGGAGCCATGGCTCAGAACGACCGCTTAAGCTATGTGGCAGACTATCCTATTTACGGCTCTATTGCCAATATCAATGCCTTTGCCCTGGGCGCAAAGATGATCAACCCCAGAGCAACCGTTTATCTGGAATGGTCCTCCTTGAAGGAAGCCGACCTGGAGGAAAGAGTACGGAAGGCAAACGCTTCCTGTATTTCCGGAAGAGATATGGTGATCCCCGAGGAGGCTTCCCGTTTCTTCGGAATTTATCATCTGGAGGGAGAGCATCCCCGAAGCCTTGCCATGCCCCTGTATCACTGGGGAAAATTTTATGAGCAGCTGATCCGGACGATCATGGACGGTACATGGAAATACGATGATGATCCTTCCTCCACCAAGGCCATCAACTACTGGTGGGGAATGGCCGAAGGCGTGATCGATGTGGTATGCTCCCACCGGCTGCCGATCGGCACCAAACGTCTGGTAGAGCTTTTAAAGGCTACCATCAGCTCCGAGGTCTTTAATCCTTTTTCCGGTATTTTGTATTCCCAGTCGGGTATCGTACAGGATGATCCGGACAAGAGCCTGTCTCCCGAGGAGATCATGACCATGGACTGGCTGGCTGAAAATGTTGTGGGCTCCATTCCCAAAAAGGAAGAACTGACGGAGCACGCAGAGGCTGTGATCAAGCAGCAGGGAGTAAACAACGGATAAAAAGGAAGGTTAACACAGCCATGAAGATACTGGTGATCGGAGACGAAGAGTCAAAATATTTATGGGATTTCTTCGATAAAAGCAAGGTAGAAGGGATCGACCTTATCATATCCTGCGGGGACTTGGATCCCCGTTACCTGTCTTTTCTGGTAACCCTCTGTGCCGTTCCCGTGCTTTACGTCCATGGCAATCATGACGGCAAGTACGAGAAAATTCCGCCAGAGGGCTGTACCTGTATCGAAGACCAGATTTTTGTCTATGAAGGGATACGGATTTTGGGCTTAGGAGGTTCCATGCGCTACAGACCGGGTCCCCATCAATATACGGAGAAGGAAATGCAAAAACGGGTAAAAAAGCTGTGGTTCCAGCTCTTTAAGCACAGAGGCTTCGATATCTTAGTGACCCACTCTCCGGCCTACCAGTTAAATGACGGAAGGGATCTTCCTCATCAGGGCTTTCAGGTTTTCCGGACATTGATTGAAAAATATCACCCCAAATTTTTTCTTCACGGACATGTACACATGTCCTATGGAAGAATGCATAAGCGCTATGACAAATACCAGGACACCCACGTGATCAATGCTTATGAAAGATGTGTTTTTGATTTCGAGGATGAGGATCCCAAGGCACATATTTACAAATAAGCAGTCCATTAACCGCTTTTATGGATCAGGGGAGCCCCTAAGGGCTCCCCTGATTTTTTAGCATAAGGATAACTCTCAAAGCCTGTTATCCGTTATTTCCATACCTTCCTCAAGCTCCTCCAGAATATGAAGGATATCCCTGATGGATCGTCCCTGCCTGAGCATTTCCTGCATTTTGCGCTCTATCTTAAGATAGCTGATCTTTTCCGGCACCAGTCCCTCCACTGCCCCGGGGAAAAACTCTCTGATATTATCCACCATGATCTTCACAATATGCTGATTGAGGATTTCACCATAATGCTCTTCACACACCGCCGCCACCCGGTCGATCATTTCCTGAAAGCGATCTGTGGGCTGTACGGGATTTGTAACAGGATCTGTATCTTCCGCGGACACGCTGCTTTCCCATAGCAGCTTATCATAAGATAATATCCTGTAAGCGCTTTCCTTAAGCTCCGGATTATCCTTAAGCCGCAGCACCGGCATCAGCATGCCCGCAGTCTTTGCCAAATCTTTTCTTTTTTGATTCACATAGTCTGTCTTAAGCCCTTCTATCACACAGGGGATCAGCCCCTTGCCAAATTCCAGAAGCAGCGGCTCTGCAAACAGATTGCTTCTGATCTCCTGCTCCATAAGCATGTTATTGTTTTCCACCACTTTTCCATCCGTGATCCCAAGCAAAGTGTTCGCACTGATATCCAGGGTCCGACAGATTCCCTTTACAAGAGAGATATCCGGCAGCCCGTTTCCTCGCTCCCATTTACTCACTGCCTGGGGCGTTACGCCCAGCCGTGAAGCAAACTCCTCCTGAGTCATTTTCCGGTCCTGCCTGCAGCGGCAGATTGTTTCTCCAATGCTTTCCTTCATACTGATACCTGACCTTTCTGTAAATGTTTAAACCGTCTATGAAAAACCGTCTGTATCCTTATTGTATCAGTAAAAAAGGCATTTGTATAACAACGGGCGGTTTGGCGGACTGTCAACTTCTTATTCCAAATGAAAAACCATCTGAAGATCCACGGACACCGGGGAATTATCCGGATTGGTCTCCATAATATCCGCCATAAAATCCCACCATTTCCGGTTGATCTTTGTGTCTGCCCCTGCCTGCCATAAAGCTGCATCCTCTATCTCAATATAACCGAACAGGGTCAGAGTTTCCCGATCCAGAAAGATGGAATAATTTTTTCCACCGTGTTCATGGATCATATCCTTCATTTCCGGCCAAAGCTGATTGTGCCTCTTTTCATATTCCTCTTCCATTCCCGGATACAGCTTCATTTTAAATCCTTTGATCATTTTTCCTCCATTCTCCCGGACCGGACCAGACCCTGCCCCGGACTCCTTGATCTTTTTTCTAAAACCTATTTTACCTGTTACAAATCCTTCCTTCAATAAGATTTTGTTAAAAATCCGTAAAGTGATTGCCCTGGAAAGGAAAAAATGGTAAAATATAACAGTCAATAGTTACGATAAATTACCATGAAAGCTATAATCTGGCTTATGACCTGAATGAATAACAAAATACCATGCGAGCCATCCTAATATGGAATGAATAACTCACCTTACAAGACTTGCTTGAAAAGGTATTATTGCCGCAAGGCTTTAATATACCACACTTAATAAATATGAAGGGAGAAATTCATCATGAAGAAATTAGTTTTACTGGCCTTAGCAGCTACTCTGGTTTTTTCAGTGCCTGTTTTGGCTAAAGAAGTTGGCGCTCCTGTAGCAGTATATCTTGAGGATTCCTCAAATGTAGGCGATCCTTCCATTACGATAGCTGCTATCGAGGAAGACAAATTAGTAGGCGAGTATATGAACAATGCTGTGACAGGTATCTGGGCAATGGATAAGGTTGTTCCGGTTGCACAGGGTGACGGCGCTGTGATCGACGGCGTTGAGTCCAACCTTACCTTCTCTGTATTGAAGCCTGAGCTGAGACGTGTTTATACCGCCAAGGATGCAGCTGCCTCAATGGGCGGCACCGTGTTAAATGTTGTAAAGATCGGCATCCCCGCTGAGCTTAAGTATACAACAGCCATCGTTAACTTCTATACTCCTGGTATTGTAGACGGACAGAACGTTAAGGTATTCCAGTATTCCTATTCTGATGGCGATGATGATATCTGGACCGAGCTTAATGTAACAGAAGTGAGGGAAGACCATGTACTGGTTGATATCCCCAATGACGGCGGCGTGATCGCTTTTATTGAAGTTCCTGCGGAATAAACAACGGACAACGTGCTTCGCGAATTGATCTTATATTAAACAAAATATTTTCTGTCAAGTGTGGTTTAAGCGTACTGCCGTTTTGGGCAGTACGCTTTTGTATCATAAGGATGTCTGGCGAAGCCTGGCATCCGTTGATTATTTATCCCCGCCAGCTGCTTTCCATCTGGAAAGAGTGGGGAAATATGCCATCAGCCCTGCCCTGGCTTCCTCTAAGGTCTTAGCACGTCCCTGCTCCACCTCGATCGGCGCACAGAAATTCACCATATCCTCCATGGTACACTCTTCCATTTCTCCGTTCTTGTAACAATAGCAGCAGTAGGTACTGTTCCTGCTCCCGTCCTTCTCTGTTCCGTACTGCTCCTCCTGCATAGGCATTCCGCAGCTCTGACAAATCTTTAAATCCATTTTTCTGCTCCTTTCTCACCCGGCAAAGGTCAACGGCAGCTGACTCTTCCATTTCGGTGATCATCGATTGATCATGTAGTTACAATGCAATGATAGCAGTTATAATATGACATCTGTTTGTCATATTATAAATTGGATTTTAAAAAATTTCATACATTTTTTCCATGGCACAGATCCGGCGCTTTATTTCCTCTCTGACATTTTCCGGAGCAAGTACCTTTGCAGAAGGCCCGAAAGAAAGGATCATCCCGTACACCCAATCATCCAGCCTGCATCTCATATGGACCTGAAAATGGCCATCCGAAAGTACAGTGATCTCCTCCTCCTCAAACCGGTCATAGACACGATAGGCTTCCTTTTGGTGGATCCACATTACAATATCGCTGATGCTTCCTGCAGCTTCCTGCTGTGAATATGAAGCACCTCTTTCCGGTTCTCCCTCTAAAGTCATAGCTTCCATCTGTCCTACAGAACTGCTACATAAATTCACTGCCGGAAGGTCTTCCTCCTTTCGTGGAATAAAGCCTTCCTCCAGCATCTGCACCCGCTTCATCCGAAGTACCTTGAACAGACGCATTTCCTGCCTTGTCCTGCAAAAAGCCCGCAGATACCAGGTATATTCCTTAAAAAGGAGTTGCAAGGGCTCTGCCTCCCTGTGACTCATGCCTCCATACTGTCCATAATAGTCAAAGATAAGCACCTTATGGGAAAGGATCGACTCCCTTAACTGCTCATACAGCTCCGCCCTTCTTCCGCTCCAATCCGAAAAATCGATGGATACCCAGTTTAAAGGCTTTGTCCTGAAAAAATCGCCCAGCTTCAGAAGGATTTCCTCTTCCTTAAAAGCCCCTGTTTCCTTAAGACTCTCAAGAGCCGACAGGATCCGGGTCTGCTCTTCCTTTGTGACCAGCATTTTGTCCAGCACAAACTGCTCTGTGAGGCTGATCCCTCCGTTCTTCCCTTTCCTTGTATAAACAGGGATCCCTGCCATGCTTAAGGTCTCCACATCCCGATACACGGTGCGGACAGACACCTCAAACCGCTCCGCCAGCTCTGTGGCCGTGACAGTACCCCTGTTCATCAAAATATAGATCATGCCAAGCAAACGGTTCAGCATTGTTCTTTCAGTCTCTCTCCGATCTTCTCCCGCAGCTCATACAGATAGGAAGCCTCTTTGGGATAACTTGTAAAGCTAAAAGGCCCATCCTGCCCCTCATAGATCATCTCTTCCACGGCTTTTCTGCCGATTCTGTCCTCTAAGGCTTCCAGGGCTCTCATATCATAGATTGCCTGCCTCTGCACCTCCGCCCGGATGGAAGACCATGGCTCTTTGTCAGTACCGGGATAGACCAGGAAGGAATCCCCTGAAGGGAAGGCGTAGCTGGCATGGGTATCAAGGAAGGGATCAATATGCTCTTTAGAGAGGCATGAATTATAAAAATTAAAGCCCCAGTGCAAAAAGCCCTTGATATCATATAAATACATCAAAACTCCCATGATCCGGTTACGGGCGCTGGGCATGGCAAAGAAACGGTTGGGCACCAGATTCTTCTGGCTACAGCAATAGTATGTCCACAGATCCTTGATCTTATGGTCTGCAAAGGGCTGGATGTGATTATTGGAAGGGATCGGCCTCTCCACCAGACCCTTTTCATAAAAATCATAATCACTCAGGGCATCGATCACGATCCATCCCTCCAGCAGATCCTTCACTGCCGCTTTTGCCGCCTGATAGCTCTCTAAATGCTCTACTGAAGGCTCGTCAGATATATGGAAATAAATCTGATCCCTGGTATAGCCAAGGGAGAGAAGCTTTTGTTGCAAAGCCGGCAAAAATGCCTGCATCAGATCACGATAGGAAGGATCGTCCGCCTTTACATGCCAGCCGAACAGCTTTTCCGTCCCGTTTTCTGTTTCCACCAGGATCTTAGGCGTTGCCTTTGCCCCCCACTGGGTAAAAAGATGAGGGATTTCTATGTAAGAAACACCATATTTTTTACAGAAACCGCACCACTTTTCCAGCTTATCAAATCCAAAGCTCCATTTTCCTTCCTTCAGGGAAATATCCACCAGCTGGACCGTAGTGCGCTCTCCTCCCACCTCTGTGTCCAGAGGCGGCGTAAATACCGGCGTCAGAAGCATGTTGATCCCCAGCTCTCCTGCAATCTTTATCTGCTTCTCAATGACCTCCCAGTGAAGCTCACTGAACACCTCTGTATGGTAAAAATCCGCCAGGCAGTCTGTGTGGAACCACTGAGTATGGATCAGCTTCTGAGCCGGAAGCTGCACCGGCAATACCTCCAGCAAAAAGCTTAAGGTCACCTGCTCCTCCTCATCTGATAACAGGATCTCTATGGGATAAACCCCTGCCTCCACCTGCTCCGTATCCGGAAAATCGATCCACAGGGAACGGAACTGGCAAAAGATCGGAACAATCCTGTTGTTCTTTTTGGGTTTCAAAAGATCCGGAAACATCCCCGGCTCTTTGGACAGATAATTGTCGTCCACTTCGCCGTTGACCGGAAAGGCAGACGGCACCGGCTCCACATCCCGCAGTCTCGCTGCTGTAGGAAAGCCCTTGATCTCACAGCTGACCTCCGGCTTTTGCCCCTCCTGGGGCGTCGGCTCTCCCCGATAGACCAGCTGCAGAGCCGGGATCTCTCCCTGCAGGACGGAAATCTTCTCTCCCGCCTTCATTACCTCCGGCATCCGGTTAAAGAAAACCTTCTCAAGGCTCCCGGCCAGATAAAATTCATAGTTTTTCATAGCTTTTGTTTAACCCCTTTCGTTCTTAAGATATTATCTGAATTCTATCATGCCCTTATCCTTCCGGCAAGCATTATCAGCCTCTTTCCCGCCCTTTCATCAGATCATAATAAAATATGTACTGCTGCAAAGTCCCTTCATACCCTCTGTACTTTTCAAAAGGAAAGCCCTGAGGATACCAGGCAGCCAGTGCCTTATTAATATGAGTATCTATGGGAAAAGCCTCCGTCTGGTGCAGGGCAAAAAGACAGATGCACTCTGCCACCTTCACTCCCACTCCGCACAGCTTCATAAGCTCCTTTTTAGCCTCCTCGTGGCCCATAGCCTTCACTGCTTCCAGATCCACCTCACCCCTTACCACACTTAAGGATGTCTCATGGATATATCTGCTGCGATAGCCCAGATTACAGGCATACAGCTCCTCCAAAGGAACCGCTGCAAGCGCCTGGGCATCAGGGAAATCAAAGTAGATCCGGCCTTTTGGGGTCTGTCTTTTCTCCCCGTATTTTTCACACAGATTCGTAATACACTTCCTGATCCGTTTGATATTATTCTGTTGAGAAATCAGAAACGAGACGATCATTTCCCATAAATCCTGGCGCAGGATCCGTATCCCCTGTCCGTAGTCCGCCGCCCTTAACAGATATTCATCTTCTCTGTCTATGGAGCCTATGATCTTTTCGTAATCCTCTTCCAGATCAAAATAATTTTTCCAAATCTGCTCAAATTCCTGCTCTGAGCAATCAAAGGTTATGCTGTTTCCTGCCTGTCTGATCTCCAGATATCTTCCCATGGCAGTCAGCCCGTAAATCTCCTCTTCCCCCTCCAGCCTTTCCAGCCGGAAACACTGTCCCGATCCGCAGATCTGCGGGATAGAAAAATAGTCCTTTGTAATATTTACCATGGATGCTCCTTTAATTTAATTACTTTAAAACATCGCTGCACAGCGCATCACCACGCCCGAAAGACGATTGTTCCGTGCTATACGCTGCCGTGAATGCTACCGTTTTATAAAAAAAGCATCAACCTATATGGCCGATGCCTCTTTTTTAATTTATATTATCTTTTCCATCTCTTACAAGTTGCTCACTGATTCTTTTTTGTAATTCTTCTTCTGTCATCTCTAAATATTCTTCCGGAATGATTACCCTATCTTCCAATATATATTTTTCATTCATATCAGCGCACCTCCTCAAAATCCATATTGTAGTTTATCTGTATTTTTCTTAATGCCTCCAATTGCGCCTCTTCTTCATTATATCCTTTTTTAAGGTAAAATGCCATATACAATTTTTGCAAATCCTCTTCCAGTTTTTCTCTGGCATAGTATTTATAAATTCGGCCATCATGACACACAATAATTCCAAAACGATACTGATTACTGAAAACAGAATTAAAATCCGCAATACTTGGTGGCATACTTAAAGGATGGGTATGTATTGTTATCAAATCTTTACTCTGGCCCACTAACCTTTTAACATGATCAGGATAAATAATTTTCTGTTTATCCTTTGAATCCACCACACTCGCAATAATCTCTCCCGACTCCATATCTACCCAATACATATCCTCAAGCAAAGTACCACTTCTATGTAGCAACATTTCCTTTGCTTTTTGGTATAAAAGCTTATTAATGTTCTTATTTTCAGTTAACTTGTCAAATTTCTTCCGATAATTTCCACTTTGAATATATGCATGATTTACTATACTTTCTTTATTTCTGCCATAACGTTGTTCCTCTTTTAAAATCAATATACTAATCCTTTCTATATATCAGACCGCTCTCTCCTCAAACCGTAGCCTCCAACCTTCCCGAGGCACATGATCCCCGCCAGATCCGCCAGAAACCATCCGATGGGAATAGCCCACCAGATTCCAAGAACACCGATCCGGGGGACAGGTGAGAGCAAATAGGCAAGCAAAACTCGCGTTCCCAAAGAGATTACCGTAAGCACCAGGGACATTTCCGGCTTTTCCACCCCCCGGTAAAAACCGTATAAAAGGAACAGTAATCCAATTCCGCAATAAAACGCGCCTTCTATCCGCAGATAAGCAGCACCCGTCTCTATGATGGCCGTCTCACCCTTTTCCACAAAAAATCCCATCAGCCAGGGAGCCGACACAAAGATCACCCCTGAGATCACGATGCAGAAAACAATGGAAAGCGTTGCGGCTTTTTGCATCCCCTGCCGGATCCGCTCTCTTTTCCCCGCTCCATGGTTTTGGGAGATAAACAAGGAGAAAGCGTTCCCGAATTCCTGGGCAGGCATATAAGCAAAGGAATCGATCTTCACAGCCGCCGCAAAGGCCGCCATCACAATAGTGCCAAAGCTGTTTACCAGCCCCTGGATCATCAGGATACCGAAATTCATCACCGACTGCTGAATGCTGGCGGCAAAGGAATGACGGATCACCTCCGTCATGGTTCTTTTATCCAGGGCAAATTCCTCTCTGCCCGGGCGGAGCCGGGGCTCCCTTATCCACACATATACCGCGATCCCCACCCCGGATGCTGCCTGGGACAGGACCGTGGCAAAAGCGGCGCCTCCTGCTCCCATATGAAAGCTCACCACAAACAAAAGGTCAAGACCGATATTCATCACGGCCGCCGCTCCCAGAAAGCACAGCGGCGTTAAGGAATTTCCCATAGAGCGCAGGAGAAAGGCAAAATAATTATAAAGAAAAACAAACCCGATCCCCCAGAAGATCATCCACACATACTCATACATCAGCCCGTAAATACTCTCCGGCACCTGCAGAATATGCAGAATAGGGTGGATAAAGCCAAAGGCAAGAATGCTCAGCAATACCGCAATGGCGGCAATAAACAAAAAAGAAGCCAGCATGCTCCTTTTCATCTGCAGGGTTTCTTTCTTTCCATAATAGACAGAAAAAACAGCGCCGCTTCCCATGCACAGGCCGATCAGGATCGAAGTTAAAAATGTCATCAATGTATAGGCGCTGCCCACTGCCGCAAGAGCATCCTTCCCCAAAAATCTCCCTACGATCAGCGTATCTGCAATATTGTAGCACTGCTGGAGCAGATTCCCCAATATCATGGGACCTGCAAATTTCAGTATGGTTCCTGTTACATTTCCTCTGGTCAGATCTTTTTCCATTTTTATAAACCGCCTTTCATGCCGTGGTTGTGCGCCGACAGGCGCATGGAAGTTTGCCGGTAACTATTCAGCCTTCGGCTTCATAGTTACCCTGTCTGTCCTCCAAAAGCTCCCTGATCCTGCGGATCTCTTCCTTATGCCCTGCATCATCCAGGGGCGTTTCCAGATAAAAGGGTAATTCCTTAAGCCGGGGATGCCTAAGAACCCCAAGCAACGCTTCCATTCCTATTTCCCCATTACCAAAAGTTGCATGACGGTCCTTACGGGAGGCGAAGGGCATCATGCTGTCGTTTAGATGAATGGCCCGCAGAAGGTCAAGGCCCAGGATACGGTCAAATTCCTCAAGAACGCCGTCCAGGTCATGGACAATATCATATCCTGCTGCAAAAACATGACAGGTGTCCAGGCATATGCCGATCTTCTCCGGATGCTCAACCCCATCCCGGATGGCCTTCAGCTCCTCAAAGCTGGCGCCGATCTCCGTCCCCTTCCCGGACATGGTTTCCAAAAGCACCGTAATATGTTCTTCGCCGGTGATCGCCCCGTTCAACCCCGCGATGATATTTCTGATGCCCTCCTCTGTGCCGATCCCTGTATGGCTTCCCGGATGGAACACAAGATTTTCCATTTCAAGAGCATCCATCCTTGCAATATCCTCCTTTATGACCATACAGGCAAATTCATAGACTGTCTCCCTGGGACTTGCAAGGTTCATGGTGTAGGGTGCGTGAGCCAGAAGGGGACCGAATCCTTTATCTCTTTTGATGTCAAGGAAGCGTTCCGTCTCTTCGGCGCTATAGCTCCGATAGCCTGAGCCTCTGGGATTACGGCTGAATATCTGCATGGTATTCGCTTCCATTTTAACCACATTCTCTGCGGTTTTTACAATTCCCTCTGCAATGGACATATGGGTTCCTATTGTAAGCATACTGATTTTCCTTTCCTTCTAGATCATGCCATCATCATCATAGCCATAATCGCCTTCCTCTTCCACCGGACGCCAGGCCTCTCCAAATTTAATATCTTTAAAAAGCGCCGCCAGACCCGTGATCTGTTTCAGGCGCAGTATTTCGTCCCGATCCATGCCAAGATGCTTGGAGATCCATGCATCCGAACGCCCCAGCTCATGAAGCTCCTTCACAATATTGCTCATCAGATCCACATTGTGGCTTCCTCTGGCCCGGTTATGGCGGATGGTACTGGCCATTCTCTGATCAAGGGACTTATTGATCACAGAAACCGGAAGCATTCCCTTTTCTCTTTCATAAATATCGGGATGCTCCAACATGACCCTGTAACGGTGAAAGCCATCCACGATCACATACACATCATTTTCCTTGCTGTAATAGCAGACAATGGGCATGGTATAACCATCGATCCTGATGCTCTCATAAAGCAGCTTCATCTCCGGCGGCGCCACTGCGTTGGGATTGTAGGTATTGGGTTTTATTTTTTCTATGGGAACCCGGATAATATTATAAACAGGACTTTTATATTCCATATTCCATCTCCTCTATGCTTTCGTATTTACGCTTGATCACATCAATATGCTTTTTCTGCTGCTTGCTCATGCCAAATCCCATAAAACGGCAGATATGATCGTTTTTCAGGATACAATAACACATTCTTTTCCAGCTTGGGATATCCTTGGTGGATTTGATGTCGTCCGTATCATCAGGAATTTTACCGATGAAGATCACCCGGGTCTTTTTGTTCAGGGTATAGTTGGAAACCCCGTTCCGCCGGATCTGATAGCCATGCCGCTCCAGCTCCCGGATACTTTCTTCATCCAGCCCACCGCCGGTCTTATGCCAGAATTCAATGGATGTCTTGAATTTCTTGATGTAATTATTACGCAGCCTTGCCGGCAGAGTATCCAGCAAAAATAAGGTATAAGACTTCCAGGTATGCCCCTCCGGCAGCGCGATGTTCCGGTATCCCATAGCCTTGGTCCTGCCGTAAATGCTGGCAAAATTGGCTCCCTGCACTCTGCCCACCAGCTTTACCCAGATTTCCGGATCGATCACGCGATATAAATTTAAGGAATCCTTGGAATAATCGTTAAAGGGTGATGCCACCCGCATCTGTGAGACCTTAAGACCTGCCATATAATAAAGATCATACAAACGGTTATAATCATAGCCAAACAGATAGTTGGCATGCCACACATCCTCCGATGACCAGTCAAATAAGGGAGAAGCACACCACACATCCTTAAACTGCTGGGTGATCCAGCACTCACCCTTGTATCCGTATTTTTTATTCAAAAAACCGCTGTATCGCTGAAGGGACTCTGCGGCGCGCATGCCCAGAAGACAGACCGTTCTCTTATTCTCATGAGATATTTTGTACCAGCGTCCGAACTGCTTGGCCAAATCCTCCTGGTGCATGCGATACCGGTAGGTCGTGATCGGATTATGATCCAGGTTGATCACATACTTCTTCTGAGGCATCGGCCTTACCCAGCTCTCCTTCTTGGTATCATCCCATGGATACCAGAACATCTCATAGCTGCTCAACGCTGTGCGTGTCGCCATGGGAAGGCATACCCAGTATGGCTCCACCTGATCCCTCACCCTCTCAAAGGTTCTCTCCACATATTCGCTCGTCACCGTATACTGGGCCTCAAAGTCCTGATGAAAGACTCCGATGGTCCTGTCCGGATAATATTTATTCCGGTAATCCAGCGTAAGGTTCAACAAAAGTCCACTGTCCTTCCCGCCGGAAAAAGAGATATAGATATTATCAAATTCCTGAAAAACAAACTCCATCCGCTCCAAAAAAGCATCATATACATTCTTCTGTAAGTACTCTCTTACCATGCCCTTCACCTTCATCCTATGCAATCAACGGATGCCAGGCTTCGCCAGACATCCTTATGATAAACAACCGTCCCCAAAAAACCGGGCGGTGCTCTGAATTTCCATTTTCTGGAAAACCTTACTTGTGAATTTAGCACAGAAAAAAGGTTATTTCAATAAATATCACGATTTTTAAGATTTACAGCAAATAAATATGCGGTCCAGCAAGCTGAACCGCTACTTTACTTCAAATAATCATCCGGCATTCTTCGCCTTATCCCCGGCTCCCTGATCCAGGATCCTGTTAAGCCGCGTAAAGAGCATGGTTGCGGTTACCGTGGCTGCCACGATATCGCTGACCGGTTCTGCCACAAATACACCGAATACCTTGTTTGAGAAGAAATAAGGTAAAATAAAGATCAACGGAATGAGCAGCACCAGCTTCCGCAGACATGCCATAAGCAGACTGATCTTTGCCTGGCCAAGAGCCATAAAAGTCTGCTGACAGGCAATCTGCACGCCTGTTGAAAAGATACCTGCCATATAGATCCTCATGGCCCAGACCGTATAAGTTACCAGAGAAGAATCACTGCTGAAGATCCCTGCAAAAACCTGGGGAACGATCATCAAAAGAAGCCACAAGAAAGAGGCATATCCTACGCAGGCGCCGAACTGGCAGCGGAAAGCCTGCTTCACTCTCTCCTTCTTTCCGGCGCCGAAATTATAGCTCATGATCGGCTGGCCGCCCTGGCAGATTCCCTGCAAAGGCAGTGTCACCAGCTGACTGCAGGAGGAAATGATCGTCATTGCCCCCACTGCCACATCACCGCCGAAACGTGACAAACTGCTGTTAAAGCTGATATTCAAAATACTTTCCGTACTGAGCATTACAAATGTAGAAACTCCAAGTCCCAGACAGGGAAGAATGACACCGGGAACGATCTTCATATCCGGCAGGGTCAGCCTGAGCATTGTCTTTGACCCCCGCAGGAACCAGAGTACCCATATGGCGCTGATCGCCTGGCTGGCCACAGTCGCCACTGCCGCTCCACGCACGCCCATCCTAAATCCAAATATCAGAATGGGATCAAGGATAATATTGCACACCGCGCCTACTACCGTTGTGATCATGCTGAATTTTGCAAATCCCTGAGTGGTGATAAAGGGATTCAGTCCCATAACGATCATCACAAAGACCGTTCCCAATATATAAATACGGGCATAGGAAAGGGCGTATGGCAATGTCACATCACTTGCACCGAAGAGCCGCAGAAGCTGGGGTGCAAACACATAAAACAGCACTGTCAAAAGAGCCGCCAGGATCATAAGAACCGAAAAACAGTTCCCCAGTATTTTTTGCGCGCCTTCCCTGTCCTGCTTTCCCATGGCAATGGCCGCCCGAGGAGCTCCGCCGGAGCCTGCCAGCATGGCGAATGCGTTGATCATCATCAGGATCGGCAAAAATAACCCTACCCCCGTCAGAGCCGATGCTCCCGCATCCGGTATATGCCCGATATAGATCCTGTCTACAATGTTGTACAGCATGTTGATCAGCTGCGCCACTACTGCCGGTATCGCAAGATTCAACATCAATTTCGGGATACTGCTGCTTCCCATATCCTGTTTTGGCTTTTGTTCTGACATAATTCCACCTGTTCCTTTCTATTCTGTAATCATCCTTCTCACATCTGTCTGCGCACTACCAGATACTCATCTCCGGGCTGATAATAAGGACAATCCCTGAATTCATCAGCCAGGAACCTTGCCATCTCATCCTCGTCCAGATCCACTTCACAGATGTAACACTCATAGTCATCGTCATACACATAATTATTACACTGCTCACAGGAGCCATGTCTTTTCTTTTTTACTGCTGTGGCCATCACTGCCTCCATTGCTCTGAGGTTTATGCTTTTGGGATTTATGCTTTTCCTGTCAGCTTCTATTATATGCTATTTTGGAGAGGGCATCAAGGCATTAAAAACCTTATCTCAAAACAGGCAGCGGTTCGTCTTTACAACTTTATTATGAACTTTCTCCGGCTCTATTGATAAGTTGATAAATTTGTGACATACTATACAAGAAAGTAACGACGCATTCGTCGCAAGTACGAGGTGGTCGGTACAGACATTTTTGACATTACACTTGCATCATTTACAAACACTGCATCGCTCATAAACAGTATCTCTATCCAAAATTGCTTTATAAAATTTTCCGCACTAATATCCTGTTCTGTCAATGTATATCAAGCACTTTTGCAACCTCTTCCACTGTATCCAAAACAGCATGAAATGCAAGATTACCAATGTACCTGTTATCATCAACATACTTTTTCCACAAAAAAGATAATTGCTGTTCTTTACAGATATCCTTCAAAATATCTTCCCAGTCCCTCATCTCCTCCATGGATTCTCTTTTTTCCGCAGTATGTATAACAGCCAGTCTAAAAATATCCATACGAATTTCATCCCTACGGCTATGATATAAAACATATAGGTCATAAAAATCTCTCATCCTCGTGTTTCCTATGTTACGCCGAATGATTGTCTCATATTTCTCCGCAAGCACAGTCTCAAGGGAATACGCCATAACAGGAACCGTCTTTTCTTCAAAAACAAATGGAAAATCGTATCGGACAGCAGTGGGAGTAATGACATCCCCAGTAGTAACATCGATTTTCATCGGACTGTCAATCCTGCCATATTTTGCACGTAAATGCACGCGGAAATTATTATAAGCATCCTCTTCATGAATCGGTTCGATTTTCTCAAATTCAAAAATAACCCCGTCTCCCACGTCCACAGCAAGAATCTCCTTCACGGCTTCAAGTACTTCATCTTCCTCCATCTGAATTCCTCTGACAGTTGTATCCATATCCATGGTTGTTCTTTCACTGATGCCAATCATGGATGAAATCAGCAGACCTCCCTTCAAAATGAAATTATTACGGAAAGCGGAATTAGCCAGACGCTCCAAAATCCTTTCAAACAGATACATCTGCAGCACTTCCTGCGCCCGAAGATTTTTCTTCGCCGCAATATTGCGGATTGCCCCTTTCAGCTGTTCCGGTGTCTTCATCACAATACCTCCATATATATTCTGATTTTATCTTCTATTTCAAATACTTTTCCATATTTCAGCAGTTTCCGGTTATTTGGTCTGTGCTTAAAGTACTCCTTGATTGCCTGCGTATAAATCTCAATGTCTACCTGATCTTTATCCCGAATCAAATCGCAGACACAGCGTTCTTTATCATACAGACAAACAGTTCCTCCCTGAGGCGACTGCGTCTGTGTTATCCCCAGTTCATAAAGACATTTTCGTACATAATGACACCGCAGATTTGGATTCTCGCGCCGCAGACGTGCCGGATTCAATCCACGAGGTATGGTTATATCAATCACATGCGGGGTTCGGTCCGACAGCCCCCATAAATATAATGCGGTTCCATAGGAATACACTGCTCTGGAACACTGGGCCTGTAAAAGGACATATTCATCCGCCAAGCCATCTTTGAGCACATACAGTCCTTTCCGTATCCGCTCCAGCTGCCCGCTGTCCGTATATTTTTTCAACATTGGCCTGCTGATTCCAGCTTCCTCTACCTGACTTGTCCTGATATAGCCGTCACCCTTTTCAGTTATTGTCCTTATTTGTTCCCAAATCATGTCCATGTTCCCGCCTCCATAATTCTTTTTACATTCATACTTCATATTGTATATTATTGAAGTACGAATGTAAACAGTGTGATAAAAAAATTTTACCCTATTGCAAAAAATATCCAAAAGGGACGTCGCCAAAACGACATCCCTCAATCTCGGTATTATGAAATTTTCCTGTTCAATGTCATACCACACCGGACCATTGCCCGGCCTTTAGTGCACCAGCATATTTTCAATAAATATCCCATATCCCTTCGCCGGATCCTGCACCAACACATGAGTTACTGCGCCTATCAGCTTGTTGTCCTGAATAATGGGGCTGCCGCTCATCCCCTGAACGATCCCTCCGGTTGCCGCAAGAAGATCCGGATCCGTTATCTCCAATACGATCCCCCGGTTGACATTGTCATTTTCCAGGTTGATATCAATGATTTCCACGTCATAGGCCTGAGGCTCCTCTCCCAGAGAGCATATGATCTGGGCAGGGCCTTTTTTGATCTCCTGCTTCAGTCCAAGGGAGAGATATTCATAATCAGCGCTTTTTGCAATATCAGGAGTACATATCCCGAAAATTCCCCGGGGGGTATTGGCGGTGATATCTCCCATGATATTTTTGTCATCATACTCTATAAATCCGGTCAGTTCTCCCGGCGTTCCATTGGTTCCCCTTGTGATACCTATGATCTCTGTATGGTAAAGCGTTCCTTTGGATAAAGACATAAGGGTACTGGTGTCCACATCGTTGATCCCGTGCCCTAATGCCCCGAAGCATCCGCGCTCATCAATATAGGTCATGGTTCCAACTCCCTGTGCGTTGTCCCTGACCCAGATCCCCATCTTGTATTCTCCGTTTTGATTGGCTTCAGGCCGGGCCTTCACTTCAATCTCAGAGCCTCCCCGCCGCACCTTAAACACCATCTCCTGACCATCACTGTGTGCAATCTTCTCGATCAGTTTCTTTTTTTCATTGACTGCCTCATCGTTGATCTCCAGTATATAGTCCCCCACCTGAAAAATAAACTTTCCCGGGCTGCATTTCTGTCCGTCCTCTCCCTCAAACTCTCCCACTCCTACCACCAGCACCCCCTGGGTTTTCACATAAATACCTATGGGGATCCCTGCAGGCTTCAGCCTGAGATCCTGTATTACCTCAACATCCACTTCCTTAAAGGGGATCATCCCGAAAAGCTTCAGTTGAAGCTTGTACTGATCCACCTGGTTAGCCTTAATGGTAACCGGACGGCTTAAATTGATATAAACGCTGCTTCCTGTTTCCGGAGATGCGCTAACACTTCCGCTGACTTCGATCGCATCCTTGTACAGCTCACCGGCAGCCGGTACTTTAAAATCCAATTCCTGATCCACCCCCGCTTTGATCATGATGGTGGATGGAACGCTGAGCCATACAAAATAATAAACCGAAACCACGATCCCCAGTATGCCCAGGGTCAGCAAAAGATACAAAAATTTTTTATAGGCCAAAAGCTGGCTATGATCTGGTTCTTTTAACATTCCAAGTCTCCACATCCTTTATTATCAAACGCCGTTGCGCTTTGCGTTCCGGCTTATTAACAAACGCTGTCGCGCTTCGCGTTCCAGCTTATTGTTGAAAAAAGGGGCATACACATAGTATGTCCCTTTTAGTATGCGGAGAACCCGGATTTTTAATTGCATAATTTTATTTTTTTACTTCCAATTTGTAACAGTTAAGCATACCCTCTGCAGCCCTCATCTCAACGCTGATCAGCGCTATCCTTCACTCTGCAGGCTGTCTGCCTCATTTCCCTTGCATTGCCTAAAACTGCCTCGGTCAGCTCGCCGCTGCCAAGAAGCCTTGCCAGCTCCTTCAGGCTTTCCTCATCGGAAAGCTCTCTGATATCCGTCACAGTCCTGTCCTTTTTCAACCCCTTTTCAATCAGAAAATGGGAATCGGCCATAGAAGCGATCTGTGCCAGATGGGTAATACAGATGATCTGATGATTTCTGGAAAGCCTTCCCAGCTTCTCCGAAACCTTCCATGCGGTTCTTCCGCTGATACCCGTATCAATCTCATCAAACACCAGAGTATCTGTCTCATCCCTGTCTGCAAAAACGGTTTTAAAGGCCAGCATAATACGCGACAGCTCGCCACCGCTGGCAATCTGCCAGAGAGGCTTAAGGGCTTCGCCTGGATTGGTGGAGATCAAAAATTCCACCTTATCATGGCCCTCTGCCGAGAATTCCTCTTCCATGGGGGTAACCGAAACGCTAAATTCCACATCCAGAAAATTCAGATCCGCCAGCGCCTCCTTGAGCTTATGAGTAAGAGGCTCTGCCGCCCCTTTCCGTAGCTTTGACAGATCTCTGCAAAGCTTTTGGATCTCTTTTTCCCTCTGTTTTATTTTTTCCTGGAGCTGCTGTCTGTATTCTTCAAAATTTTCAAGTCTTAAAAGAGCCTGCTGCTTTTCTTCTTGATTTTTTAAAATATCCTCAATAGTACTTCCATATTTATCCTTCAAATGATTCAGAAGGTTCAGTCTCTCCTCCAAAAGAGCAAACTCCTCCCCGTCAAATTCAAGGCTGTCCTCGTACTGCGCCATAGCGCGGTTAAAATCATTGAGCAGATCGTCAATATCTGTAAGCTGTGCGATCAGCGGCATGCTTTCCTCGTCATAGGCGCTTAAGGTCTTCAGCTCACGCAGTGCATGTCCTATGATCGGTCCTGCACTTCCCTCTTCCTCATATCCCGTAAGCCCATGAACCCCATAGACCACTTCCTTCATCCGTTTTGCGTTGACAAGCCGCCGGTATTTCCTTTCTACCTGCTCGTCCTCCTCCGGATCCAGCGCCGCAGCCTCGATCTCATCGATCTCAAATGCCAGAAGCTTTGCCTCCCGCTGGCGCATTGCTTCATCGGAATTCTGCTCCTCTAGCTCTTCCTTCCACTTTCTGTAATCCAGAAGCTTTTCTTTAAGAAGGGCCTTTATATCCTGTGCCTTGTTTCCCACATACTCATCCAGCATTTTTCTGGCGGCCTGCGGCTTTAGCAGCGACTGATGCTCATGCTGCCCGTACATATCCAAAAGATATCCGGAAAGACTTTTGAGCTCACCGGCACTGATGGTCTCTCCGTTTACCCGGCAGACGCTTCTTGTGGCCATGATCTTCCTCTGAAGGATCAAGGTTCCGTCCTCCTCTATGGGAATATCCAGTTCCCTGATCCTGGCGCACTGTTGCTCATTTAGCGAAAACATCAACTCAACCAGCGCATATTCAGCGCCGGAACGGATATAATCCTTACCTGCTTTTGCCCCTAAAGCCAGATTGATCGATCCGATGATAATGGATTTTCCTGCGCCGGTCTCCCCGGTAAGAATATTCATCCCCGGCGAAAAGAACACCTCCTGCTCATCGATCAATGCCAGATTCTTCACATGTAAACTTTCAAGCATGTACTACCTCTCTTCATTATTTTGGACGGGCCAGAGCCGCTCGCTCCCCGGCTCCCATACCCACTCCTGCAGTAATCTGTATTTATTCCTGCAACAGCCTGCGCTCACTCCTCCAGCATATTACGTATCTTCTCCATGACATGCTCCGTATCCTCCACCGTTCTGACTGCCATCATGATGGTGTCATCACCTGCGATGGAACCCACGATCTCCTTCAGCTTCATGGCATCTATAGCAGCCGCCACCGCCATAGCCATCCCGGAAACCGTTTTTACCACCAGGATATTCTGAGCCATATCCATGGAAACAAATCCGTCCTTCAGCACCCGGATATATTTGTCACTGAGATAGTGATCGCTCTGCACCAAAATCGTATATTTCTGTCTCCCATCTCCTATGGGGACCTTAGAGAGCTTAAGCTCCCTGATATCTCTTGACACTGTGGCCTGGGTTACCGGGTAGCCATCCTCCTTGAGCCTCTCCGCCAGCTCCTCCTGGGTTTCAATCTCAAACTGCTCCACCAGTTCCTTGATCCTCTGATGTCTGCTCTTTTTCATAGTAGCCTCACTCCCAATTACTCTTATTAACATAAGGATGTCTCGCGAAGCGTGGCATCCGTTGTTTTTTCCGGCTAATCGCTCATTTTACGGTGGAGTACCTCCAAAAAGCTGACCTGGCTCAGCTTCACGATCCCGGTAGTCTTGCCGGATTTACGGATTTCAATCCTCTCGCCGGTGCGCAAAGCCTTCTTATGACATCCGTCAAAGATTGCTTCCACCTCTTGTATCTCCCCGTCTCTGCTGCTTTCTATCTCTACTGTGACCAGATCCTCGCAGGAAAGTATGATGCTTCTGCTCTGCATGGAATGGGGGCAGATTGGCGTAAGCACGATCAGCTCGGCTTTAGGCTCCACAATGGGTCCTCCCGCAGAGAGGCTGTAGCCGGTAGAACCGGTAGGTGTAGCCACTATGATCCCGTCACCGTGAAATCTATGAAGAAGCTGCCCATTCACATAAATGCTGAAATTGATGATCTGCAGTGAGCCTTTCCTTGTGATGACAATGTCGTTTAATGCCCTTGCCTCATCCCCCGGGCCATCCGCCCCATGGCATCTGCCCAGGAGCATCATCCGCTTTTCGATGGTAAATTCTTCACGGATCAGCTTTTGCAGCGCATTCTCAACCCCGTCTCTGTTCACCTCAGCCAGGAACCCCAGGGTTCCCATATTGATCCCCAAAAAGGGAATATCCCTGTCTGCCAGATCCACAGCTGCCTGGAGAAGGGTTCCGTCCCCTCCCAGTACAATGATGCAGTCCACCTCAGGACTTACCTGCTCCCGGTAGGTGTAACCGTCCCTGTCAGGCTTCTGCGTCCCTTCATCCACAAAGCACGTCATACCCAGCTTTTCAAGATACGCCTTAATAAATCCAGCTGTGGATAAAGCCCCCTCCCTGGTTGAGTTCGCAATCACATAAAAATACTTCATGATCTGTTCCCTCCCAGCTCTCCATGAGCCTTCTCAACGGTTTGTGTGATCAGCAGAGCGATCTCCTCCCGCTGGGAATACCCGCTTTTTTGCTCAGTGATCTCCAGAAGTGCACTTTCACCTTCACTTTCCGTGATGGCAAGAGTATTTTGCATCTTATGTATATCCTTCCGTAAATGAAGCAGATATTCGATATTTCCCTCCGGGCCCTTGATAGGAGAAAAATCCAGATGCAGAATAAGAAATCCGATATGATCCGCATAGTCAATGATCTTCCGGATCACCTCCTCGTGGATCTTCGGTTCCCGGACAACACCCTTTTTTCCAACTTTTTCGCGTCCGGCTTCAAATTGGGGTTTGATCAGACAGACCATCTCGCCCGAATCATCCAAAAGCGCTCTGGCCGGCAGAAGAATTTTAGTAAGTGAAATAAAGGATACGTCTACAGAAGCAAAATCCGGCTTTTCCTCTATATCCGCCGGCGTCATAAATCTGAAATTGGTCTTTTCCATGCAGACCACTCTGGGATCATTGCGCAGTTTCCAGTCCAGCTGGCCATATCCCACATCCACAGAATACACCTTACTGGCTCCATTCTGCAGCATGCAGTCGGTAAATCCTCCTGTAGACGCGCCGATATCCATGCAGATCCTTCCTTTTAATTCCAGGCCGAACCCGTCCATTGCCTTTTCCAGCTTAAGGCCGCCCCGGCTCACGTACCGGAGCGCCATGCCCTTTACCTCTATATGAACCTTGTCCGGATCAAAGAATGTGCCCGCCTTATCCTCGCGCTGTCCATCCACGAACACATTCCCTGACATAATGACCGCTTTGGCCTTTTCCCTGGTAGACGCCAGGCCCTCCCGCACAAGCAATAGATCTAACCGTTCTTTCATGATCAGTTTTCCATTTCTTTTTAAATTCAATAAGCTAACTCGCAAAGCGTGATAGCGTTTGATCAATAAGCTGGCCCGCGAAGCAGACAGCGTTTGATCTTCTCCGCAATGGTTTCCGCATCAATGCCAATTTCCTGTTTCAGCTGTTCCACGTTGCCATGCTCCACATACTCATCCGGTATTGCAATCTGCAGAAAGCTCGCCTCTGTGTCTAATCCGTCCACCACGGCCCGGACCTTTTCTCCGTATCCGCCGCTGGCAACATTTTCTTCCATGGATACCACCAGCCTGTGATTTTCGCAGGCCCATTTCACCGCTCTTTCATCAATGGGCTTCACAAATCTGGCATTGATCACGCTGCACTTATATCCTGCCTGATTCAGCAGATCCTTCACCGCCTCTGCTGTTTTTACCATGCTTCCCACTGCCATAAGGCAGACCTCGCCTTCCGCATAGAGAAGCTCCGCTTTTCCCATTTCAATGGGACTGCGGTACTCCTTCAATCCTCCATAGGCTTCCCCTCTGGGATACCGGATTGCCACCGGTCCGTCAAATGCAATGGCAAATTTCATCATATCGGAAAGCTCCCATTTATTCTTCGGAGCCATAATGTGCATATTAGGAATAGATGATAAATAGGACAGATCAAAAATCCCCTGGTGAGTCTCGCCGTCGCTTCCCACCAGACCGGCCCTGTCAACGGCAAAGACTACCGGCAGATTCTGGATACATACATCATGAAGGATCTGGTCATAGGCTCTCTGTAAAAAGGAAGAATAAATAGCTACAACAGGCTTCAATCCTCCCGCGGAAAGCCCTGCCGCAAAGGTGACAGCATGCTCCTCCGCAATTCCCACATCAAAGAATCGATCCGGATACATATTTCTGAAGCGTTTCAGACCGGTTCCATCCGGCATGGCTGCCGTAATGGCCACAACCTTTTCATCTCTTGCCCCCAGCTTGGTCATAACCGTTGAAAAAATATCCGTATAGTTAGCCGTTGTCCGGGGTTTCGACGGAAGTCCCGTCTCGATATCAAAGGGTTCCGCCCCATGGAATCTTGCCGGATGACGCTCTGCCGGTGCAAACCCCTTGCCTTTCTCGGTGATCACATGGACGATCACTGCATTTCTGGTTCTTTTGGCCTCCTGGAACACCTTCAGCATTGCCGGAATATTATGACCGTCCACAGGTCCTAAATAGGTGATCCCCATATCCTCAAAAAACATTCCCGGCACCACCAGGTGCTTGAAGCTGCTTTTGGCCTTCCGGATCCCTTCTACCACCCTGTTGCCTCTCGGGATCTCCTTTAGTGTATTATATACCCCTTCCTTGATATCCAGATAAGTATTGGCTGTCCGGATATTATTCAGATATTTGGACATACCTCCTACATTTTCGGAAATGGACATGTTGTTGTCATTGAGTACAATGATAAAATTGGTTTCCAGCTTTGCCGCATTATTCAGGGCTTCATATGCCATACCACCTGTCAGGGAACCGTCTCCGATCACGGAAACTATGGTATTGTTCCCGCCCTGGATATCTCTTGCCTTCACAAGACCAAGCCCGGCTGAAATAGAAGTAGAGCTGTGCCCGGTGTCAAAGCAGTCGCAATCGCTTTCTTTGCGCTTGGGGAAACCGCTTAAGCCTCCCTGCTTACGCAGCTTCTCAAAGCCCTCCCGTCTGCCTGTGAGCAGCTTATGGGTATAGGACTGATGTCCTACATCCCAGATCAGCTTATCCTGGGGCAGATCCAGAAACAAATGGAGAGCCATGGTAAGCTCCACCGCTCCCAGATTAGACCCCAAATGGCCGCCGCTGCGGGATATTTTTTCAATCAAAAAGCTACGGATCTCCTGGGCAAGCTCCTGATAATCCGAAGGGTCTATATTCTTAATATCATTGGCACCTTTAATCGCATCAAGCAACATTTTATCAACCTTCTTTTCTTTCGTCCCGTCATTTTTCTCTGGTGATCAGAAATACAGCGAGTTCCTCCAAAAATTCGTTTTTCCCCGGAAAGGACTGAAGGATCCTGATGGCCTCTCCGGACATTCTCTCCACTTCCCTCCGGGAGTCTTCGAGTCCATGGAGGGTAACATAAGTAAGCTTCTGGTTTTTGGCGTCACTTCCTACCGGCTTTCCCAAAACCTCCAGGCTGCTGGTCACATCCAAAATATCATCCTGGATCTGGAAGGCGATCCCTATCAGGTAAGCCGCCTGCTCCATGGCCTTCACTGCCTCTTCCTCTGCTCCTGCCAGGACTGCCCCGATCATCATGGCTGCCTGGATCAGCGCGGCAGTTTTATTTTCGTGGATAAACAAAAGCTCCTCCTGGGTGATCTGTTCTTTGGTCTCTGCTTCTATATCAGCTGTCTGACCACCGATCATACCATAAATTCCTGCTTTGTGCCCAAGCACCTTAAGCGCTCTTGCCACCCGCTTCAGGGTATCTGCATCCTCTGCCATATCAAAAGCACGGGCAGCTGTTTCATAAGCCAGATTAAGAAGCCCGTCCCCGGCCAAAACCGCCATGCCGTCTCCATAAACCTTCCAGGTAGTCTTACGCCCTCTCCGATATTCATCATTATCCATAGCTGGAAGATCATCATGGATCAGGGAATAATTATGGATCATCTCAAGAGCCGCCATAAATGGTTCTATCAGCTCTCCCTCTCCGCCAAACAATAGAAAGCTTTCTTTCATAAGGAGAGGCCTGAGACGCTTTCCTCCTGCCATAGCACTATAATTCATTGCCTCTATCACTCTCTTCTGGAAGCCGCTTTCCTCCGGCAGATATTTCTCTAACACCTGCTCCGCATAAGTGGTTTTTTCATCCAGTATTTGCCTAAAATTCATTGGTTTCTCCATTCTCATTTAAAACCAGTACCTTTTTTTCTACCATATCAATGGAGCTGTTGCATTTCTTTAAAAGCTCCATTCCCTGTTTATAAATCTGAAAGGACTCTTCCAGCGAAATGTCCTCTCTCTCAAGAGCTGCCACCGTCTCCTCCAGCATTTCAAAAGCCTCTTCCAGCTTCAGCTCTCTGCTTTCTTTCTCTTCCATCCTAACCTTTCCCTTTCCCCGCGGATATTCCCCCAGGATACTTTCCAAAGATATTTCCTCAGGATATTTCCCTGGGATATTTCCTCATAACCTCTGCTTCTACTCTTCCGTTTTTGACATAGACATGAAGCCTGTCCCCGATGGAAACCTTGTTTACATCTGTGAAAGTCCTCCCCTCCTCATCCGAGACATAGGAATATCCCTGATTCAGTTTATCAAGAGGTGAAAGTCCCTTCAGCTTTTCTATATAGATGGCAAGCCTGTGCCTGCTCATTGTTATCCTGTCATTCATTGCCGCTCCAAGCCTCTCTTCCAGGCTTACGGCATAGGCTCTCTTTTCCCGTATCCTGCCCATAGGACTGTTTGCCCTGATCCTGGCCTCAAATGCCTCCAAATCTGCCCGGCACAATCTGATACGTCCCCGCATCTGCCGGTTCAATGCTGCCCTGATCCCCTCGAGCTGTGCAATAAAATGAAAAATATCACACACTGCAAGCTCTGCCGCCGCCGAGGGCGTGGGTGCCCGCAGATCTGACACATAATCGATGATCGTAGTGTCCACCTCATGACCTACCGCAGAAATAATTGGGATACTACAGTCAAAAACCGCCTGCGCTACCACTTCTTCATTAAAAGCCCACAGATCCTCTATGGATCCGCCGCCCCGTCCTACGATGATCACATCCACATTCTGACGTTCTAATTCCCGGATCCCTTTTACAATGCTGGCAGCTGCCGCTTCTCCCTGAACGATGGCCGGATACAAAAGGATCTGCACAAAGGGATTCCTTCTCGTGGCTACATTGATAATGTCCCTGACTGCCGCTCCGGTAGGCGCCGTAACAACTCCAAGGGTTCTGACAAATGGCGGAATGGGCTTTTTGTACTCAGGGGCAAACATTCCTCTCTCAAGGAGCTCTCTTTTCAGCTGCTCGAACCGCTCATAAAGCGCTCCGGCCCCTTCCTGGGTAATGCGTTTGGCATACATCTGGTATTTGCCGTCCCGCTCATACACATCGATACTGCCTCTTACTACCACCTGCATTCCTTCCGCCATCCGAAAGGTAAGGCCGGAACGGTTCCCTGCAAACATCACACAGGCAATCGTTCCCTTTTCATCCTTTAAAGTAAAATAAATATGCCCGGAGGAATGATATTTGCAGTTGCTGACCTCTCCTTTCACAGAAAGCTCCTGAAGCAAAAAATCCTGTGCGAACATATTTTTAATGTATGAGTTTACCTGACCTACTGTGTAAATATTCTGCATTCCGTTCTCCGCCCTAAAGTCTGCTCTAAGGTCTGCGTCGATTCTGTCATGAATCCTGTATGTCATCAGACGCTGATCTGCCTGATCTACTGTGCAAACTTCGCCAGCACTCCGTTTACAAAGGCCGATGAAGAGTCCTGCCCGAATTTTTTGGCTAACTCCACCGCCTCGTTAATGGCCACACCGGCAGGTATCTCATCATCAAACATAATTTCATAGACTGCCAGCCTTAAAATAGTAAGATCCACTTTGCCCATACGGCCGGTCTCCCAACCCTTTACCTTATCATTTAACGCGGCGTCAATATCATCCAACTTATTGATGATCCTGTTAAATTTTACACTGATCTGAGCACTATCCTTCTCTGTTATTTCGTTTTCGTCATCCCTGAAGAAAAATTCCTCCTGCTCGGCAATTTCTTCCCTGGGATTAAATTCCACACGAAACAACAGCTTGAAGACCTGCTCTCTCATTTCTCTTCTGCTCATGCTCATATAATTTGTCCTGTACTTATTTTTCTTTTTGCATGCAGACCCCGGCAATACGGATATCCACATCGGATACCTCCAGCCCGGTCATATTCTCTACGGTGGATTTTACTTTTTCCTGTACTCTCTGGGAAATCGCAGGAATGTTGTAGCCATATTCCACGATAAGGGCAAGCTCTGCCTTTACCTTCTTGCCAAGCACCTCTACCCTGACGCCTCTGGCCAGATTCTTCATTCCCATTTTGCTCTTTAACTCATTGCCGATGTTTCCTGCCATAGCGGCAACACCCTTCACATCACTGGCCGCAAGTCCTGCGATCATTGCCACTACATCATCCGCAATCTTCACAGTACCAAGCTCCTCCTGCAATACATGCATGTTCTGTTCTGCTGCTTTTTCCATGATCTATACCCTTCTTTCCTGTTATTTCCAATTATTATACCACATCCCCGCCAATACTATGCCCTGGCCGCTGTGCCAAAAATCTGTTTCCCAGGGGTTATACTGGCGGATGTGCCTAACCATTATCACTTATCATACCAAAAAATCCGCTTTTTGCATAGCCCGCAAAAACCACATTTCACAGTTATTTTTGCACAGGACGCCTACAGCCAGAAGCTCAGGCTCAGCTGTTCTTCGTTTTCCGCATAGGAAACCGTCCCCTCCTGGGTATTTAAGTAATTAAAAATCCCCTGCTCTTCTATCATATGTCTTATCATTTCGTCATAAACCGTCAGGTCAGAGCATTTCAGGGTTACATAGGTGCTGCCCTGTGCATAGGAGGAAGCAAACACCTCCCCAAGCTTTTCTTTGTCCACTCCGGTAAAATACAGACCTTCACGGACATAATAGTTATCCTCCATAGATTCGCAGACCGGAACCGGCACGATAGGATCAATGATGTGGGTTCTTGTAAGCTGGTTTGTGGTAACACACAGATAGTCATAATTGATCGGCGGGATGCTGCCGATGGTCTGGTCCACACTTCCTCCTATGATCTGGTAGGATGCATCTCCCCAGGTAGTATCCACATAATAATAGCTTCCATCCAGCCTTACCAGATTCCATGCATGTCCTTCTCCGCCGGAGACTCTGCCCATCACCAGGGTAGCCTCGATCCCCGCTTTTCTGAGAAGATACTGCGTAGCCTTGGCATACCCCTGGCAGACACTCTTACGGTGGATGAATACGGAGCAGATATTTTGATTGTCAGGTATCTGGGCGTCATATTCTGTATGATTGATGATATATTCGTAAATATACTTTACTTTTTCGTAATCTCCGCATCCTGCCTCCATTCCTCCAAGGCATTCCTCTGTATACTGCAGGATCTGTGCCCTGCGCTGTGCGGCCTCCTCCTCTGTAATATTATAGGTTCCGGAGAAGGTGATCTTTTTGACCACCTCTCCTAAGGTATATCTGGTGAAGGTATAGCCATCCACATAAAAGATCTCCGGATGATCGTTCAGCACACATTGAAAAACCTTCTCGATCTTGTCTGCATCCATGCAGGATAACGCCGTACTCTCTCCAAACTCACTGAGGACCTTCAGTATTTCCGCATAGATCACCTGTTCCTCTTCATCAAGCCTGTCATAATGAAAAAGCCCTCTCTGCTGCTTCCTGATCAGATCCGTCTCCTCCGGCGGAATCCCCGGGATATCCTTTACTTCTTCCGAATCTGCTTCCTGCCCCTCTCCTGCAGAGTTTTCCTCCTGCTGCTCCTTTGGCTCTTCCTGCCCCTCGTCAGATCCTTCCGCAGTTTCTCCGATGTTCAGTTGTGTTTCATTTTGATCCGGCTTGTCCTGTTCCTCTAAATGGGCACATCCCGCAAAGAGCAGCATCCAGAAAAGAAGCAGTCCTATGCATTTTCTTTTTTTCATATCCCTACGCCTGTTAATCCTATCCGCCATATCTGAATCGATCCTGTCTGATCGGTTGTCTTTGTTTCTATATCAGTTTAGTTACGTCCAAATTCCGAAAGCTCTAATCCCTTGTTGCGATCCAGTGTCATCCCCACGCTCCACGCATTGATGAACAAAAGAAGAGGATTTCCTTTCAGATCCTTTATTTTTTTCATATCAGAGGTGCCTGTGAGCTTGTCCAGATCGATATCTTTATTCTCAATCCACCTGATATGCTCATAAGGAAGATTTTCCAGTTTGATCTCCACGTTGTATTCGTTTTCGAGACGATATTTCAACACGTCGAACTGAAGCACGCCAACCACCCCTACGATGATCTCTTCCATACCGGTATTGAATTCCTGAAAGATCTGGATAGCGCCCTCCTGGGCGATCTGTGTGATCCCTTTGACAAACTGCTTTCTCTTCATGGTATCCATCTGCCTTACCCTGGCAAAATGCTCCGGGGCAAACGTAGGGATCCCTTCATAGCAGAACTGTTCTTTAGGCATGCACAGAGTATCTCCAATGGAAAACTGTCCCGGATCAAAAACGCCAATGATATCCCCGGCATAAGCCTCCTCCAATACCTTTCTTTCGCTTGCCATGATCTGTTGGGGCTGGGAAAGACGCATTACCTTCCCTCCCTGCACGTGTCTGACCTCCATGCTGGCCTCATATTTACCGGAGCAGATCCGCATAAATGCGATCCTGTCTCTGTGAGCCTTATTCATATTCGCCTGGATCTTGAACACGAAGGCCGAAAAATCATGTTCGGCAGGGGGAATAACCCCTATATCCGCTTTCCGCGGAAGCGGTGTCGTAGTCATTTTGAGAAAATGCTGCAAAAAGAATTCCACACCGAAGTTAGTAAGCGCCGACCCGAAAAAGACAGGGGTCAGATCACCAGCGCGGACCAGCTCCAGATCGAACTCTGCGCTTGCCCCGTCTAAAAGCTCGATCTCATCCTTGAGAGTGTCCGCCGCTTCTTCCCCGATCACGGACAGGAGCTTCTCCTCATCGCTTACCGGGATTTCCACGCTTTCCCCCTCTTTGGTTCCCTTTTCTGTATCAGAGTAAGTGATCACACACTTTCGCTCCCTGTCATAGACCCCTTTAAATCTCTTTCCGGAGCCTATAGGCCAGTTCACCGGACAGGTGGCGATCCCCAGCTCCTTTTCAATCTCGTCTAAGAGCTCAAAGGTATCGTTGGCATCTCTGTCCATCTTGTTGATAAAAGTAAATATAGGGATCTTCCGCATAACACAGACCTTAAAGAGCTTACGGGTCTGAGCCTCCACCCCCTTAGAGGCATCGATGACCATGACGGCAGAATCCGCCGCCATCAGGGTACGGTAGGTATCCTCAGAGAAATCCTGATGCCCCGGCGTATCCAGGATATTAATGCAGAAATTATCATATTCAAACTGTAGTACCGATGAGGTGACAGAGATACCTCTCTCCTTTTCAATCTCCATCCAGTCGGATACGGCATGTCTCGCCGTTGCCTTCCCTTTTACACTTCCTGCCAGGTTAATGGCTCCTCCGTAGAGCAGGAACTTTTCTGTCAACGTGGTCTTCCCTGCATCAGGGTGGGATATGATGGCAAAGGTTCTTCTTCTGTTTATTTCATGTTCATAGCTTTTCACGTGTTTTTCCTCCGAATTCTTTTTTCTATGGCATATGGGGCAGAAGCTTTTTAATCAATAAGCCGGCTCGCGAAGCGTGGCGGCGTTTAATGCGGAGCGCAGGATACATTTCCCGTCTCCCGGCCGTCTGCTGCATTCATCGCTGCTCCCGCCGCCATATGCCCTGAGGTGATCGTTTTCTTCATCAGGGTATCCCTTTCTTGTTTTTACTAAAATCTTTTGATTTCCTGTACTAGGATACCACATTTTTCTAAATATAGCATTAAGATTATTCTTCGTTCAGTGTGCTGATCACAATAGCGTCCGGCGACACTCCTGTTTTGCGGATGATAATATCCTCGATCTGGGCCCTCTGGGCTTCTGTAAGCTCTACGGCATTTACCACCACGTCCACTGTTTCATCGGTGATACTGACCACCACATCATCAAAGCCCTTGCTTTCCAGCAGGATCTCCGCCGCTGTCTCCTTCTCTGCCACATCGGTAATGGCTATCATATTATCTACTGCTTCCTGTTTTTGTTCCTCACTGATATTCACATTATTGATGATCTCCAGCAGCGTTTCCTTATTTCTCGCCCTGGTCTGCTCTTTTAAGAGTCTTGCCCCCGAAAGTGTATTTAAACTGCTTGCAGAGGTAAAAACCGCCTCTCCCGGCGTTTCCCCGTCGGAAATCTGATTTTCTGTATTCTGGGCCAGATCCCCTGTCATGTTCTCCGCAAGAAGCTCCTCCATGCTCTCATCCAGATAATTCTCCTCCTCCAGCACTACCTCTGAGTCCAGGCTTTCAATATCGCTGTAGGCAGCCTGCTCCATATCCTCATCGGATATCTCAAACAAAGCAGCCACATCCGTGTCCATAGTCTCATCCCCGGCTACCACGGTATCGGACCCTGCCGTCATGATCTCCTCATCTGTGATTTTGCTGCCGGCAAAATTCAGGTAACCTGCAACTGCGATCATGATTGCCAGCGCTGTGATCATGATCTGATTCTTTTTCACCATATTCTTCAAATCCGTTTCTCCTTCTTATTATGGTATCATTTTAACTATTTTAATTTTATGTGCCTCAATGCCAAATAATGCCTGAATTGCTTCTGTTATATTCCGGACGATCCCGGCATCTCCACCTCCCTGGGCAGATACCGCCACACCCTCCACCTTAGGCGCTAAGACCTGCTTCACATAGGGACCTGCGCTGCTCCCCTGCCTTTTGTCAAATACGGTTTCCTCACTGAAGCCGGTATCCATTGTCTTCCTGCTCCCTCCTGCGGAATCCGTCTCATCCACAGAGTTCCTTTCCCTGCTTTGATCCTTTTCCACTACAGACACCCCTGACCCCTCCAGGGTCACCATTACCCGGACACGCCCCACACCATCCATTGTAGCAAGCAGCTCTTCTAAGGAATGCTCCAGCATTGCAGCGTAGGAGATCAATTCCCCTTCGTAAGCAGCATCCGGATCTGCTGTTCTTCCTCCGGTGTCTGACTGTAATTTTATTATATCAGCTCCACTGTCCCATTGTTCGGACTGTGTTTTTGTTTTTTTATCCTCCACGGGCCATACAATTACCAGAAGAAGAATCCCTACAAGGATCACGATCAGAAAATTATCCTTCGACAGCTTTCCCGTGAATTTACGGGCTATGCCCATTTCCTGTCTTTGCTCTTTTTTTTCCTGCATATCTGCCACCTCTCTTTCCGGATCCTGCCCCTTACCGATCCCATATGATTTCGATCCTTCCGGCCTCAACCCCCAGACAGCTTCCATAAAGCGCCTTCAGCTGCTCTTTTTCAGGATCCTCCTTTGCAGCATCATCTCTGTCTCCGGCTTCTCCCAGCTTAACAGGCTCGATGCGGATCTTATCTCCGTCTTCTCCTCTGCCTTTTTCAGATATGGTGATAATGATATTTTCCTTTTCCCGGTCAAAATCCACGCTCTCGATCCTGTGTACATCGTCGCATTCCTCCAATCTGCCTTTTAATTCCTCCCCAATGCCTTTGCTGACCAGATCTGCAGCCTCCTCCAGCACAAGCTCCCCGCTCTGTGCATGGACTGCCTGTTCCAGCTCCCATATCCTTTCCCGGATCTCCTGCTGTTTTTCCTCCTTTATCACAAAGCCGAATAATGGCTCTATAAGACGCAGGATCAGCATCACTCCCACCAGCAGTCTCACATACTTTCCATAGGTGTTGCCCGGCACAAAAAAAAGGATTGCCTGGGCAACGATCATAAAAATACATATCTCCTTTATAGCAAGGATCACCAATCTCCCCCCTTATGAAACAGATGTGCAGGATATTACCGCGATCACGATCAAAAACAGAGCTACCGCAGTAAACATACATTTAAAAAGCAGAAAACAGCCTTCCCCCACCCGGTCCGTACAGACTGATATCCTTTTATCGCTGACAATTCCCGTAATGGCAGCTCCCAGCTTAACCACTCCTGTGACGATCAGAATTTTAAGAAGAGGAAGGATGCAGGCACCTGTGATCAGAACAAAGAGAAGCACTCCCATACTGTTTTTGATCAAAACCGCTGACCCCAGCATCAGCTCGGTCATCCCCTCCGCAACACCTCCTATCCCCGGAATGGCAGAGAGCGCCTTGCGCAGGGCAGAGATCCGCAGGCTAGAAGCCACCGGCACGATCACGGACTGTACCAGGCTTAAGCCGGTCACGGCACCAACAGAAACCTTAAGCAAAAGTCCGATCACCCTGGCAATAAAATCCAAAAGGAGCGAGAGCTTCTCCTCAGACCAGAGCCCGTTTAAAAGGGATAACATTACATAGCTGTAGATCAGAGGGACCAATACCTTATTTAAAAAGGTCTCTGCCAGGTAGGCAAGCACCAGCATCAGCTGATAATAGTATGATGCTGCCGCTGTCCCCTGGGCAGTCCCTACGGCAATAAAATATGTAGGGATAAACAGTCTGATAAACAGCACAATATTTTCTATCGCTCCTGCCACCACCTCCGATACAAAAAGAAATACCTTTGTAAGTATGACCATCAAAAACAGATATAAAAAGTAAAATCCCGCCTGGGCGATCTGTTCCCCTGCAAACAGATCGGAGAATTCTGCAAAAAGAGCGGAAACCACCCCAAGCACCAGGATATAGACCAGGATCTGCCTGATCCCTCCGAGCTCTCCCTTCAACGATCCCCCGACCTGTTCGATCAGCAGCCTGAAAGCATCCCCTGCCCGCCCATCCATGATCATCCCCAAAAGCTCCTTTCCATCCAGATGGAAGCCCGGGAAAAGCTGATCCATCCCCTCATTGACAGCCCCCATATCGCAGGCGGCAAGCCAGCTGTCTATATAAGAAAGCTCCTGCCCCTGCTCTTCCGGTTCTGAATCCCTTTTTTCCTGAGCCTGTGCTTCCTTTTCCCACAAAAAGAGGGCTAACAGCAGAATCGCCAAAAAGAATAGCATCCTCCGTCTTTTCATCATCTCTGCCCCGCTTTCTTCTCATCCGGCTATGGCGTTGATATTTTCGATCACAGCTGCCAGAACCGGAAGCCCCATAAGCAGCACCGACAGTTTCCCGAAGATCTCGATCTGTCCGGCCACCGCTCCGTAACCTGCATCCTTACATATAGAAGCACAGAATTCACAGACATAAGTGATACCCACTGCCTTAAACAAAAATCCAAGATAATCCGTGCTTCCACTTAAGTTCTCCTGCAGCCCCTTTATCCGTATCAGCAGAGTCTCCAGACCGCTTACCGAAAAAGTAAAGATCAACAGACAGACTGCAGCGCCCAGATAAAGGGCATATTCCGGCCGGCTGGACTTAAACTGCAGGGCCAGCATCACTCCTGCCACGCCAAGCATTCCGATTTTTATAATTTCCATACTTATACCCCTGCAATCCTTTCCCAAACAGTGCTTCGCTTTCTATAAGCTGAACAGATCCTGGATCATAATGAACAGATCATAGATATAGGGCAGGATCCAGGTCAACACCAGGATCAGGCCTGCCAGACTGATCAGGAAGGCGTGCTCCTCCCGCCCGCTATGCTTTAAGATCTGTCCTAAAATGGTGATCAGTATCCCTACCGCCGCTATTTTAAAAATCAGGTTTATCTCCATACTCCGCTCCTTAACAGTCCCTAAAGGAGCAGAATGGAAATCAGGATTCCCACACTCACCCCAAGACTCATGATCATTTTGTTCTTATTTCTCTTCTCCTGCTCCAGTTGTTCAATCTGCAAAGCAGTTTCGTGTAAAAGTGCCTCCAATGCCTTAGCCTGGGCATTTTCCTCCATGAATCCCAGGCAAAACGGAAAATCATAAAGCAGCTTTTTCTCCTGTCTTTTTAAGGGGGTCCGAGTCAGTACCTTGTCCATCTGCTCCTTCCAGAGAAGGGGCAGATTTTCCTTCCCTTCATAAATACCTGTATAAACCGCCTCAAAGGCCTCACCGAAGGGTTCCGGCTCCTTTCTGGAAAGCTCCAGCAAGGCGTCCGGAACCGCCGCCTTCTGATAGGCAATATAGTACTTTAAGCTTTCATAGATCCCCTGTATCTGCTTCAAAAGTGCAAGGCGCAGGCTTATATCTCTGCAAAGGCTGCCTGCGAAACCAATACATCCGCCTATCACCATAAAACATCCTGTCAGCTGCAGCATACACCCTCCCTGCCGGCGGAAAACAACCGCTCTCCTCTGCCGTCACAAATTTCTCTGACTCTGCATTTTCCATCGTTTTTTTCAAGAAACACAAACCGCTGGAATAACTTCTCCGGCCGGTAGTCCAAAAAAATTTCCTCTTTTCCGCCGGACTGCATGCGACATTTCACATCCTCCATGGAATTGCCATGCATCGTTGCCGCCACACTGCTTCCGCATTGCAGCACCTGAAAAACCGCCTTCATATCCTCCGTGCCACCAATCTCATCCACGGCCACCACCTCCGGCGCCATAGAACGCATCAGAAGCATCATCCCCTGAACCTTAGGACATCCATCCAGCACATCGGTACGGATCCCCAGATCATTCTGAGGAATCCCCATAAAGCTTCCGCCAATCTCAGACCGCTCGTCCACCACTCCCACCTGCCGCCCCGGGCCATAAGCATTTCCAACCGACACCTGCCGGACGATATCCCGAAGCAGAGTGGTTTTGCCGCATCCCGGGGGAGAGACTAAAAGGGTATTCAAAAAACGGGTTTTCTCATACAAATAGGGCATAACCTCACCGGCTGCGCCGATCACCTCGTGAGATATCCTGATATTTAAAAAGCGGATACGGGTAATGTTCCTTACCATTCCCTTTTCGTTCAGGACCACCTGTCCCGCCAGACCGATCCTGTGCCCTCCCGGCACTGTCAGAAATCCCTGCCGGATCTCATTTTCAAAAGCGTAGGGAGAATACCGGCAGATATGTCCGATGATCTCGTCCAGCTCTCTCTCCGTCACATACCAGGCCCCCTCCGGGCCCTGGCACAGCTCTCCCTTAGATGATAAAAATCTTTCCTTCCCGGAAACCCGAAGTCTTACCGGCTGCCCTGCTCCCATCCGGATCTCCTGCAATTTGTCTCCCTTTAAAAGCACCTGGCCCCATTTATCCCTCATGGACTCCGGAAATATCCCTGTGATCTCTTTTTGCCTGGTAAGCTCTTTTTGCAAAGCAAGTTCTTTCTGCTTTATCATCATCTTCACCTCTTATCCCAATATATGACGGTTTGTCCGGATTATGACTAAACAACGGATAACACGCCTTGCGAGTTATCCTTATGCCAAACAACGGACAGAACGCTCCGCGAACTGTCCGTATCTAAAAAGGCGCCGCCCGATTCCGGGCAACGCCTTCTTTTATAAAAATACTACTGTTACTAAATTTCCGCTGTACTTATCTTGTGGCAGCCTGAGCCACATCCTTCATGGAGAAGCTCATTCTGCCCATCTTATCCTTGCCAAGGCAGACTACCGTCACCTTATCACCCAGGGTAAGTACATCCTCCACCCGGTTGATCCTGTTCTTGGCAATCTTGGAAATATGAACCATTCCCTCCTTGCCGGGGGCGAACTCTATGAAAGCGCCAAATTCCTTGATGCTCACCACAATCCCCTGGAAGATCTGTCCTTCCTGGTAATCCGTTACGATGGTCTTGATATATTCTACTGCCTTGTCCATCATAGCAGGATCGGTACCGCATACAGACACATTTCCGTCATCTGTGATATCGATCTTAACGCCGGTACGGGCAATGATCTCATTGATGGTCTTGCCTCTCTGTCCAACCACATCCCCGATCTTTTCAGGATCGATCTGGATGGAAATGATCTTGGGTGCATAAGGGCCAACCTCCGGCCTGGGCTCTGCGATGGCCTTCTTCATACAGGTATCCATGATAAACATTCTTGCTTCCCTGCATCTTGCGATGGCGCCTTCCACCATAGATCTGGTCAGACCATGGATCTTAATATCCATCTGAATCGCGGTAATACCTTCCGTGGTACCTGTTACCTTAAAGTCCATATCTCCGAAGAAATCCTCAAGCCCCTGGATATCCGTAAGAAGTACATAGTCCTCATCCTCTTCTCCGGTTACAAGACCGCAGGAAATACCGGCCACCATCTTCTTAATGGGCACGCCTGCTGCCATCAGTGACATACAGGAGGCACAGGTAGACGCCATGGAGGTTGAGCCGTTGGACTCAAAGGTTTCGGATACGGTACGGATCGCATAAGGGAATTCTTCCTCGGAAGGAAGTACCGGGATCAGCGCTCTCTCAGCCAATGCCCCGTGACCGATCTCTCTTCTGCCGGGTCCTCTGGAGGGCTTGGTCTCTCCTACAGAGTAGGAAGGGAAGTTGTAGTGATGCATATAACGCTTGCTCACCTCGTTCTCATCGAGCCCGTCGATCTTCTGCTGTTCAGACAAAGGAGCCAGGGTACATACATTGCAGATCTGAGTCTGTCCTCTGGTAAACATAGCGGAGCCATGGACTCTGGGGATGATATCAACCTCTGCTGCCAGCGGACGGATCTGAGTGATCTCACGGCCGTCAGGACGCTTGCGATCCTTCAGGATCATCTTCCGCACGGTTTTCTTCTGATACTGATAAACAGCCTCGCCAAGCACTGCAAGCCACTCTTCGTTCTCTGCAAAGGCCTCCTCTAACTTCTCTGTGATGTTTTTGATATTTTCCTCACGCACCTGCTTCTCGTCTGTGAAGACTGCCTCCTCCATCTCTGCCGGAGGTACGATCTCCCTGATGGCGGCAAACAGCTCTTCAGGCACGGCACAGCTTGTATAGGTGTGCTTGGGCTTGCCAACCTCTGCCACGATCTGATCGATAAAAGCAATAATGGTCTGGTTGATCTCATGGGCCTTATAGATCGCCTCGATCATCTTGTCCTCAGGAACCTCATTGGCGCCTGCCTCTATCATGATCACCTTCTGTGCCGTGGATGCCACGGTCAGGTTTAAGTCTCCGTTTTTCCATTGTTCCTGGGAAGGATTTACCACGAACTCACCGTCCACCATTCCCATCTGAGTCATGGCGCAGGGGCCGTCAAAGGGAATATCTGAAATACTGGTGGCGATCGCCGCACCGATCATGGCTACCAGCTCCGGACGGCACTGAGGGTCAACGCTCATAACCATATTGTTCAAGGTCACATCATTTCTGTAATCCTTGGGAAACAGAGGACGCATAGGCCTGTCGATCACACGGCTGGTGAGAACGGCGTTCTCCGAAGCCTTACCCTCTCTCTTGTTGAATCCCCCGGGAATCTTGCCTACTGCATACATCTTTTCTTCAAATTCTACGCTCAAAGGGAAAAAGTCGATTCCCTCTCTTGGCTTGTCCGATGCGGTAGCAGTAGATAATACCGTAGTATCACCGTAATGCATGAACGCGCATCCGTTTGCCTGCTTGCCTACCCTGCCGATGTCTACGCTTAAGGTACGCCCGGCAAGCTCCATTGAAAATGTCTTGTACATATCTCTCTCCTTTTCTCTTCTACCGGCTGCTCCTTTGGCAGCTATCTCACACTCTTCCAAAAACGGAAAAAGGCGGAGTCTCTTTTTCTGCTCCGCCTTAAAACTGCCGTTTTTACTTTCTGATTCCCAGTTTTTCAATCAAAGCACGGTACCTTTCAATGTCCTTATCCTTAAGATAATTAAGAAGACCACGTCTCTGACCTACCATCTTGAACATACCTCTTCTGGAGTGATTATCCTTGGGATGCTGCTTTAAGTGCTCTGTAAGCTCTGCGATCCTTGCGGAAAGCACTGCGATCTGCACCTCCGGCGATCCTGTATCTCCTTCGGTTCTTGCATATTCCTGCATGATGGCTGTTTTCTTTTCCTTAGAAATCATTTGAATTTCCTCCTTATTTTTCAAACGCCGGATGCCAGGAGCTGGTCGGAGTATCCATAGCTCTGAGCAACGGCTATTTTTCATACCGATTTATGATAGCATACTTGAAGAGAGGTGTAAAGTGTTTTTTGATGCCTTATTGCTTCCTTATTGCTTCCTTAAAAAGCAAACTATTATCACAGCACAAAAAACGTACAGCTTCCCGGTGCCAGTTCCACTTCTCCTGCTGCCTGGGTAACAGGTGCAAGCTCGGGAAGCGCATTATCATCCCCCAGCACCAGCGGATTTCCGTTTAATGTCATCACGGTAGCACGCATATTGCCGTTTTCTCCGGCTAAGGTGTAGCGCTCTGCTTCCTTAGGCAGGGTAACGGTAGTGGTTTCCGTCAGGGAATTATTGATCACAAGATAGACAACGCCATCCTTGCCATCTTTGCGGGAGTGCACATAAACATGAGCTCCCTCTCTGATCTGTTCTTCGGAATCATAAACAGTAGTTCCCATCAAACGGTTCCACAAAAGAACAGCAAAATAATTGGGCCGGGGATCAAATACCTGGCGGGCAAGGAAACCATAGTCTGAAGAGGCCAGGGTATTGTGGAAGATCACCCCATTGGTAATGGATGCAAATCCTCCCAGTTCATTTAAGGTTCTCAGCACATCCAGATAAGTAGAAGCCCAGGTATCGCCACCGCCGCCTGCATCTCCGGATTCCGTCACCCACATTTCCCCGCCGGGGCAATATTTGTCGCGCATAGGCACATAGGTATTGGCAAAATTAAGGGCTGTCATAAGATAAGGCTCGCTGCTCGCCTCCTCTGCCGACCAGTGTGCATTCGGCATTACAGAGGCAAGACGGTCTGAAACGCCATTATAATAATGATAGCTGAATACATCCAATGGCTCTTTCGTTCCCTCCATCAGATCCGCACAGTCGCAGGTACCCTTCACAAGCTGCTCCACTCCGCCGCTCTTCTTATCTGAGCTTCCCCTTCCAAAGGAAATATTATCTCCACCAGTGGTGCTCGGTCCTACACAGATGCAATCCGGGTAGTTGGCACGCAGCCAGCCAAAGAACAGATCCTGATCTCTACGGTAATCTGCCGGAGTGTAGCCCTTGGGAAATCCTGTCTCCTCCATCATGTTGGGCTCATTGGCAAATTCCGCAGCATTGATGGGTACTCCATACTCTTTGCTTAAAGAGAAAAGCTTCTCGGCCTCCGCCGGATGCCATGGTTCATCCGCCGAGTGAAGTCCCGGGCAGTTAGCTACGGAAACGATCAGCTTTGCGCCGATGGCTTTCACAAAATCCAACACTCCGATCCACTGCTCTCTGGTCAGTACATTCAAATATCCTTCCGGCACCTGGCCATTTGTGCTCCCGTCAAAATCATAATAAGTCTTGGTAGCCCATGTGCCGGAAACACGCACCCAGGCAGGACCTAAATACTTCGCAAGCTTGCGGAGTTTTTCATTGTAAAGGTCGATGGGAGGATAAACCTGCATCAGATCTTTGTACATAGAAGTGATGCCGTCACCGGAGGCTTCCACCTTAAATTCCTCTGTGCCTGCGATCTGCTCCGGGGTGTAAGCTTTCCAGAAGGTTCCCCCTGTCACTTCCGCAAATTCCACATTGTAGGACATGAGCATGGGATTCATTTCACGTAAGGGAGTCAGTCCCCCTGCTTTTAATTTGACAAATTCAGCCATACTTTTCCCTTTCTCCTTTCATTTTGTGTGTTTTTATGTTAACAATATTACTTTTCATGGATCTCCCCGTGCAGCTCCTGCAGAGACTTCACCTCGCTGCTTTTATGAGTCTTCAGATAATGGATTCCCTCGGCAGTCACTCTTGCGGCAGCTACCGTTGTAATGTACGGCGCTTTTGCCTTGATAGCCGCCTTGCGCAGATAGCTGTCATCATGTACGCTGTCCTTACCCACCGGTGAATTGATGATCAGGTCAAAATCGCCGTTGGTGATCATATCTCCCACGTTAGGTCGTCCTTCATAAAGCTTCTTTGCCTTCACGGCGGGAATGCCGGCAGCCGTGATCAGATTATAGGTTCCTTCCGTAGCCACGATCGAAAATCCGTCCTCAGCCAGGCTTCTGGCCACCTCTACCACTTCGTCCTTATCCTTTTTGTTTACGGAAATAAGCACCCTGCCTTCCAGAGGCAGCTTGGACTGAACTGCTTCCTGGGCCTTAAAGAAGGCCTCTCCGTATGACCGGGACAGACCCAGCACCTCGCCGGTGGAACGCATCTCCGGCCCTAAAATGGGGTCTACCTCTGGGAACATATTAAAGGGGAATACCGCCTCCTTTACCCCGTAATTGGGGATCACCTGTTCCTTCAGCTCCGGTACAGGGGAGGGACGTCCTGTCAGCTCTGAAGTGATGATATCTGTGGCGAGGGGCACCATACGGATATTGCACACCTTGGATACCAGAGGTACTGTACGGGAAGCTCTGGGATTGGCCTCCAACACAAATACCTTGCCGTTTTCGATGGCGTACTGCATATTCATCAGTCCTTTTACATGCATTTCCTCCGCGATCCTTCTGGTATATTCCTTGATGGTCTCCACACTTTCCTCGGGGATATGGACGGAGGGAATGATGCAGGCAGAATCTCCGGAATGGATACCGGCAAGCTCAATGTGTTCCATCACTGCAGGCACAAAGGCATGGGCACCGTCACTGATGGCATCCGCTTCGCATTCTAAGGCATGGTTCAAAAACCGGTCGATGAGAATCGGCCGGTCCGGCGTCACCCCCACTGCGGCCTTCATATATTCGGTCATACTTGTCTCGTCATAAACCACTTCCATTCCCCTGCCCCCAAGCACGTAGGAAGGGCGCACCATTACCGGATATCCGATGCTCTCCGCAATGGCAAGAGCCTCCTCCACGGTAGTGGCCATACCGGATTCCGGCATGGGAATATCCAGCTTCTCCATCATGGCGCGGAACTGATCCCGATCCTCTGCCAGATCGATGACAGAAGGCGAAGTTCCCAGGATCCTGACGCCGTTCTTTTCCAGCTCGGACGCCAGGTTTAAAGGTGTCTGACCGCCAAACTGAGCGATCACGCCCAGAGGCTTCTCTTTGTTATAAATACTCAGAACATCCTCCAATGTAAGAGGCTCAAAATACAGCTTGTCTGAGGTATCATAATCAGTGGATACCGTCTCCGGATTACAGTTGACAATGATGGTCTCAAAGCCCAGCTTCTTAAGTGCCATGGCCGCATGGACGCAGCAGTAGTCAAACTCGATCCCCTGTCCGATGCGGTTGGGGCCGCCTCCTAAGATCATGATCTTCGGCTTTTCCTCATTGATCGGGTTCTTATCAGGAGCATTATAGGTAGAATAAAAATAGGCGCTGTTCTCTGTACCGCTGACATGAACGCCCTCCCAGGCTTCCTCCATGCCCAGGGCGATACGGCGGCTTCGGATCTCATCCTCCGGGATCTCAAGGAGCTGGCTTAAATATTTGTCGGCAAATCCGTCCTTCTTGGCCGCGATCAGCATTTCATCTGTGGGCAGGCTTCCCTTATATGCAAGGAGCGCCTCTTCCTCCTCCACCAGTTCCTTCATCTGTTCGATAAAGTAAGCCTTCACCCTGGTGATCTCATGGATCTCATCCACGGAAGCCCCCTTGCGCAGCGCCTCGTACATCAGGAAATGACGCTCACTGGAGGGTGTGATCAGCCTTTTTAGCAGCTCTTCTTTCGATAATGTATCAAAATCTTTGGCGTGTCCCAATCCGTAACGCCCTGTCTCCAGGGAACGGATCGCCTTCTGAAACGCTTCCTTATAAGTCTTGCCGATACTCATGACCTCGCCTACTGCCCGCATCTGGGTTCCCAGCTTGTCCTCCACGCCCTTGAACTTCTCAAAGGCCCAACGTGCAAATTTGATCACCACATAATCGCCGTCCGGCACATACTGATCCAGGGTGCCATACTTACCACAGGGAATCTCCTTCAGGGTAAGGCCCGCTGCCAGCATGGACGATACCAGTGCAATGGGAAAGCCTGTAGCCTTGGAGGCCAGCGCGGAAGAACGGGAGGTCCGGGGATTGATTTCAATGACAATGATCCTGTCCGTCACCGGGTCATGAGCAAACTGCACGTTGGTCCCGCCGATCACCTGTACGGATTCCACGATCTTATAGGCCTGTTCCTGCAGCCGCTTCTGGCACTCCTCTGAAATGGTAAGCATGGGCGCTGAACAGAAGGAATCCCCGGTATGTACTCCAAGAGGATCGATATTTTCAATAAAGCATACGGTAATGATATTGTTATCCGCATCCCGCACCACCTCGAGCTCCAGCTCCTCCCAGCCGAGAATGGATTCCTCCACCAGAACCTGCCCTACCAGGGAGGCCTGAAGCCCTCTGGCACACACGACCCTCAGCTCATCCCGGTTGTATACCAGGCCGCCTCCGGCTCCGCCCATGGTATAGGCAGGACGAAGAACCACCGGATACCCCAGCTGTTCTGCAATGGCAAGGGCTTCCTCCACAGAATAGGCCACTTCGCTGCGGGCCATCTCGATCCCCAGCTCATTCATGGTCTTCTTAAACTCGATCCTGTCTTCTCCCCGCTCAATGGCATCCACCTGTACACCGATAACCTTCACGTTGTATTTATCCAGAACGCCTGCCTTATTTAATTCTGCGCATAAATTAAGCCCTGACTGCCCTCCCAGATTTGGGAGCAGTGCGTCGGGGCGTTCCTTTGCAATGATCTGCTCCAGGCGTTCTACATTAAGAGGCTCAATATAGGTCACATCCGCTGTTTCCGGATCTGTCATGATCGTTGCCGGATTGGAATTGACAAGCACGATCTCATAGCCCAGCTTACGAAGGGCCTTGCATGCCTGTGTTCCCGAATAGTCAAACTCACATGCCTGTCCAATAATGATAGGACCGGAACCAATGATCAATACCTTATGAATATCTGTTCTTTGTGACATAAACATCCTCCAATCTGAATTCTTTGACAGCTTACCCAACAAACGGCGAAATTGGCTCTCCCCTGATCACCGAATTTCGCCGTTCCTTATTTTATCATCAGATATGCAAAGGTGTCAATTCTGACTCTCATGCATACCATAATAAATTTCAATTAATCCTGCAGGATCCTCACCATCTTATGAGGCGTCCTGTAATTATAAGAAGAAATCTTGATCCCTGTCTTGGGACTGCTGGCATGGATCACCTGACCGCCTCCGATATAGATGGCTACATGGTTGACCGTACCGCCCTTTGCATAAAATACCAGGTCTCCCGGCTGAAGCTCTGAAGCGCTGATGCTTGTCCCCATTCCGGACTGCGCTCTTGAAGAGTGAGGCAGGGAAACGCCGTACTTACTGAATACGCTCAGGACAAAGCCGGAGCAGTCTGCACCCTTTGTAAGGCTTGTGCCGCCCCACACATAAGGATTACCCAAAAACTGCTTTGCATACTGACACAGATCCACTCTCACATCCGAGACGCCCTGACCATACATAAGCTCCGTCATGGTGATGGCCGTATTCAGATCGGACTTCACTTCCACATAATCGGCGGAAACAAAAACCTCCTCGTCATCTAAGTACACCCTGATCCATCCGTCATCCTGGATCTCCACGATGTCAAGGATCTCACCGGAGGCCACCTGAGTCACTACCTCTGCATCCGTGTTAGGCTCCTCCCGGATATTGAGTCCGTCTGCCGTGGATACGGCAATGGCGGAAGCCAGCTCCTGCCCTTTCTTCTTGGCGTCAAAGCCTGTCAGAAGGTATTCCTCCTTTACATAACCCTCCACCTTGCCGGACTTGATGTAAGCCCATCCGTTCTCACTGCTTATGATCTCGCAGGCAGCATTCTTAGGAAGCTTCCCTACCAGCTTTCCGGATTCATCCGGCTCCTGCCGGATGTTCAGGTTATTTTCTTCTACATTACAGATTCCCAGATGAGTGTATCCCCACAGAGCTCCCTCTGCATTTTTGGCGATCTCTACATACTCTACCTTTGTCAGGGGAGAGATAAATAAATCCCCGATCCCTGCAGTCAGGAAATCCTGCGTATCGTCAATTTCTTTTGTTTCTTCATTATATATGGTGTTATCATATGTATGTTCATTTAATTCTGCAGCCTGCACACATAAAGGCTCTCCCAAAAGCATCAGAGTTGTAAGTACACAGGCGCCGCGCATCATATTCTTTTTCAAAGCAAACCTCCATAGCTGTCACAATTGTTACAGATATTACAAAATTGTTACAAACCAACAATGCCATTATAACAAGTAACTCTATGGATGTCAAATATCTCCCTTTGATTTTTTCAGGAATTTTTTAGGAATTAGTCAAGTCCCCATTTTTTGTGTGAAAAATCCGCCCTTCGGCGATATCCGCCTCCATCTGCCTCTTTAAGCCGGACACGTCCGCAAATTTCTGTTCCGGACGTTTAAACTGTAACAATTCCGTCACAATTTCTCTTCCGTACATATCTCCCTCAAAGTCATAGAGATAGGTTTCCACACTGACCGTATCCGTATCATTGACCGTGGGCTTTTGGCCGATATTGGTAATACCGGGATAACGGCCTTCCTCAGTACATACCATGGCATAATACACGCCTTTTGGCGGCAACAGCTTTTCCTTTGGCGGATAGAGATTCAGGGTGGGCATTCCAAGACGCCTGCCTAATTTTCGTCCCTCCTCCACTCTTCCCTCAAAGCTGTAATATCTGCCAAGCAGCTTTTGCACTGTTTCCATATGGCCTTTTTCCACTTCCTCCCGGACATAGGTGGAGCTGATCTCCCGGCTGCCTTCCCTCATTTTTTTGATGATCTGGAGCCGATAGCCATAACGCTCTGAGAGCCTCTCCAAAAGTCCCCGGTTTCCTTCTCCTCCGCGTCCAAAGGTAATGTCCTCCCCCGCCGCCAGGTAAGCTGTCCGCATCTGTGCTGCCAGATATTGTTTGACGAATTTTTCCGGCTCTGTAGCCGCCGTTTCCCGATTCAGAGGAAATTCGATCAGGATATCAACCCCTGCTTCCTCAAAAAGCTTTCTCTTTTCCTGCCTGGTGGTGATCTCCTCCCCGGAGGACTGTCCAAAAAAGACCGCCGCTGAAGGATGGAAGGTAAAAACCACCGCCTTAAGCCCTTGCTCCTTTTGCTTCAGGATGCAGGAAAGCAGCTCTCGATGCCCTCTGTGGATCCCGTCAAACTTCCCGAGAGTAACAGCGGAGGGCTTCTCCAGCCAAAATTCTGTGGTATCGCAAATTATCTCCATGGCTTCCTCCATTACCCTTCCGGCAAAAACATTTTCACCGGCACAAGCAATCCTCTCTCTCCATCATATCTGTAGACCCCATAAAAAACCCCTTCATGGCTGTACACCCTGAATTCCTGTCCCGGACCGGGCTTTTGTCTCTCCCTCAAATCCTGCTCCGAATGAGGCTTCTGATTCCCGACAGCAAGGGGCCCTGGATTTAACTGATTTCCGTTTTTAAGTGCCTTGAAATCTGCCTCACGGGCCTGAAACATCGGTAACTGCCCAAACATCTCTTCCACCGGGATCACAGCTTCCGAAAGCCTGCCTTCATCAGCCAGCTCCTGCAGCTTTTCCAGCGGATAAGAGTCCTCTATCTTAAATTCCCCTGCTCTGGTCCTTTTCAGGGATGTCATCACCCCGCCGCAGCCAAGAGCCTGTCCCATGTCATGGCACAGCGTCCGGATATAGGTTCCCTTAGAGCAGGAGACCCTGATGGTGTACTCAGGATGGTTCTCCTCCAGAAGGTCAATGGCATAAATAGTGACCGGTCTCGGCGCTCTCTCCACTTCCTTCCCTGCTCTTGCAAGATCGCACAGCTTTTTCCCATTTACCTTGAGAGCCGAGTACATGGGAGGAACCTGCATGATCTCCCCCGTAAAGGAAGCGATCACCTTTTTAACCTCCCCGACAGATACAAAAACTTCCCTTTCCTCCAGCACCCTGCCGGAAATATCCTGGGTGTCGGTGACCAGCCCCAGACGAAAATCAGCAATATATTCCTTCTGTCTGTCCGTCAGCATATCGCAGAGCCTGGTGCCGTTTCCAAGACATACAGGAAGAACCCCTACCGCATCCGGGTCAAGGGTTCCTGTATGTCCGATCCTTTTCTGTTTACAAATACCGCGAAGCTTCGCCACCACATCATGAGATGTGAAGCCTGCTTCTTTATATACATTGATGATTCCGTGGTACATTCTCTTACCTTCCGTCCAAGCTGTTACTCTGTCTTTATCTGTACTGCGATCCGGCTGGAAAGATTGTTCACAATATCATGGAAGGTTCCCCGCATGGTAGCTCCTGCCGCCCTTACATGACCGCCGCCGCCAAAGAACTCTGCAACCTTCGCCACATCCACCTGACCGTTAGAACGCAGGCTCACCTTATATTCCATCACATCCGTCTGGTACATAAAAATGGCGCATTCCACACCTTTGGTATTCTTAAGCTGACTCACGATCCCGTCAAGGTCATGAGGCTCCGCCCTGTAAAAATTCATGGTCTTTTTGTCCAGCATACTGACCACGCATTTGCCGTTCATGAACAGAATGCTCTCAAGCAGGGCTCTTCCCAGAATCTGATTTTGGATGTAGGTCTTCTCGTAAAAGGTTTCCTCGATCAGTCTGGAAAAATCAAGCCCATAGGAGATCAGCTCTGCCGCCGCCTTTAAGGTAGACGCTGCTGTATTGGAGTACTGAAAAACTCCTGTATCATGGATAATACCTATGTATAGAGCTCTGGCAATGTCCTCGTCCAGATCCGACTTATCCTCTATCAGATCATAGATCAGCTCGCTGGTGGAGCTTGCCCCGGGCACAATATGATTCAGATCCCCGCAGCCGCTGTTGCTCACATGATGATCGATATTGATCCTCTTTCCGGCTCCGTCAAAATATTTCTCACCTTCCCCCAAACGTTCCTTTGAGGTATCCAGTGCAAAAAACACGTCGAATTTTTCCACATCTGTGACAAAATCCGTATGTATCTCATCAATATCCTTTATGCAGGAAAAAATATCCGCAGGTTTTTCAAGCAGCACCTGCACCTTCGCGTCCGGACATACCTTTTTCAGATAAAGATAAAGCCCCATCACAGACCCGACGCAGTCGCCATCAGGCCGTATATGACCGCTGATCCCAATGGTCAGCGCATCTTTTACTTCTTCGTATAATTTCATATTCAACCCTCCATGCATCTACTCGCTCCCAACTGCGCATCTTCCGATACGCATACTACTATAAAAATCATGAGCTGATCAAACGCTGCCTCGCTTAGCGTGACAGCTTATTGAATTTTGTTACTCTGAAACGTCGTTTTGCCGTTTCAGAGTAACCTTATCTCAGCTTCATTTCTTATTGACCTCATCAATCAGCTTAGACATCCTTATTCCATGCTCAATGGACTGATCCACAATAAAGCGGATCTCCGGAGTGTTCCTTAAATTTATTCTGGAGGCTAATTCCCTGCGGATATACCCTTCTGCGCTTTTTAGCCCGTCTAAGGTATCCTTCTGCACCTTTTCATCCCCGTAAACACTGATATAAGCCTTACAGGTCTTTAGATCCGGCGCCACCTCCACAGAAAGCACTGAGGTGAGAGGCCCCACCCTGGGATCCTTCAGATCCCCTCTTATGATCTCTGCCAGTACTCTCTGCACCTCCCCGTTGATACGGGTATTTTTCATGCTGTTTTTTCTCACCTTGGAACCTCCACCATAATATAGGCTTCCACAATATCAAGCTCCTGCATCTGGTCAAAGCCGTCAAATACAAGACCGCATTCAAAGCCCGCTCTTACTTCCTTCACATCATCCTTAAAGCGCTTTAAGGAGGCAAGGGCGCCCTCGTAGATCACGCCGCCGTTTTCGGCCACATCTGCTCTGGTGATGCGTACCTTACAGTCTCTCTGCAATGTTCCGTCAAGCACATAAGAGCCTGCGATATTTCCCACTGCAGAAGCCTTGAAGATCTGTCTCACCTCTGCATGGCCAATCACCTTTTCTTCAAAGACAGGATCCAGCATACCCTTCATGGCCGCTTCAATATCCTCAATCGCCTGGTAGATCACCCTGTAAAGCCTGATATCCACGCCTTCCCGTTCGGCAATGGTCTTTGCCATGGTATCCGGGCGGACATTAAATCCGATAATGATGGCGGATGACGCAGAGGCCAGGGATACGTCGGACTCATTGATGGCGCCTACACCGCCGTGGATACATTTCACTACCACTTCCTCGTTGGAAAGCTTCATAAGGCTCTGTTTTACAGCCTCCACGCTGCCCTGTACGTCTGCCTTGACGATAATATTCAATTCTTTCAGATTACCTGCCTGTATCTGGCTGAAGAGATCATCCAGAGACATTTTGGCCTTGGTATCCTCCAGCATCCTCTCCTTGTTCTGGGCAAGGTAGGTTTCTGCATAGGACTTGGCTGTCTTGTCATTTTCATGGGCAATGAATACTTCTCCGGCGCTTGGTACATCGGAAAGACCCAAAATCTCAACAGGTGTGGAAGGATAAGCCTCCTTTACCCGTTTCCCCTTATCATCTATCATAGCCCTTACCTTGCCATGGCTTGCGCCTGCGGAAATAAAATCTCCCACATGCAGGGTTCCCTTTTGTACCAGCACAGTGGCAACCGGTCCCCGTCCCTTATCTAACTCGGCTTCGATCACCAGACCTCTTGCACGTCTGTTGGGATTGGCCTTTAATTCCATGATCTCCGCTGTAAGCAGGATGGTCTCAAGAAGAGTATCAAGCCCTTCCCCGGTCTTGGCCGAAACAGGCACGAACTCTGTGGTTCCGCCCCAATCTACGGGGATCAGCTCATATTCTGTCATCTCCTGCTTCACCCTGTCAATATTGGCTCCCGGCTTATCGATCTTATTCACGGCAACAATGATCTCCGTCCCTGCCGCCTTGGCATGATTAATGGCCTCAACGGTCTGAGGCATCACGCCGTCATCTGCAGCTACCACAAGGATGGCAATATCCGTGGAATTGGCTCCCCGCATACGCATAGCGGTAAAGGCCTCGTGTCCCGGCGTATCCAAAAAGGTAATGGACTGGCCGTTAACATTTACAGTATACGCACCTATGTGCTGTGTAATACCTCCTGCTTCCTTATCCGTCACATTTGTTTTGCGGATGGCATCCAAAAGGGAGGTTTTTCCATGGTCAACATGCCCCATAACACAGATGACAGGCGGCCTGTTCTTTAACTTGCCTTCCTCTTCTTCATCCTCCTTAAGCAGCTCCTCGATCACATCCACCTTTTCTTCCTTCTCGCAGATGATCTCGTATTCAATGGCAATATTTTCCGCATCCTCAAAGGAGATCTCCGAGTTAACCGTCATGATCTGCCCTTTCAGGAACAGCTTCTTGATAATAACGGAGGGCTGCAGCTTCATCTTATCTGCCAGCTCCTTGATGGTCAGAGACTCCGGAATGGTGATCACCTTGATCTGCTCCTCCGCTGCCTCTTCCTGTTTCTTTTCAGGCTTGATGAACCGCCCGGCTTTGTTTTTGTTCTTTAACGCAGCGTCATCCTCCTCGTAGATAAAATCCTTTTTGGACTTTTTATCTCTCTCCTGACCAATCCTGCGCTTTTCTTCATCCCTGCGCTTCTCATCCTTAACCGGGGCCTCCGGAACGAAGCTCTTACCCTGCTTTTCGCCCCGCTTAAATCGATTGTCCTGCCCCTTATCGCCTCTTTCAGGGCGGTTATTATTGCTGCCAGGCCGGTTATTATTCCTTTCAGAGCTATTACCCCGGAAATCATTCCTGCCACCCTGATTGCCCTGACGATTACCTCCATCAAATCTGCGGGAGTCATTTCTCTGATTCCTTTCGCCCTGACCGCCAGAAGCACCTCTCTCATTTCCCTGAGTTCTCTCATTTCTCTGACGCCTATCCTCTCTCTGCCCTGATCTTGCAGAAGCATTGTCTCTGCCGGATGTTGCGGACTGTCTGCTTCTCTCGCCGCCTCCTGCGCTGCCGGTCTGACCGCCTGCTGCAGAACCGTTTCCTCTGTTGCCTGCTCCCGCATTTACACCTGCACTGGTTCTGGCATTGGCGCTTCCGTTTGCACCGGCACCGGCTAATGCGCCGGTACCCGGGGTTCTTCTTGCACCGCTGTTATTCATGTCCGCATTTGCATTTGCAGCTGTACCTGCCAAAGCGCCCGTACTGCCGGCCGCATTCATACCGGCTTTCTCTGCTGCTTTTTCAGCCTCACTCTGTGCCTTAGCCTGAGCATTCCTTGCAAGCCTTTCATTCTCCAGCTTCCGTGCATTCTGCTTAAAGTCCACCTGCATGGTTTCCGGTATGGAAGGCGCTGTCAACGGACGGATGATCTTATGAGGCACCTCCTGCCTGAAGCTCCCCTGTCCTGATCTGCCCTGGCCACCATTCCTGCCGTTTGCAGCGTTCCTGTTTCCTTCACCCTGACGGTTCTGACGGTTTCCGCCGCCCTCTCCCTGACGGCCTCCCTGGCGATTATTGCCTCCCTGAGGCGCTCTCTTTTCGCCCTGGGGCCGCTGAGCTATATTGCTGTTGTGAGGATTGCTCACAAAAATGATCTTCTTTTTCTTTTTGGGCTTTTCTGCTCCCTGGGGAGCCTTTGCCTCTTTATTTTCCTGTCCGGCTTCGGTTCTTGCCCCTGCCTTTGCCTCTGGGCCGGCCTGGGCCTTTGCTCCTTCTATTGTTTCCGGCTTGCTGTCTTTTATCTCTGCTTTCGTCTCCATCTTCTCCTCTGCCCTGACTTCGGGCTTTGCTTCTTCTTTTTTGTTCGGTACTGCTCTCTGTGCGCTTCCCGCGCCGCCCAGAGTTTTTCTGACCATGTTGGCCACGTCCTCCTCAAGGGAGCTTTGAGCCGCTTTCACTTCGATCCCTTTCCCCTGCAGAAAAGCAATGATCTCCTTGCTTTGCTTATCCAATTCCTTTGCTATTTCATGCACTTTTATTTTGGCCATTCCAATCCTCCATGCCGCCG
>CANDAG010000013.1 GCA_947382625.1 uncultured Lachnospiraceae bacterium
CCAGCATGCCGTCTGTGCTAAATTCTTCAGCCATATTCTTCTCCTTTCCTCATTTTATTTGTCCGGGCCTTTGACCCGGATCAGCACCTTATTCATTTGTCAGATCAGGCCAAGCTTTTTCATTGCCTGCTCAAATCTATCCTGATCAATGGGCTTACCGGAATATACGGTGCAGCCCAGTTCAAATGCCATATTAACATTGCTTTCATCATTTAAGGCTGTGGTCATGATAACCTTCGCTGCCTTATCCTCGGGAATGTCCCTTTCCTTTTCCAGATTGCGGATTCCTACCAGAGCCTGGTAACCATCCATAACCGGCATCATAATGTCAAGACATACCAGATCATAGGGTTCCCCGTCCTCTAAGGCCATCATGTACGCATCTACCGCTTCCATACCATCCACAGTCACATCGCACTCGCCGTACTTTGACAGGAAACTTACCATAAACTTCCTTGTTGCAAAATCATCTTCTGCCAATAGAATTTTCATGCTGTCTCTCCTTTACTTTTATTACCTCATTTTATTTAGCAAAGCATAGGTTCTTCCCGCAATATCGGAGAGCTTTTCCTGATGCTCTACAGCCCCTAAGTCATAGGCAACCTTAGGCATTCCGTATACCACGCAGGTGGACTCATCCTGTCCGATGGTCCTTGCCCCTGCCTTCCTCATGGCTAGCAGCCCCTTGGCGCCGTCACCGCCCATACCGGTAAGGATGATCCCCACCGCTTTATCTCCTGCCACTCTCGCAACAGAGTCAAAAAGCACATCTACAGAAGGACAATGCCCGTTTACCTTAGGCCCCTTCTTACATTCCACCTGATAGCATCCGTTTACCTTCACAAGCTGCATATGGCGGTCTCCGCCGGGTGCGATCAGCATTTGTCCCGGCAGCACCCTGTCACCGGTCTCAGCCTCCTTCACCTGCACGCGGCAGATATCGTTCACTCGTTTGGCATACATAGCCGTAAATCCTGGCGGCATATGCTGCACTACCACAATTCCCGGAATATCCGTGCCGTATCCCTTTACCACCTCCAGAATTGCTTCCGTTCCGCCGGTAGAAGCGCCGATGGCAACGATCAGATCCTTATTCTGTACGGAAAGATGATTATCCGCCTGCACCATTACTTTTTTCTTGATGCCGCCGATCTTGGCAGTGGATGCGATCTTGATCTTTACAAGCAGCTCGTTCTTAATGAAATCCTCCAGCTGCGCCCGGTTTGACACCGACGGCTTCGCCACAAAATCCACAGCTCCCGCCTGCATGGCATCGAATACCTTATCGCTCAGCGAGCTGATCACTACCACCCGGAGCGGATACTGGGGCATAAGCTTTCTCAAAAACTCGATCCCGCTCATCCTTGGAAGCTCTACGTCCAACGTCATAACATCCGGTTTGCACTCCAGGATCTTATCCCGCGCCTCGAAGGGATCACGTGCAGTTCCCACCACCTGGATGGCAGGGTCTCTGCTCAGATTCTGAACCAGCAGCTCACGAAAGACGATGGAATCCTCTACTATCAAAACTCTGATCCTCTGCATAGCCTACCCCTCTCTTTTTCTGAATATGGAAGGCTGGATGATATCCAGAGGCGTGCCGCTTCTGTCAAGAGTCTCTGTGGTCCCGATGAACAGGTACCCTCCCGGCTCTAACGCATTGCACACCTTTGCAACCAGCTCCCGCTTTGTGTTCTCATCAAAATATATCATAACATTGCGCAAAAATATAGTATGCATTTTTTTTCTGAAGGGAAAAGGATCCATCAGGTTAAACTGCCTGTAAATAACCTCCGCCTTCAGTTCGTCCTTCACTTTGTACTGACTGCCCCCTGCAATGGGAGAAAAGAATTTCTTTTTCCATTGCTCGGGTACCTTTTTGAGCTGCTCCGCGGTATAAACACCGGCCATAGCCTGCTTCAGCACCTTGGTGGAAATATCCGTGGCAAGGATCTTGGTGTCCCACCTATCCCTTTCCAGTCCGAAGAAATCCGCAAGGACCATAGCGATCATATAAGGCTCCTCCCCTGTGGAGGCCGCACCACACCAGATGCGCAGATCCTTCGTTCTTTGCTCCTTCATTTTCAGCCAGGGAAGAACCGTCTTCTTGAAATATTCAAAATGTTCAAATTCCCTCATAAAATAGGTGTGATTGGTAGTAAGAAGATTGACCAGTATCTTTTCTTCCACACCCGATCTGTCTCTCTCTACGGCATCCATGAACTCGTTTACGTTCCGCCAGCCGCCGGTTCTCATGTGCTTCTGCAGACGCCCGTTTACGATCACCTTCTTCTGGCTTAAGTCAATACCGTAATTTTGCTTCATATAAACTGAAATCCGCTGGAACTCCTCATTGGTTATCAAAAACCTCATCCCCCTTCGTTATTGATTCGCCGCGGTCCTCTCAGCCGGGCCGCAGCCCTGGTCCCATCAAACGCTGTCACACTTTGTGAGCCAGCTTATTGATTTATTTCAGTCATCGCAATTGACGTGATATCTTACAGCATATCTTATAAATATCCGGTTCAAACCGGATCCCTGCTTCCTTCTCCATGATCTCAAGAGCCTCTGCCCTGCTTAAGTTTTCTTCTCCTGTAAGCATACAATATCTGCTCACCAGAGAAAGGATCCGTGCAGAAAGAGGGATTTCTTCTCCCTTGAGCCCCTCGGGATAGCCGCTCCCATCCCAGTTTTCGTGATGATAATGGACGATCTCGGCTGCTACCGCAATAAAATCGTTATAATCACTGCTCCCGTGGAGTTCCTCTAAAAGCTCCGTCCCTATCAGTGTATGGCTCCTTAAGGTTTCTTCCTCCTGCCTGGTAAGGGACTGTTTTTTTTGCAGGATCTCTCTGGGAATGCCAATGTTCCCGATATCACAGAGTCCTGCTGCTAATTCTATGGCATCTATATATGTATCAGATATTTTCTCTTCAAATAACGGGGACAGCTGCATCCCCTGGGCTAATGTCCTGCAATTATGCCTGATGCGCTCCATATAGGCCCTGTCATACCCCACATTCCTGGCGGCGATCCCTGCAAGGGCATATAAGAAATTCTTCTTCTCAAGCTCCATCTGCTTAAGCTGTTCTCTCACAGAAACCTGCAGACGCCTGTTCGTCTCCTTCAGTTCACGGGTGATCGCATACAGCTTCAGATGAAGCCCCACCCGTGCCTGCACCTCTTCTGCGATAAAGGGCTTCGTAATATAATCCTCACAGCCGTGAGAAAAGCCCTCCACAATATCCTTGGATTCATTATATGCGGAAATAAAGATGATCGGAATGCTTCTGGTGTTCTCATGACTCTTTAAGATCCTGCAAAGCTCGTAGCCATCCATTCCCGGCATGGAAATATCTGTGAGGATCAGCTGGGGCCTTGCTGCGCCGTTTTTCCACCGGCTCCTGATCTCATGGAGGGCTTCCTCCCCGCTCTCAAAAAGAACCGGCTCACACCCCATATGTCCGATGATCTCTCCCAAAACGACCCTGTTGATCTCCATATCATCCACGATGAAAACGGTTGCCCTGCCTGTGTCCTTTTTCATACCAAACATAGCTGTTCCTCCATCGTAATCATCTGCCTTATCCGGCCGGCTGCTCTCCCTCTGATGAGAGAAAAGTCTTAAGCTCCTCTACTCCGGCGGCAGTCTTTTCGTAATTTTCCTTCTGGACCGCCATCTTAAGCCGTAAGATCACACGCCCCACATCCCGGGGTGCGCCCTCTGAAAGCTGCCGGATCGTTTCCATAAACATTTCTGCCTTTTCCCAATTCTCCATCTCTACACAAAGGATCAGCTTCGACAGATTTCTGCTTAAGGCCTCCCGGTTCTCTTCCGTGCCATAGTGCTTACCTGCATCATACTCATCATCCAAAAAAGAGGTTCCGTCAAAAAGAGTTCTCTGTGAAAAAGCTTCCGGCTCTTCGGCCTTCCCCTCCTCCACATCCGGATCATCAACATCCGCCCAGATAGAAAAGGAAAAAGCGCTTCCTTTATTTTTTTCGCTTTCCACGCCGATCCTTCCACCCATCAGCTCCACCAGCTGCTTACAGATATTAAGGCCAAGGCCTGTTCCTCCGTATTTACGTGAAATAGAAGCGTCTACCTGGGAAAAGCTCTGGAATAATTTGTCTTTGTCTCCTTCATCGATACCGATGCCGGAATCGATCACTATGAAAAACAGCTCTGCTTTTTTGCCCACCTGGGCAGTCTTAAATACCTCAAGGGTAATCTTTCCCACAGAGGTAAATTTCAAGGCATTGGACAAAAGATTATTCAGTATCTGCCCGATCCGGAGTTCATCACCGATGATGTACTCGGGAACCTGAGGAGATACCGTCATAAAAAAATCCAGTCCTTTTTCAGTTATCTTATTGATATGATTGGATCTTACATAATCCAACATATCTCTCACATGAAATCTGCGGGGTTCCAGTACAAATTTCCCCGCTTCCAGCTTAGAGAAATCCAGAATATTATTGATGATCTTGTTCATATCATCGCAGCAGCGCTCGATCACCCTCAGGATCTTCTGCTTCGCCTCATCGGTCTCCTTATCAGAAAGCTCTCTCACATGGCCCAGCACGCCATTTACCGGCGTCCTAAGCTCATGGGTCACATTGGCCACAAATTCCGATTTGACCTTCAGCGCTTCCTCCACTTCCTGCTTTCGCTGGCTGACCTCTCTGCTCAGATACTCCTCTTCCAGTGTAACATCGGCCATGCATATGTAAATCCCTTCCCGGCCTTCGGCTTCCATGATCCTTGCCCTTACCGGAAAACAGGTATGGTTTTTGCGGTACGCGATCAGCTTCCGGATCTCATGGCCAAAGGGATGATCTGAAAGGATCCCGCCCCCGGACTCCTTAAACTCACCGGGGAAAACTTCGCTGATCCTCCTGCCGTATAAATCTCCCTGGTATCCCAGATTCTTTTCTGCTTCCGTATTGGCATACAAAATTTCCCCTGACTGCCCAAAGATAAGGACGATCTCCAGAGCATCCTTCACGGGAAATACGCCGTATTCACAAGGTTCCATCTCTATCCCCCGTCTGCAGCAGCCATGCTGCACCTTTCACCACAAGAAAGGCAGCAAAAAACCTCATCCTCTTTTTGCTGCCGCACCATCACAGCCTTGACGGACATTGGATCATTCTACCCTACTGCACACCTCATCTGTCTGGTAATTCTCTACAAATTAAATTACCATTTTTTCAGTAAATTGTCAAATATTTTTGGCTGGATAATACTGTCACGAAAGTGTAACTATTCAGCCCTCGGCTTCATAGTTACTGAATCTGCCCATTTAAAATCGCCTCCGGCGAGGGGCAGATTCACTCTCGGCTAAATCCACGCATTCTCACGGACTTTGCAGCAAGTGCAAAGTCCTGGCTGAATAGTTACACGAAAGTCCCCTTCTTATAAAGAAATCAGTTGTCAAAAAATCTCCTGTGTGCTATGATTGCGCTGTATTGTATCTCAGCAAACGCTCTTATGCTCCGCGTAAGAGCTTATTGCAAAGAGAATAATAACAGGAGGAAAACGTACCATGAAAAATGAAAAAACCTACGAACTTGTGCTGACCGCACTGTTCACCGCCATTATCGTCATAATGGCATTCACACCGCTGGGTTATATCCCTTTGGTTGTGATCAACGCAACCGTCATTCACATTCCGGTTATTTTGGGAGCGCTATTTTTAGGACCGAAAAAAGGTGCATTCCTGGGCTTTGTGTTTGGCCTGACCAGCTTTATCAACAATACCTTTAAGGCAGCTACCGCTTCCGCGTTTGTATTTTCACCGGTTCTGGCAGCGGATATCATCGGTATATCCGGGGTATTTAAAAGCATGTACATCTGCTTTGTGCCCAGGATACTGGTAGGGATCATTCCTTATTTTGTATTTCTTCTGATCCGCGATCTGCTCAGAAAAGAACAGAAAATATGGCGCTTTTTGATCCACGGGGCAGCAGCCGTCATTCTTTTTCTTTCCGTAAAAGCCTTTGTGGGCAATTTAGCCGGCGGCGAAAACGCCCTGATCAGTACGATTGCCGGCCTCGTCTGCGGCGTGGTGCTGTTCGTTGCCCTTACCCTTAACTATGGCAAAAAAAGCGCTGCCAGCATTGCCCTTGCCTATGCCGGACTCACCGGTGCCTTTACCAACACCCTTTTTGTTATGAGCGGCATCTTTATCCTGTATAAGGACGCCTATGCCAACGCTCTCGGCATTGCCGGGGATACCGTGATCGATGTGATCATGGGCGTGGTCAGCTTCAACGGTATTGTGGAAGCTGTGGTTGCGGCCATCCTTGTTTCGGGGATCGGACTGGCGCTGCTCCATGTAAAGCCTGTCAAAGGCATGAAAGACTAAACCTAAAAGGAGGACGATCCCAAAATGATCCTTGCAATCGATATCGGCAATACAAATATAGTAATTGGCTGTACCCAGGAGGAACAGGTTCATTTCGTAGAAAGAGTTTCCACCAATACCTCCAAGACAGAGCTGGAGTATGTGGTGGAGTTTAAAACCCTTTTTGATCTCTACCGCATCAAAATGGAGGAGATCACCGGGTGTATCATTTCCTCAGTCGTGCCCCCGCTTACCAACATCGTCAAAGCCGCCATGCAAAAGCTTTTGCGCACTACTCCCATGGTGGTAGGTCCCGGCTTAAAGACAGGGCTGAACATTCTCATGGATAACCCTGCCCAGGTGGGATCAGACCTTATCGTTAACGCAGTGGCCGCACTGAAATACTATGAGGCCCCCATCATCATCATTGATATGGGAACCGCCACCACCATCAGCGTGGTAGATCAGAAAAAAAATTATGTGGGCGGCATGATCCTTCCCGGCGTCAGGATCTCCTTAGATACCCTTACAAGCCGCACCTCCCAGCTTCCCAGGATCAGCCTGGAGGCTCCCAAAAAGATCATCGGCAAAAATACCATAGACTGTATGAAGAGCGGCATCATCCTTGGCCAGGCTTCCTGTCTGGACGGCATGATCGGCCGGATCCGGGAAGAATTAGGATATCCTTTAAACGTGGTTGCCACCGGTGGCCTTGCCGGATGCATCGTACCTCACTGCAGGGAAACAATTGTCTGCGACAACGAGCTGACCTTAAAGGGGCTTGATATCATTTACCGCAAAAATGCAGAGTAGTCTGGATGCGGAACAGAAAGGAGATGCCCGGATGCTGAAAGGAAAACATATCGTACTTGGCGTAACGGGAAGCATTGCCGCTTATAAGATCGCTTCCCTGGCAAGTATGCTGAAAAAAAAATCGGCAGATGTCACCGTGATCATGACGCCCAATGCCGTTAACTTTATCAATCCTATTACCTTTGAGACATTGACAGGAAACAAATGTCTGGTAGATACCTTTGACCGTAATTTTCAGTACAGTGTGGAGCATGTGTCTTTGGCCAAGCAGACCGACGTATTTATGGTGGCGCCTGCTTCTGCCAATCTGATCGCCAGAGCAGCCCACGGGATGGCTGACGATATGCTGACCACCACTCTGCTTGCCTGCGAATGCCCCAAGATCATTGCACCTGCCATGAATACACGGATGTTCCGCAATCCCATTGTGCAGGACAATCTAAAATGCCTTATGCACTATGGAATGGAAGTGATCACACCTGCCACAGGCTATCTTGCCTGCGGGGATACCGGGGAAGGCAAAATGCCGGAGCCGGAGCTTTTGTATGAATATATCCTTAAGGCCCTTAAACCCAAAGACATGAAGGGCCTTAAGGTGCTGATCACTGCCGGACCCACCAGAGAAAAGATCGATCCGGTGCGCTTTATCAGCAATCACTCCACCGGAAAAATGGGCTATGCCATCGCCAGAGCCGCCATGATGCGCGGCGCGGAGGTAACACTTGTTACTGGAAAGACCGACCTTACGCCTCCCATAAACGTGGATACGGCCTTTATCACATCGGCTGCCGATATGGCAAAAGCCGTAAAGGAACGGGCGGATGCTCAGGATATCATCATCAAATCGGCTGCTGTTGCCGACTATCGTCCCAAATATACGGCAGATGAAAAAATCAAAAAATCAGACTCGGAGCTAAGCATTGAATTAGAGCGCACAGAGGATATTCTGGGATTTTTGGGCTCCCACAAAAAAGAAGGGCAATTTCTGTGCGGCTTTTCCATGGAAACAGAAAATATGTTGGAGAATTCCCGAAAGAAGCTGCAAAAAAAGAATCTGGATCTGATCGTCGCCAATAATCTGAAAGAGACGGGCGCCGGTTTTGGAACGGACACCAATATCGTGACCTTCCTTTCCCAAAAGGACACCGTCCAGCTTCCCATCTTAAGCAAAGACGAGGTAGCTGACCGTCTGCTGGATCATATTCTGGAGCTCAGATCTTAACAACAGATGACTGGCTTTGCCGTCTATCCTTATGTTGACAACGGATGGCAGGCTCCGCCAGCCGTCCTTATGTCAGACAAACCGGGCAGCCCGCTTCGCGGACTGCCCGGTATTTTACGCTTTCAAAAACTATTAATGGTGACTGCTATTGATGGTGGTCGATCAATCTGTAAAACTCTTCCTTCACTGCTTTAAAGGCTTCTAAAAGCTTGGGTGAAAAGCACCCGCACTCTCCGTTCAGTATCATCTGGTAAGCAGTCTCTCTGTCGAAGGCCTTCTTATAAACCCTCTCTGTTACCAAAGCATCAAAAACATCCGCAATCGATACGATCTGGGGCGCGATCCCGATCTCTTCTCCCTTAAGGCCGTCCGGATATCCCTTTCCGTCATATCTTTCATGATGGTGTCTGCAGATATCGTAACAGTAATTATAGTAATCCTCATCCTCAAGATGAACAAATGCGGCGATCATCTCTGAGCCTCTTGAGGTATGAGCCTTCATAACTTCAAATTCCTCAGAGGTAAGCCTGCCCGGTTTCAAAAGGATATTGTCCGGCACCGTGATCTTTCCTATATCGTGCATGGCCGCCGCCTGATTGATGATCTCAATCTTATGGGGAGTCAGACCGTACTCAGGATAACGTGTCATGATCTCCTCTGCCAGCGCCTTGGTAAACACACGGATCCTCTTAACATGCTGCCCGGATTCCATATTTCTGAATTCCACCACATTGCTCATGGCATCGATCATAACGTCATTGGTCTTGCGCAGCTTCTCTGCCTGTTCCTTCAGCAGCTTATTCTGCTCCTGCAGCTCTGCGGTCTGGGTCTTAACAAGGGATTCCAGCCCTGCCTTGTAGGCATACAGATTAATGTTGTTTTTGACCATCTGTTTGACCACCGGCGCATAGTAGGGCTTATGGATATATTCCACAACGCCGTATTCATATCCCCGACGCTCATATTCTACTGAATTTTCGCCTGTGATCATGATAATAGGCACCTCTGAAACCAGATTCTGCCGGTTCAGCTCCTCCAGCACCTGAAATCCATCCATCACAGGCATCACAATATCAAGCAGCACTGCCGCAATGGATGAGATATTTTCTGTCAAAAGCTTAAGGCCTTCCTTTCCATTCTCAGCCTCAAGGATTTCATACTCATCATTAAAAATCTCCGCCAGCATCATACGGTTAATCATTACATCTTCCACGATAAGTATTGTATTTTTTTTCATTGCCAATCTCCACTTCTCTTTCAATTAAAAGAATCTCCGCCGGATCACCCTCTGATCCATATGGGAAAGATCACAGCAGCCGGTCTTTGCCATGATTCCTCTCAGCTCATCACTTATCCGGCTGATCTCTTTATGGACTCCCCCGGCGCCTTCAGCCTTCAGAGAGGGCAAAAGCACACGGCCTACGCATACAGCAAAAGCCCCAAGCGCAAGCGCCTTAAAGGCATCCGCTCCTGTCTCGATCCCGCAGTCGGCAAATACCGGTATCTGCCCTCCGGTCACCTTCAAAATATCCGGCAGGATCATAAGCGGCGGCAGGGCATATTCCATAATTCCGTGATGATGGGATACCACAAGTCCCTTAGCGCCGGCCTCTAAGGATTTGTAGGCATCCTTTTCACTCAGAATGCCTTTTACCACAAAGGGGATCTCGGCCGCCCGGACATATTCACGGATCTCTTCCATGCTCTTGGGCTTCATGGCATACCCGCCTACCCTGTCGCACCTGCCCCGTGCATCGAAGGCATGGTCAATATCCATCCCCACTGCAAGCACGCCGCACCTTTTCGCATGCTCTATCTTATCAAATATCAGCTTGCTGTCTGCGTACGGCTTAATGATCTTAATGGTTTTGGCACCGGTCTCCACGATCCCTGACAGTTCCTCATCATCTCCCATACCGGCCCAGCAGACCACGCCTGCCATGGCAGCTCCTGCTGCCAGCTCAGCCATTCCGTTCTCATGCACCTGATCTAAGTGAGATAGTGCCGCCGTCATGATCGGGGCCGTAAAGCGTTCCCCATACAAAGAAAAGCCTGTATCCGCCTCCCGGCTGTCCAAATGCCGCATTTCCAAAAGCAATGAGTCGAAATAATCCCGTGTGATACGATCGGGATCTCCCCATTCTTTTCTGTCCATAAGAGCTTCTCCCATCCTCTCGTTCATATCCCTATTTTAACGAACTCGCAATGAAAAATCAACTATATCTTTTACCCGGAGGTCCCCGGGTTTACCGAAGAGCCTCCTGTTCATTCCACCTTTCGTAGCTCCTCGCGGCATAATGCCAAAACTCTGCCGTCTTTAATAATTTATTCCTGCTTTTATCCAATTCTATTGCGGAAAGTCTGATGCTGTGATAGATTCCCGCATGTCCCTTCATATAAACCGGGATATGATCCGCCGTCTCCCTGATCTTTTCCGTAAGACCTGACAGAGCATGGACAATATTTTCCCTGTCCTGTGCCTGCCGCATAAGCATGGCAGGCTCTGCCCACAGATTACAGCTTCCTATCCTCCCTCCCGAAAAGGAATCCTGACAGAGCAAAGCCTTAAGCAGCTCCTGTCCTTCCCGCCCGCTTAACAGACTCTCCGCGATCAGAGGGATCCCCTGGAGGGTAAAGTCCTTCAGATCGGAAATCGTCAGTCTTTCTCCGTTGAGTCCTGTTTTTCTTTCCCCGCCGAAGGCCTCCATCAGCTGCATGATAACGGCAGCACAGCCGTCTCTTTTGTCTTCCTCAAGCCCCATTACCTCTGCAGAGAGAGCCGCCGCATACCTTCCCAGTTCTCCCTGCTCCTTCACATCACTGTTCTTTCTTCCCTGAAAGACAGTGACATAGCCTTTGGCAGCTTTGTCATAAACCAGGGCGGCAAACATATATTTAATGTCGTGATATCCTGCAAAATTATTCTTTTCCACCGGTGTTTTCACATACCTGATATGATCCTTGGGGATCACCGGATTTCCAAGCACGCTGACATAATCATTTTCTCCGTGGATCCCGTAAAGCTTCTCCCGGCGCTTTTCATAATCCTCTTCCCCGTACCTCTCCTGCCATCTTGAGACAGCGCTCTCCGAGAAGCCCTGTCCGTCTACGGAATAGCAGACATCTATGAGATCCCCGTATCTTGTTTCCATGGTAACAAACTGGGCCTTATTGCCCCCTTTTGAATGCCCTGTTACCACCAGATGATCCTGTTCTCCCAGCTCTAAAGCCTCCACCACCTCCTCAAAATAAGTAAGAGCCCTCTCCTGCTGTGTGGTAGAAGCACTGGTCATTCCAATACCGTTATCCGGCCATTCCCCATCCCCGGTTCCCCGATAAACCACGTAATAGCTGTCTTCACGGGGGCTTTTGAAGGTGCAGGCTGCAGTTCCCGTATCATAGCCCATATTGCTGCTCTGACAGCACAGCTCCAGCTCCCCGACCCCGGTATCCCGGGCGGCCTCCTTAAGTACTGTGTACTCTCCAAAATGGATGCCACCTCCTCCATAATCCGGATGTGCCTCCAGATCCTGCAGGATCTCATGGATCGTCTGCCCCTCCCGGCCTTCTTTATAATCCAGATACATATAGGTATCCAATATCATACTGATCTCCGCATCTGAAATTTTCTCTCCGATCTTATTTCCCCCTTTCCATCATTTACAGGGAAGCCATCTTAAGTAAGAAAGCCCGTTCCCCTTATCCATGGAAAAAACTGCCTCCGCCTGCCTTTCGTAGCCCTGATAAATATCTCCTGTAAAATGCTCTGCCGTGATCATCTCATACATTTCTTCTCCTGCCGGATAGCTGACCACTCCCCCGGCGATATAGCCCTTACCGGTTAAGGCCGCGAGGAAGCTATCCATCTGCTTTTCTTTATCTGCGGAGATTTCCTTTACATAGATATAAATCCTCACCATGGACAGCGGATGCCTCAGAAAGGCATCCACCTCCATATCCGCCGGAAATTCAGGAGGAAAGAAAAGCTCCGGGATCTTATAATACACCTTGCATTCTCCAAAGGCCTTCCCGGCCAGCGCCCTCATACGCTCTTCGATCTCATCTCTCAGGAGAAGGGCCAGATAATTATCCTGGAAAACTGCCTCCTCCTTCCCCATGACACGTACCAGAGCGCTCTCCCCGGGGCGGCTTGCGCTGTATACCTTCCACATGGTGTAATCCTTTCCCGTCTGGCCTGCGCAGACTTCTCCCTCTGTGAATTCCTCTCCATATTTATCCTTCATATATTCCAGCATACTGCTCCTCTCCCCCTTCCGGCATAAAGCAGCGGACGGCAGATTTCCTGTTCTGTCCCTGTATCCCGCCAGTGCGCCTGAAAGTACCGCTGCTGTAAGCAGCAGTACCAGACCATTTCTGCTAAACCACAACATTGGAATTTAAGCTTCCTCCCTGCTGGGTGTTGCCTGACTCTGCCTTCTGGTACTGGCCTGCCATCTCCTGAAGATCCTGTACATGCTCCTGGACCATCCGATAAAGCCTGTCCATATCAGACTGTAAGGATTGAAACTTGTTTCCATAGGCCATCGCCGCCTCTCCCTGCCAGATCCCCTTCATGGCCTGGACCTGGGAGATCATTTCACTGGTGAGATTTTTGATCTGGTTCCCCGTTGCTGCAAAGGAGCCTGAGGTCTGGACCAGCTTCTCCGGCGTAACTTTTAATATCCCTTCCATACGTTCCTTCCTTTCTTTCCCTTTGTTCTTCTCTTGTTTTTGTGTTCATTCATATTCGGCCTAGTAATTTCTGGCCGAAGCGATCTCTCTGTTTCGTGCCTCCGCCTGCTCATACCGCTGGGCGATCTCCAAAAGTGCCTGTATATACTGACTGATCAGCTGATGAAAAGTATCCATCTGCTGCCGGTCTCTTGTAAAGGCCTGATGAAAGGCGTCCTTTGCCCCGCCCTCCCACATACTGCAGAGGGCTGTTTCCTGTTCCGTAAGCTCCGCCGCTTTTGCCTTAAACTGACTGTTCAGCTCCGATATCCTCCCTGCCCGGCTGCGAAGCTCCCGGGGTGTTACCTGAAAAAATGCCATGCTCTTTCTCCTTTCCAAAATTCATTCCATAGCTCCCTTATCCGGCCTTTATCCGTAGATCCTCATGGAAGCAAGCCGGATATTCATCATTTCTGACTGATACATCTTCCGGGCCCGGCGCTCCATTTCCTCCGCCAGCTTCAGCAGTCTGTCCGCTTCCGCACACAGCTCTGTGCTGATCTTCACCTCCTTTCTGCCCAAAATATCCGCACATTCACTGATCCAGCATGCCCTGCCTCCCCGGACCGCCTCCATGACCTCCTGCTCTCCTAAAGCCTTCAGACTCCCGGCCTGGCCCCTGAGGGCTTCGGCCAGATTCATGATTTCTGCAAAGTGCATCTCAATGGTTTGGGGTGACATTCACATTGCTCCTTTCTGCCTCCTCGTAGACGGCCCCAATTTCTCCAAGCTTCCCCAGATGTACCTCCATTCTCCCAAACGCTGCCGCTGCGTCCTTCCCCAGGGAAATAAACTCCTTCTGCAGTCTGCTCACAGGTTTTCCGTCAAAATGCCTGGAAAGCCTTTGCGTATCCGCCACTGCCTCCAAAAAGCTCTCCCAGGCCTTCCCCGAAAGGGCCTTCCACTCCCCCTGCTTCTCCAATAAATATTGCGATGTTACCAGAATTCTTTCTGCCATTTTTCTATATCCTTTCTGCCTCTCCCATAAGTCCCTTTTCCACATGCAAAAGGGTATTGGCACTTTCCTGCGTCCTCTGGAGCAGTCCTTCCATTCTCATAACGAGCTGACGGATTTCTATAAGTTCCCTCTGAAACCCTGCGCTCCACTTCTCTCTTGCGCCGCTCTCCCATATTCCCGAAAGGCGCCTTTCCTCTGATTCCAAAAGGGAAAGAGTGTCCTTCACATTTGTAAGCTTTGCTTCTGTCTCTTCCATCCAGCCGTTAAATCCCGCCGACATCAGCTGTATTCTCTCAGCCATATACGATCACACCTCCCTTAAACCCTGTGCTCAGATCAGGACCAGCCTGTCTCCGGCCTTCACCCCCTGCTCCTTAAGCGTCCCTCTTTTATCCAGAAGATCTTCCTGCTTCAGGGCAAAAAGCTGCATATGCTCCTCATCCCTTAAGGGCAGCTTCTCCTTCCCGGCAATGATGCAAAGAATTTCCTTTAAAACCTGACAGATTTCGGCCTCCTCATCCAGTTCAAAATCACAGGTTTCGTTCAATAAAGGAATATGAATATCTACTAATATCATCTTTTCTCCTTTTCTTCCACAGGCACCCTTATTCTACAGGTACTACTTCCCGGCCCTTCCTTCAGATATCCTGTTCCCGCCGCCTCCCTGCGGCTTTGCAGCGTATAGCTGATATCATCAAAGGAGAGAGCCCTTTGTTCTGCTACATTCCCGCCTAAATGGATCCCCTGCTGCCAGGCTGCAAATTCCCGGAAAAATCCGGTAGCGGCCGCCTCCTGATCTCTTTCAGGATCATAGACTCCTGCCAGAAAACCAACAGGTCCCTTCCCCATAGCCGCCTGTTCCCAGAACCTTTCCTTCCCTTCTGCCGATGCTTCTCCTGCTCCTCTCCCGGACGCTTCCTGCCATCCGCTGCCCAGGCATAGGAAATGACAGAATCTGCCCAGATTACTGATAAACACACAAATCTCCGAGACCTTGCTCTCACTCAGGCTGCTTTCCCTGACGGCAAGCCTCCAGTCCTCCGCTTCCTCTCCATTCCTTAAATACACCACCCCCACACGCTCCTGAAAGCGGGACAGACGCCCCTCATCATCCAGAACCACTGCCTGACGTCCCAGACGCAAAGCTCCTTCTATGAGACAGCCCAGAACAACACTTCTTCCCGTCCCCGCCCTTCCCGATATCAGAAAGCAGGATGCTCCTCCGGGAGAAATCTCTTTTATTTCTCCTGTTGAGAGACTGTACCCTAAAGGAAGCTTTCCCCTGCTCCAGTCAAAATCCGCCGCCATTTTTTCAAAGTCCGCCTGTTTGGGCAGTACCGGAAATTTAACGGGAAGGCGAGCTCTTTCCGCGCCTGTCTCCAGGGTTCTTTTTTGTCCCAGCGCCTTAAGTCTGCCGGAATAAGCAAAATCCTCCTGCCCCTCTTCGATCAGCGCCGTCTGAAACTCCAGTACCCTGCCCTCTGCCTTACATAGCCCTCTGCCTTTACAGTTTTCCTCCGGAAGCACCGGAAGGTAATACTGCCGCAGGACATCCCCGTACTGAAAACGGTCGCTCATTTCCAGAGCCAGCGCGGTTTTGATCTTCTCAAAAAGCCGTCCCCCGATCTCTCCTGCCCCCGATGCTGTCAATAACAGATAGACCCCCAGGGTGAGTCCCTCTGCGGCCAGCTTCATAAACAGCTCCTCCTGCTTTTCCTCCCAGATCTTTTTCAGTCCGCCCAAATTATCCACGGCCACAAAAAGGTAAGGAAGCCTTCCTTTTCCGGATCTGTTGTACTGTGTGCAGCTAAGCCCTGAAAGAAGGCTTTTGCGTTCCTCCATCAGCCTCTCCAGATGATAAAAGAAAATATCCAGTTCCTCCTTTTCCTTCAGCACTCCCAGACAGTGGGGCATACTGCCAAAATCCCCCAGATTCTCCTGTCCCACATCCACCGCCAGAAGCTGTGCCTCCCAGGGCTCATAGCTCTGGCAGATCTGCCAGAGCAGCATTTGGAGAAAGGTGGTCTTTCCCGCAGCCGGCCCTGCACAGAGGGCCAAATGCCCCTGGTCTGCCGGCTCATAAGTAAGTACGAACCTGCGCTGGTTTTCGGGATCATCGCACAGGCCAAGGACAAATATCGGCTCCCGGAGCCCCAGGACTTTGGCGCTGCTTTCCGCAGATACATCATTTGAAGACCTTCCTGCCTTTTGTCCGGAAATTTGTGTCGAAATCTGTGCCGGAATTTCTCTAAGGAGGATTTTCTTCGGCAGCTCCGGAAGCCACAGAGGATCAGCCCCCGGATAATTTTCCTCCCGCGCCGTTTGGATAATATATTCTGTCAAAACCTCCATCTGACTCCGGGCAGCTTCCACTCCCTTATCCTTTGCTGCCTTAAAGCGCCTCCCTGTATTTGATACAAGCGCCACCTTTTCCTTCTCTTCTCCCTCCTCACGATAGCTTCCACCACAGTAACCTGCCTGAAAAAGCTCATAATACTCATGATTTCCGATCTGAAGGTAACACTGCCCCGGCGCGGTAAGATAGGCCGCATCCTTATTATGGAGCATATCCATGCTGTCCTGCATGTCCTGTACCCGAAGGCACAGACGGAACCTGGCGTTGCTCCATATTTTGTCATCCACTGTTCCTGCCGGCTTCTGTGTGGCCAGAATCAAATGTATTCCAAGGCTCCTGCCCACCTGGGCCAGTGAAATGATCTCCTGCATGAACTCCGGCTCTTCCTTTTTCAGCTCTGCAAACTCATCTACCACAAGCAACAGATGAGGCATGGCCTGCAAAGCTCCTCCCTCCCGATACAGGCGGGTATAAGCGTCAATATGATTGACCTGACAGCTGTTAAGCAGCCTTTGTCTTCTCTTATTTTCACTGGAAATGGCAGACAGAGCCCGTCCGATCTGTTTCCCTGACAGGTTAGATATGACCCCTGCGCAATGGGGAAGAGCCTTCAGCAGATTTCCGGTCCCTCCGCCCTTGTAATCGATCAAAAAGAAATTCACGTCCACAGGACTGTAGGTAATTGCCATAGACAGAAGATAGGTCTGCAAAAGCTCGCTTTTGCCGGAACCGGTGGTTCCTGCGATCAGGCCGTGAGGGCCGTGGAATTTCTCGTGGATATCCAGGCTGATCAGGTTACCTCCTGTGCCCACGCCGATGGGGGCCTTCAGCCGCTCTCCTGTCCTGGCCTGTTGCCATCGGCTCCCGCTTGCAAGCTCCTCCACGCGCTTACATCCAAAAAGCTCCAAAAAGCCCACCTGTTCAGGAAGCTTCCCTTCTCCTGCCGCCTCCTTCACCCGAAATCCGGCGATCCCTCTGACATAGGACAACGCCTTGCCCCGGGAACAGAGCTCCGGTATAAACCTCTGACGCTCTACCCTTTCGTCTCCAAGAGAAAGAATCTCTCCTTCTTCCTCCCCCTTCCTGTAATAGCAACGGCAGCTTTTGGGCAGCTGCTCCCGGTTCTCCTCTGCAAACACGGCGCTTGCCCTGCACGCTCCCTCAGACTCCGTGAGATATTGATAAAGGGGCTCACCCCAGATCAGTTCCTGATCCAGAACAAATACGATGTACCACGGAAGGGAAATCCCGCCAGACTCCTTCCCTTCAGAAGCTGCCTGCCCATTTGTCCCTATGCCCACTCCTGCCAGCTCTCTGGTAAGTACCGGAAGGATCTCTCCTGCTTCCTTCTCATCTCCTGCAAGAAGCCGCATCTTTCCATCCGCCGTCCATACATGGGGCAGCCACTTCAGGCATCCGGCTATCTCCCTGTCCGGGAAACGGTCCTTGTTGTAAAAGCAGGCAAGCTTCACCTCTGTATAACAGTGGCACGCCGCTGTCTGCAAAAGAAGCTGAAGGAGCATCCCACAGGCTCCCCCTCTGTCATGCTCCCAGACCACCCCCAGCTGAGGGACTGCGCCAAGGTCAACGCCCACAGGCGCCTGCTTCAGCAGCTGATACTCTTCTGCCAGTTCCCTGGCCCACGCTGCCTGTTTTTCCTCCACAATACTCCGGCGGTTTTCGGACAGCCTTACCTTCATCTGAAAGGGAATATCTCCTGTGCCCAAACGCAGGAACAAAAAGTCCCTCTGCCTGTAATAGCGGTTCCACAAAACCACAGGCGCTTCCTTTCCTTCCTCCAAAAAGACTGAGACCGGCGGGTATTTTTGCCCAAGAACGGCATTGTTGACCTTCTGGGCGTCCTGAAGATACTGCTCCGTCTCCTCTAAATACTCCCTGTATTGGCGCTCCTTTTCCCTTCTCTCCTTTCTTCTGTCATACCTCCTGCAGCCATGCCCGATCAGCCCCCAGAAAACTGCCAGCAGGGCGCTGCAGCCGCTCATGGCAACTGATAAGTAATAAAATCCTCCGCCATTGTTTCCCATATACCGGCTGCCAAGCTCCGCCATAAGAAGCATGGGCAGGACCATGGTAAGAGAGGGACCAATGGTAAGAAAAAGAGGCTGCTCCCGCTCCGCGGCCGGCTTTTCCGGCAAAAGGATCTCCAGCTCTCCCGTATAGAGCCTCTCCTCTCTCACGCATTCCCGCTCAATGAGCTCTCCTTCCCGGGACCTTTTCCCCGCACAGGAAAGAACCTGCTTTTTTTCCCATTCGCTTCCCCGTCCCTTCGCCGTCCGGAAAATCCCTGCATGACAGGTACAGATCAGGGTCTCCCCAAGCAGAAGCAAATGAAGACCGTAAATTTCCGCCTCATCCCCCGAATGAAGGATCCGTTTCTCCCGCAGTGCCTGTCCGTTTACATAGATTCCCTCGTCGGAATCCCCTGAAATTGTGATTCCCTGCTCCTCTGCGCAGATCCGGGCGTGGCATTCCTCCACAAGGGAGAAGCATTCATAAAAAATCTGATTGCGGAAGGCGCTGCCGATCTTCAGCTCTTCCTTTCTTTTCAGATGGAGCTTCTCCGCCGGATGAAGAGCCTCCTGGCCAGAGGCTAATAAAAGAAGCAGCTTTTCCTCTTTTTCCGTATAATAGTAAAAGGGATTCTCCCCGGTCAGTATCTTCTCTCCGATCTGCCACTGACCGTCTCTTCGAAGCAAAGCAAGGGTCACATCTGCCGAGAGCCCCGTATCCTCCTTAGATAACAGCATCCTCTCCCTGTCGGCGGATGAAGGCAGCCTTCTGCAAAGACAGGCCTGCGCACTGAAAATCAACAATGCTCCGCCCAAATAGTCCTTATGCGATTTTTTAGTCGGCAAAAATATTTTCCTCCTCTTTTTCTTAAAACTCTTCTTGCTGGAAAATAATTGAATCTTGTCCGAAACTGCCGGGAGGCAGTTAGATGAAATCAATCAGATATAAATGAACTTTCCTGAAATTTGAAAGTAGGATTACTTTAACAGCTATCAACAGATATGTCAATGGATATGAGTGATTTTATACTCTTTTTAGAAATATTAAAAATACGGCGATTCTTATGGCAAGACGGTTTGAAACCGCCTTACCATTTCATCCTCCTGGCCCATCCTTTCACAGCAAAGGGCACACAGGCAAGTCCTGCGGCGACCGGTACCGTAAGCAGCAGATAGGGAGACCAGATATAGTGACCGAAAAAGCAGAAGGTAGTGGTTCTGAAAATATCCGCGGAGCTTCCCACCAGAGGAAGCAGATCCATTCCCTTCTGTGCCCAGAAGGGCAGATATTCATCGATCATCATCGGACCATACACTGCCGCAAGCCCAAGCAGAAGCGCCGCGAAATTACTTTTGACCCGGGCAGATATCAGCATCATGAGGCCTGCAAATCCTATCACTCCCAAGAATCCAAACACATACCCGAAAATTTCCGCCTGCAGCATATTGAGCGGCGCCACCGCGATCAGCTTGATGTTCTGAATGGGCATATCCCAGCCTTCCGTGCCCATAAAAAAAATCTGCGCCCCCACGCTCCCTGCAAAAAGCATGGCGAAAAGCTCCGCCGCAAGGGCGATACCGCTGCAGATCTTGGCTCGGGCAGCCTTTTTCCACCCGTTTCGGGTAGTAAGTATGAGGGAGCTGGTTTTATCATGCCACTCCCCTGCAAACACCGGCGATAAAGCGATCGCCAGAAACAGCGCCATCACCATCCCCAGATCCGGAAGGTTACTTCCAAGGACTATCTGCCACCCCTCCTTCCAGCTGTATTTGAAGGGGATCTTTACCTTCTCATTCATTCCCAGCAGATATTCCCCTTCTGCTCCGGTCTGATCGCTTACAGCGAGGAACTCCTCCAGAATCTTCTGCCGTCTTTCATAAAAGCCTGTAAGATCCCTGGGATCCACATAATCCGACATTAAATGCGTAAATCTTTGCTCCTCAATCTCCAGCTCCGGATAAAGACTTCTGAGCCAGGAATTCATATCCATCCAGTTTGTCCGGTTCACAGCCTCCCTGTCCCCCGAAGCCAAAACTGCCTGATACTCCCTGACCATTTGCTGCAGTGCTTCATCCGTAAGCTCTCCCCCAAACTGCCTGGCGTACTGCTGCATTATCCGGATATTGGCGTAACCGTCAAACCGGTTGTCAAAGCTTCCGTTTCCGGAGCCAGGTCTGCTGCCGAAGGTAAACCACTGATAGCTCAGAATACATCCGAACACGAGCACATAAAGCAGACACAAAAAAACGCTGATCCGGGTACTTCTTCTTTTCCAGAGCCTTTTATGCTCCCACCAAAATAATTCCATCCCTGTCACACTCCTTTCTCTGCGGGAAAATAGTACAGATACAGATCCTCCAGCGCCGGCTGGCATGGAACCGCTGTTTCATCCGGTCTGTCGTCTGCTATGATCCGCAGTACCGTATTTTCTCCCTCATGCCGCAGATTGGCTACCGTAGCCTTTTTTTGCCATCTATGCGCCTCCCCGGCCGGAACCGTAAGCTCCCATACCTTCCCTGCCGCCTTCTCCATCAGCTCCCGGGCAGTTCCCTGCTGGACGAAATCCCCCTTTTTCATCAGCAACACCTTGTCTGCAATGGCCTCTATATCCGAGACAATATGAGTGGAGAGGATCACGATCTTATTGGCCCCATAATCCGACAAAAGATTCCGAAACCGCACCCTTTCCCTGGGATCCAAGCCTGCCGTGGGCTCGTCCAGGATCAGTACCTCCGGCTTGTTTAAAAGCGCCTGGGCAATGCCGATCCGCTGCTTCATCCCGCCGGAAAAGGTTTTAAGCTTTTTGGAGGAGACCCCCTTCAGATCCACCATCTCCAAAAGCTCCGCCACACGCCTTTTGGCGATCTGCCGTGGGATACCTTTAAGGGCCGACAAATACAGAAGAAATTCCTCCGCCGTATCATTGGGATAATAACCGAAATCCTGGGGCAGATACCCCAACACGTTCCGGTACTCCGCTCCCAGATCCTCAATGCTTTTGCCGTCAAGGAAAACCTCCCCGGAGGTTGGCTCCAAAATACCGCAGAGCATACGCATCAGCGTCGTCTTCCCCGCGCCGTTGGCCCCCAGAAGCCCATAGACTCCGGGTCTTAACCGGGCGCTGACCTGGTCTACCGCAATCTTGCTTCCATAGTGCTTACTGAGACGGTCAATCGATAGTTCCATACATTTTTCCTTCCTTTCTCATTTCCCGGATAAACCAGATTTCTTTGACAAAAAAACCTCCAAACACCAAAAACAGCGTTACCCACACGCCGCCGGCCGAAACCTCATACAGCCAGGGAAAAAGCGTTGCGGACAGCCCCCAGAAAATACAGGAACCGGCTCCTGCCGCTACGCACTGCCAGAATCCCTCCCGTCTGCAGAGCCGGATCCTCTGCAGCACAACCACCATAGAAGAGAGATAAGGAACCAATACATACAGGATCAGCTGTCCGATTTCTCCGCAAGCATTTTTATGCCGCACCGCCATACACAGGAAAAGAGTCAGGCAGATAAGGTCTGCGGCTCCGGCAAGCAGAAGCCTGGCCAAAATGAGCTGGGGACCGGAGGCTCTTGTAGCTGCCTCCATTTCACTCATCCCGTGCATCTGGCCTTTCAAAAGAACAGGCATCACTGCCAAAGAAAATAAGGGGCTAAAAAAGGATATATCCAGATAACCCTCTCCCGGATAAGAAAGTCCCAGACAGGCCACCATAAGCGCCAGTGCCTGCAGCCCCCAGACAAAAAGTCCCTCGTACCGGAAAATATCCGACAGATATTCCCAAAAGCCTGTTCTCTTCTCTCCTGCTTCCATAGGATAATCCTTTGCTCTGCCCCGGCAGAACTCTATGGTTTCCTCCATTTTCCGCGGTGGGGGAGCTTCCTTTAAGGATTCCCTCAAATATGCCTTCAGCCTCTTTTGATCCATTTTTTTCATCCTTTCACTCCTTCATGATCCTAAGCGCTTTTCTGATCCTGCTCTGGATCGTCCGCATATTACATCCCATGACCCTTGCGATCTCCGGATAGCTCAGCTCCTCCCCGAACCGCAAAAGGACAGCCTCCTTAAGCTCCGGAGACAGCTTTTTCAGAAGATGGCTCAGTTCCTCCCGGTTCTCTGCCTGAGCCATCTCCCTGCTGTCCTCTCCCGGCATGGCTTCCTCCTCCAAAGGATAAAATCTTACTTTGCGGCTCTCATCTATACATAAACGGCTGGCAATGGTATACAGATATGCCCGGAATCTTTTTCTTTCATCATATTCTGCCAGATTCCGGAACAGCCTGAAAAAGGTTTCCTGGGTCAGATCCTCCGCCTTCTCCGGATCCGGACAATGCCATCTGCAATAGCGCAGGATCGCACCATAATAACGTCTCACCAGCTCTTCCGCCGCATCCTCATCTCCCGCTCTGATCCGTATCAGCAATGCATCATCTTCCACCTCTCCCGGCTCCTTTCTCCGTAACTGCTCAGTACCGTCACAGTTACCTTTCTTTTATATAAAACGTTTGAAAAATACAAAAGGATTAAATTTTCGCAAAAAAAGAACTGGCACAGGGGCCAGTCCTTTCAAATCTGCTCTATTGTATTGCTTTATCTTAGTATGCTGTAAAAGCGTTCAGGACATTGTCTCTTGCGCTCTCATCGATGTAGGTCAGGGTCAGTGCGATGGCTCTGTCATCCACTACAGCAACATAGTAATCCTGGTACATGGAAACGCCGCTGGACTCTGCCTCATAGCTTACTTTAACATAATCGTTATTACCGATCTTGATGGTCTCGTCATCGCTTACCAGTGTGTAATTGATGGCGGTAACCTGGGATAATCCCTGCTCAAGAGCATCCACATATGCGGAAGCATCCATCTTGCCCATCAGCTTCTCAACAGTTACTACCACGTTGGTAGTCTGGTCATCAGCCACGCTCATCATTTCATATACAGAAGTAAGCTCTGCATATTTTAACTGAAGCTCGCTGAAATCTTCGGAGAGAACCTCCTGTCCAAGACCCATCAGCTCGTTAAGCTCTTCCTCGGTAGACATTCCCATTCCTTCAGGAGCGGTGTAACGAAGTCCGAAGAACTCGCTTTCCCAGCCTGTCTCGGTTACGGTACCCTTTGCATATTTTCCGGCTGCTGCTTCGCTGTCTTCTGCTTCAACATCCTCGCCTGCTGCGTCTGCATCCTCTGCCCCGGCATCCTCGCCCGCAGCGTCTATGTCCTCTCCTGCTGCATCTGCTGCATCTTCCACCTCAGCATCCTCTGCTGCATCCGTATCTTCTGTACCTGCTTCCTCGGAAACATTAGCATCTGTATTGCTGCTTGCTTCCTTGTCGGAATTTCCGCCGCATGCGCTGAGCACAACTGTCATTGCCAGTGCCATTAATAATACTTTTCTTTTCATGTTATCCTCCTCATTTTGCAGGCCTGGCCTGCAATATTTTAAACAAGTATATTTATAACACTACCAATCAATTTATGCAACCGTTTTTGATGTACTTAATGAAATACAATCTATTTCTTTATAAAATCTTAACTATTTTATCCCAAAGCCACATCCAGTATCATCATGATCAGAAAGCCTGCCATGACGCCTGCCGTCCCCAGATTGGAATGCTCTCCCTGGTTCGCCTCAGGGATCAGCTCCTCCACCACCACATAGATCATAGCCCCCGCTGCAAAGGCCAGAAACCATGGCATATAAGGAGCGATCTGCAGGGCGATCAGTGTGATCCCCACGCCAAAAAGTAACTCTACCAGACCGGAAAGGCTGCCAAATACAAAGGCCCTCATCCTGCTCATCCCCTCCTGCCTCAGGGGCAGAGAAATAGCCACGCCCTCCGGAAAATTCTGGATCCCGATCCCTAAGGCAAGCGCAAAGGCGGCCGCATAGAGAGCCGGATCCTCCGGATGCTGTGCCGCCATGGCAAAGGCAAGCCCAACTGCCATTCCCTCCGGAATATTATGGAGGGTAACCGCCAGTACCAGCAGGGTGGTTCTGTGAAAAGAGGTGCGCATTCCTTCTGGCTGCTTTTCTCCCAGATGCAGATGGGGCATAAGGAAATCCAGCAAATATAAGAAAAGTCCTCCGATCACAAATCCGCCTGCCGCCGGAACCCAGGGGATCCCTCCCGCCTCCGCCGCTTCATCAATGGCGGGAATAAGCAGTGACCATACCGAAGCGGCCATCATCACTCCCGCCGCAAAACCAAGAAAAGCTCTTTGAATATTTTTTCCCATATCCTTTTTAAAAATGAATACCACACTGGCGCCAAGGGCTGTCATAAAAAATGTAAATCCCGTCCCTGCAGCTGCCCAACTGATTGCCTGGCTCATATTTCCCTCTTTTCTGCATCCCTGAATGACGGATGCTTCCTTCTATGTTATAAATATACATTTTTTTCCTTTTTGTGCCTGTATAGCAAACGCCGACACGCTTCGCGAATCGGCTTATTGCTCAAAGCAAACAACGGATGGCACACCGCTTATGCCATCCGTTATTATAAGCAATATTTTTTTATTTACTCCGGATATGGATCCGGTTCTTCTGTCCTTATCTCTGTACCCGTCCGGAAGCATCTCCGCCTGCAAGGGTTTCCACTTCCTTGCGGGAAACCAGATTAAAGTCTCCAGGGATGGTGTGCTTCAAAGCAGAAGCCGCCACGCCAAATTCTAAGGCCGCCTTAAAGTCCTTTCCGTCCACAAGGCCGCAGATCACGCCGCCTGCAAAGGAATCCCCGCCGCCCACACGGTCAATGATGGGATGAATGCTGTATTCCTTGGAATGATAAAATTCTTTGGTATCTCTGGAATAGATACAGGCTGACCATCCGTTGTCTGAAGCGGAATGGCTCACACGCAGAGAGGATACGCAGTACTCAAAGTTGAATTTCTCTACCATCTGCTCAAAAATGGATTTGTAGCCTGCCAGCTCCAGCTCACCGCTGGTAACGTCTGTCTCACCGGGCTTAAAACCAAGCACCAGCTCGGCATCCTCTTCGTTGCCGATACATACGTCCACATACTTCATCAGATTGGTCATAACCTTCTGTGCCTTTTCGGAGGTCCAGAGCTTCTTGCGGAAGTTTAAGTCCACAGATACCTTGACGCCATGCTTCTTAGCGGCGATCAGGGCCTTTTCTGTAAGCTCTGCAGCGCTGTCGGAAACTGCGGGAGTGATCCCGGTAAAATGGAACCAGTCCGCATCCTTAAAGATGTCATCAAAATCAAAATCCGCCTCTGTAGCAGTGGAAATGGAAGAATGAGCCCTGTCATAAACCACCTTGGAGGGTCTCATGGAAGAGCCTGTCTCCAGATAGTAAATGCCAAGTCTTTCACCGCATCTTGCAATATGTCCGGTGGACACATTGTACTTACGAAGAGCAGCAACCGCACACTCCCCGATCTCATTGTCCGGAACAGCCGTTACAAATTCCGCATCATGGCCATAGTTTGCCAGGGATACGGCTACATTTGCCTCGCCGCCGCCATAGTTCACATCAAACTCATCTGCCTGAATAAATTTTTCGTTATTGGGCGTAGATAACCTCAGCATGATCTCGCCCATGGTAATAACCTTTGCCATTTTATATCCCTTTCTACCGGTTCAGGCAGGCCAAAGCCGCCCGAAATCTTTATTTCTGTACAAGATGTACTGCAAAGCCGCCAATTTCCTCTTTCAGATAAATTGCTTTGTATTTACCTTTCTCGTCCTTCTTTGCAGACTCTTCGTTGAACTCTACACCAAGAACAGTGCTCATATAATTCACTGCACGCTCAATATAGTTGGTCCTGATAGCAATATGCCCGTTCTTTCCAAGATAAGGAGTCTTCATCACCTCTACAGCCGTTCCTGCAAAAACAGATCCGCCGCCGATCTTTGCGGGCATGCCAAAAAGGAATGCAAAACGGTTGGCTGCCTTTATGGCTTCCTCCTCGTTCTCCATATTGATACCGATGTGTGCAAGCTCAAAGCCAAGCATGGTCTGAACGGCCTCTCTTGTAAGCTGTTCGATCTTATCCCACTCTCCTGCATTGATCAGATCCCCGGGTACCATCCAGGAGCCGCCGCATGCAATGATCTTGTTAAAATCAAGATAAGAAGTAAGATTCTTTGCATTGATGCCGCCGGTAGGCATAAACTTCATGTTCACGTAGGGAGCCGCCATTGCCTTGATCTTGGCAAGACCGCCTGACTGCTCTGCCGGGAAAAATTTCACTACATCAAGGCCAAGCTCGATGGCCAGCTCAATATCGCTGGGGCTTGATGTACCGGGTGTGATGGGTACGTTCTTCTCCTGACAGTATCTTACCGTATTGGCATTAAGACCGGGGCTTACGATAAATTTCGCGCCGGCTGCCACCGCTGCGTCTACCTGGGCAGCATTCAACACCGTACCTGCTCCAACGCACATATCCGGGAAATTCTCTGTCATGATCCTGATGGCCTCTGCGGCCGCATCAGTACGGAAGGTTACCTCCGCACAGGGAAGCCCGCCTGCACAAAGCGCTTTTGCCAGAGGAAGCGCATCCTCTGCCCTGTCGATCTTTACTACGGGGACAATCCCAATTTTGCTGATTTGTTCTAAAACCGGAACCATTTTTCCTCCATTTCCAACCTCTCTTACAGGTTATTTTTATTTGCGCAGCGGTCCGGCTTACCTGAACCGCTGCATCTTGCCAGTTTCTTCAAGCATACCATATGAAAGCAAACTGGTCTATAGATTCTTAAATTATTCCAGGATCTCCTTCACGCACTCTGCCAGCTTATCACACTTGCAGTTTGCAAAGAAATACTCTTTAAATTTCTCACCGGAAAGAGCGCCCTTTACAAGCTCCCTGTCAAGGTTTTTGAGGATCGTCTCCATATCGGTATGGGTAACCTCTTTTACGCTGTCAAGGATTTTTTTGTTCCTCTGCTCAGGAACCACTCTCTCCTTGGGGTAACCGCCGCCACCTGGCGCGCAGAACAGCTTCTCAAAAATATATTCCAGATTCAGTTCTCCGCCCCAGCCAAAGTTCTCTGCGAAGGGAAGGGCGATACAGTTTCCGTCATTTACCTGTGAAAAGAGGTAGGCATCCAGGGGAGAGGTAATGTGTCCGCAAAGCACCTTCGGGAAGGAGTTGCATGCAAGCATGGCGCCCTCTCCGGTTCCGCAACCGGTGATCACATAGTCCGCCGCCCCGGAATTTAAAAGCACTGCCGCTAAAATACCATTCTGGACATAGGTGAGCTGATGCTCATCCTCTGCCGAATACATCCCATAATTAAAAACCTCGTGTCCCATAGGTTCTACAACCTTTTTTAAAGTGGCGCAGATCAGCTCGTTTTTGGCTGCCTGGCTGTTCTCATTGATCAGAGCTATTTTCATAATTTAAACGAATCTCCTTTCACTGTCCGGGAGTTTTGCCTGCACACAGGATCCCGGCATAAAGCGTTTACTATTTATTGAGTTACTGAGGCTGCTTTCCGATATAAGCCAGGATACCGCCGTCCACATAAAGCACATGGCCGTTTACGAAATCAGAGGCATCGGAAGCAAGGAATACAGCAGGACCCTGTAAGTCTTCTGTCTCTCCCCAGCGTGCGGCAGGCGTCTTTGCAATGATAAACTGATCAAAAGGATGCTTGCTGCCGTCAGGCTGAACCTCTCTTAAGGGTGCAGTCTGAGGAGTTGCAATGTAACCGGGTCCGATACCGTTGCACTGGATATTGAACTCACCATACTCAGAAGCAATGTTCCTGGTGAGCATCTTAAGACCGCCCTTGGCAGCCGCATAAGCGGAAACTGTCTCACGGCCAAGCTCGCTCATCATGGAGCAGATATTGATGATCTTTCCATGGCCTTTTTTGATCATGCCGGGGATAACAGCCTTGGATACAATAAAGGGTGCGTTCAGATCCACATCGATCACCTGACGGAACTGATCCGCGCTCATCTCAAGCATGGGGATCCTCTTGATGATACCTGCATTGTTTACAAGAATATCGATCACGCCCACTTCCTTCTCAACCTGGGCTACCATAGCCTGTACCTGCTCTTCATTGGTTACATCGCACACATAGCCGTGAGCCTTAATGCCTTTTTCTTCATAAGCGGCAAGTCCCTTGTCCACCAGCTCCTGCTTGATATCATTGAAAACGATGGTAGCGCCTGCTTCTGCATATGCGCTTGCAATGGCAAAGCCAATGCCGTAGGATGCTCCGGTTACTAATGCAATCTTGCCTTCCAGTGAAAATTTCTTCATAAAATCGCTCATTTTTCTTTCTCCTTTTTATTGTTTATTTACAGCTTTTACATCAGATCCTTCATTGCTACGCCGTCCATATCATCGAAATCCTGGTTCTCTCCCACCATTCCCCAGATAAAGGTGTAGGCCCTTGAGCCGCATCCGGAATGGATGGACCAGCTGGGGGAGATCACTGCTTCCTCATTGCGCATTACGATGTGCCTTGTCTCTGTGGGCTCTCCCATATAATGCATCACGAAAGCATCCTCGGGCATTTCGAAGTAAAGGTAAACCTCCATACGTCTGTCATGGGTATGGCAGGGCATAGTGTTCCACACACTGCCCGGTGCAAGCTTGGTCATCCCCATTACCAGCTGACAGCTTTCTACCTGCCCCGGCAGAATGTACTTACAGATCACTCTGTGGTTGGCGTCCTCCAAAGACCCTAACTCCACCTTATTCTCGTCCTTAACAATGACAACGCCGTCCTCCGGCGTTCCTTCCGGCTTGATCAGTACTGTGGGATAGGTTTTGTGGGCCGGTGCGCTGTTGATATAAAATTTGGCAGGCGTCCCGGCATCTACGCTCTCAAATACAATATCCTTAGCGCCCATTCCGATGTACATGCCCTCTTTAAAGCCCACCTCATATCTTCTGCCGTCAATGCTGATAACCCCAGCGCCGCCGATATTGATCACACCCATCTCTCTTCTCTGGAGAAAATACTCTGCCCTCAGCTCATCTCCTGCTGTAAGGGTCAAAGGCCCCGCCGGTACTGCAGCTCCTGTGATGATCCTGTCAATGTGGCTGTACACCAGCTTGATCTCTCCCGGCACAAACAGGTTCTGGATCAGAAACTCTTCCCGCAGTCTCTCTGTGGTATAGTGCTTCACGTCTCTTGGTGAAGCGGCCGTTCTCAGTTCCATTTCTTCTCACTCCTTTCTTTTAATAAGCAACCCCTCAAAGTGATTTCAGGTTTCCTCCAGTCATCTGGAGGAAATTTCCTTTGATATTATCCAGTATACATCAAAAAATTGTCTATGTCTTTTCAAATATTTCTTTAAATATTGCAAATTTTGAACTTACAATTTATAATCAAGATAAGTTGTCATTTGGTTTAGCACAATTCAGGAAAGGAGCCGCCAATGGAAGAATTATATTCCTGCCAACAGGCCATGGAGAACTGCTCTGCCACAGGGACCTTCGCCATCGCTCATCTCTACAAAGAAGAAAAAACCATGGATATGCATATCCATGATTGCTACGAAATCTATTATTCCATCTCCGGCGGCAGGCAATTCCTGATCGACAATAAATTCTATTCCATGGATCCCGGAGATGTTTTTATCATCAATCAGTATGAAAGCCACAAGATCACCCAGGTAGATAAGATGGTCCATGAAAGGATCGTACTCTCCATCCACCCCGAATACACCAAGCGCCTTTCTTCCCCTGAGACAAACTTAGACGCCTGCTTTTCTGACCGTCCTTTGGACTTCTGCCACAGAATATCCCTGAACAAGGATCAGCAGAGCCGTTTCCTATACTATATCAACAAGATTACCGGAGCAGACGGGTACGGGCATGATATTGTGGAGCAGACAGCCTTTATGGAGCTGATGCTTCTGATCAACAATGCCGTGCGTACCGGCCACCAGATGGAAAGTGCCGTGGGCGGCTATGGCTACAATCATCAGGTAGATGATATCTTAGCTTACATTAATTTAAACATTGCCTCCCCCATCTCTATCGAACAGCTTGCCGGAGAGTTCTTTTTGAGCGAATCCTACATTTGCCGGATCTTTAAGGCGGCCACCGGCACCACCATCAATAAATACATAAACGCCCGGCGCATCAGTATTGCCAAAGCGCTGCTAAGTGATGGTGCCAGCGTCATGGAAGCCTTCGAAAAAAGCGGTTTTTCGGATTACAGTAACTTTTTCAAGGCCTTTACCAGGGCTGTGGGGATTTCTCCGAAGAAGTATGCGCAATGCAGTGTGAGCTGACGCTTCAGGTCAATACCCAATCATAGGAATCTCCCGGGGCCGCCTGTCATAAGGCGCTCTCTCCCCGTTTTTCACCTGATAGAGTACCTCTGAAGAAGCGTAAACCGCCTCCATCAGCTCCGGATAGGGCTGCATACACACATCCACCATACCGATCTGATAATTTTCACCGTCAAATCTTCCCAGGCAGAACTGGTCGTTATACTGGAACCAGTGGGCGGCCACTCCGTAAGGGTGGGCAGCTACCTTTTCCAGGAAGTACCGCCACATCACGCCCCGCTCCTTCTGGTCTGTCACCCCTTTTAATCCCGTAGCAGTCAGTCCCCGGTCCAGCGCGCCACAGTGGTATTCTCCGATCAGGATGGGCAGATCAACCCCTGCATTTTTGACGAAATCCATATCCTTCGTAGGGTCAAAATCATAGCAGTTGATGGAAAAGACATCAAAATATTCCCAGCCCTTCATCATGTCCCCATTATAGGCCTTAGACCAGCGCAGTCCCAGATTGAGATGGTTGGGATCCACCCTCCGGCAGGCCTCAGAGGGAATCCGGATATACTCTGTGATCAGCTTTCCTGAAAATTCACGGATATCCTGCTCTGCCTGCGGATAACGGGCAAGACAGTCCTCCATGGGCTCCTTAAATGCTTCAAAGCTCTCAAAATCTGACATCCATCTCTGGTTAAGTGCCTGAATATTCTCATATCTTTCCTGCAAAAAGGTGATCAGTCCCTTCCGGCAGAAGGTCTCTGACGGATTGCGAAGCACCTCATTGGCGATGGCCAGATTTTGCACAAAATTAAATTCCGGCTCATTTCTCAGGAAATATCCAATGAGCCAGGGATCGTCCTTCCATTCTTCCAGCTTCCTTGCATAGGCTTCTGATCTCTCCCGGTATTGAGGCGAGAGCACATCAGGGAAATCACGGAAGATCAACGTATCTGTCATCGGAAAATCAGGAAGCTCACGGACATAAGCGATCCGTCCTTTTTGATCATCTGCGCTCTCTTTGGGATTCACCCGGATCCCCGGAAAATTTCCCTGGGAATTGATCCCATTGCCCATAAGAATATGACAGGAAATTTCCTCCCATTTTTCCTGCCAGCAGTCCCCATAGACTCTTTTCAGGTTCATGCCTGCAAAGTTCACCATCTTAGACGACTCCTCCGGCATATAAGCGGCTCTTCTTCCTCTCCTTTGGACAAAGAATTCCTCATAGACAGGGTCATTCTCCGGAAGCCACTCACAGCAGTCCTCAAAGCTGTCGATCCGCCCCCATTCTCCCATCCTGGTACAACAGGGACCTACGGAAAAGTAATCGCAGCCGTCCGGATCGGTCAAATGCCATCTGCCGTCTGCAGACTTATAAGTGGAAAAGAAGCCGGTCCCCTCTTTCAGCTTCCGGTTTTTATCCCCACCCCAACGGTTCCATTCCGGAAAAGGATACTCTGCCTCTCCTTCCAACGCCTGATACTTCTCCTTAAGCTCCTCCAGAGAATGAGTCTTTCCGGGCCATTCAGCCTCCTTCCACTGGCCAAGCTCATCCACCAGCTTTTGATACGGTATGGGGAACTCCTCCGGCATCGCATCGGACAGATAAAAATCCTCCAGCCGTACCTTCACGTCATGGAACACTTCATCCGTTCCCAGTTCAAATCGATCCACCTCTTCCCGCTTTATGCGCTGCCCATGCACCACCAACTTCAGGGTTCCCGGCGTGCGGTTGGTATAGATGGTCCGGTTGTCCAAAAGCTCCAGATCCAGACAGATCCTTGTCTTAAAACGGGGCAGGATACCGAATCTCATATACAGCCGCTCCTTCTTTGCTTCCGGCAGAAAGCATCGGAACATCATGGCACAGGAATGATCCTCCAGCACCTCCATATCTCCGATCAGATAACGCTCCTTCGCCTCCCTGATCTGAGGAAGGGAAATTCCGCCCCCTTCCGCCTGGAATATTACTGTGCACCCTTTTTCATCTCTGTCTGTGATCCGGGCGTTTCTTTCCTCTGATACCTGCCAGTTGATTTTTATTTTTTGCATGACTGTTTCCTGCTCCTTCCCTCAAATACGATAACAATCTGTGTCCTGTTGCCGATCATCCTTTAATATCATTTTACCACAGGCGCAGGTACAACTCCATGATATTTTATCCACTTATAGCATGTTCCTGCTGTATAGGGTATAATGAGTCCCAAAAAGTCTTGGAGGTATAATATGACATCCGAACCACAGAATACGGACATTTTTTCACTTGCCGCTCTGCAGAAAGTGATCGATCATATAGAAGAAAATCTATTCATAGAAGATAATCTTATTGAGAAACTGACACCTGCCGGCATCGCCAGTCACTTTTTTGTCAGTGCGTCAACCCTCTCTTCCCTTTTCCGGATTGTCTGCGGGATGACAGTGATGGAGTATATCCGCAACAGACGGCTTACACTTGCGGCACAGGAATTATCCTTCTCCAATATTCCTGTCATAGAGCTGGCCTATAAATATGGCTACGAAACCCCCGAAGCTTTCACAAAGGCTTTTTCCAGATTTCACGGCTTTCCTCCCAGCTTTATCAGGCGGGGCTTCCCTATTTCAAAGGTGTTCCTGCCGTTACAGATAACTGTCTCTATCCAGGGCGGATGGGCGCCTGTCAATCTGACAAAACCTGATTGTCCAGGACAGGACATAAGGCTTCCACTTTATTATAATCCTGTTATCACAGATAAAGGAGAAAACAAAATGAACAGCCAGACAATCAGCTTTAAGATCAACACAGATACCATGCAGTTTAAGGAGGCGTGGGATATCCTATATTCCCTGGCAAACGAATTGCAAAAAGAACAGATTTCCTTTAAAATCGACGGAAAAACCATGATCTTTGCACACGGCCTGGAATTTCCACTGGAAAAGATCTGTCTGACCTTTAAATGGAAGGAGGAAGAAAGGGTCAGAGATTTCTTTCAGTACGGCAAAGACGCTGAACAAACCAAAAACAATTTCAAATATTTTGATTCCATATACGCAGGGATGAAAATCCGTTGCATGTTCTATGGTCAATGCCCTGAGGCGGATACGGATGAATTTCTTTACCAGAATACAGACCTTGTCCAAATTAACGCCCTTATCATTCCTGTACAGTCTCTGCTCTTTTATTATGAAAACGCGGAGAAAAATTCCAGTTTTTATCAAATGGTTTCGGACTGGCTGGAAAAGCATGAAAACTACAGTGTTCAAAATAAGAAAGCATGGGAGTATTCTGCTTACGAATTCTGGGTTCAAAATGCCGGGGTCCCGTCTGAACTGGCAAAAAAGATGCTCCAAAATCCATCAGGAATGTTGAAAAGATATGCGGATTACTTTGACAGCTTTTCCAATGTACGGATTGCAAATATATGTGGCTCCTGCGGAAAGAAAGCTGTTCCGTTAGCTCTCTTGGGGGCAGAGGTAACTGTTTTTGATATTTCTGAGGATAATCAAAGATATGCAATGGAGGTTGCAGAGGCTGCAGATGTAACGGTCAATTATGAGGTATGCGATGTCTTAGCAGCCAATCTTGAAAAATATGGAAATTATTTTGATGTTCTTTTTATGGAAGGAGGCGTATTGCACTATTTTCACGATATCAATGAGTTTATGCAGGTTATGTATGCCTTGCTGAGGCAGGGCGGAAAGATGATATGCAGCGACTTTCATCCATTTACCAAAATATCTGATATTTTGCGTTTGGAACAACCCACCATGAGTTATTTCTCCACCGACGTCTTTGCAGGCGAAATGGCGCATGCCCGTTTCTATGGAGATGCAGTCAGAAATCAAATGCCTAAATGTCTTTACAGGAAGTATACCGTCAGTGAGATTATCAATTCCGTCATAAGCTGTGGGTTCACATTGGAAAAATTTGACGAGCATCCGGCGTGGACGGATGAGCGGTTGCCGGGAGAGTTTACATTGGTGGCCGGGAAATGATTTTCGTATTGAACTTCTCTTAAATGTTTGTAATTGCCTGGTCTTTTCAGTACAATAAATCAAAAAGGCAACAAAACGGTTTGAATGCAATCAAAATAATCTAGAACAAATGATACCCAAAACTCCTTAACATGTATCAATACCAGTGTATTAAAAGCATTCAGAAATATGATAGACCATACCTACGAAAATGCAGAGTAAAATATTTGTTTTAACACACCAAACTGCGCCGTCTATATCTAACAGCTATTATCATTCCAAATATATGAAAGGATTAAGGCTAATAACAAACTGATTATTTGTGCCATTCTCTCACATGGGACGGTGTATGGTTTATGGTTTATGGCTTAATTTTTATAATTTTGATGAATAGGTGTTTTAAAATGTTGCCATGTTATCATCAACTGGATTTTACATAATACCCTTACCGATAAATTACCAATCCAGCGATTCCGCTTGCAAACATAATTAAAATTGGATTGATTTTCCATTTCCGCAATACAAACAGCAATGCCAAAAATATCAATAATGCTGTCCAATTAAGCGAAAAAAAATCTAATCCGGGCTTATTGTTTCCGTACAATGCCAGCAATATAATTGTGACTGCGGCTGAAATTATCAAACCTAATGAAGCGGATTTCAGTCCATTTAATACTTCCAATACATAATCAGATTTTTGGTGCGTTTGAAAAAATCTATATAAGGCCAGTGATATAATAACGCCAGACAATATACAGCCAATCGTTGCTGCCAACGCTCCTATAATTCCGCCAATTTGAAGCCCGACAAATGTTGATGTATTTACAGCTAACGGACCGGGGGTCATTTGCGAAATCGTAATAATGTCTGTAAACATTTTTCCGCTTATCCAGCTATTTTTTTCTACAACCTGCTCCTGAATTAAAGGAATGATTGCGTATCCCCCGCCAATGCTCAATAAGCCGATTTTTAGAAATGTAATAAATAATTTCCACACTATACTCATTTTCTTTTCCTCTTTTTATAAAAAACTTGCAAGATACATAAAAAACAACAAAAAAACAATATCAAAGCCACATTGATACCCATTATGTAATTTGCAATAAATGCCAAAGGTATCATAGCGGACAGAAAAAGCGATTTTCTCTTTAAGATCAAAGAACACATATCCATGATCAAGTCAACCATCAAAGCGGCAACACCTGCCTCCATTCCTTTCAAAATTGCCGCGATCACCGTATTGGTAACAAATATCTTATAAAATGCTGAAACCACCGTTAAAATAATTAACGGGGGAATGATAGCAGCAAAACAGCTTATGAACGCCCCTGTCATACCAGCTACTTTATATCCAGCCAAAGCAGAAAGGTTGATCGCAATCGCTCCGGGTGTTGATTGTGCTATAGCAGCCATATTTATTAAATCTTCTTCTGTAAAGTATTGTTTTTTTGCAACAAAAAAGCGGCGAACCATCGGAACCACTATATAACCGCCGCCAAAAGTAAAAGCACTTATGAACAGGTTGGTTGCCAAAAGCCATAAATATATTTTTATGCCCTTTTTCAAAGTAATCCCTCCTATCCAGACTATTGTATCCCTTGTCTTGAAATCTGTAAAATGCTATAATTTTATATATTCCATCTATTTTATTCATACCAAAAAAGGAGAAAGCATGGTTATACGACATTTAGAAATTTTAGAAGCGGTAGCAGAAACCGGAACTTTTACAAGTGCTGCAAAAAAACTATATATTACGCAATCTGCTGTTTCCCATGCGGTTGCAGAACTTGAAAAACAGGCTGGAACAGCTCTTTTTAAGCGTTTGCCAAAAGGTGTTGTCTTAACCCGTTGCGGCAGTTCCCTTTTAGAGGAATCACAAAGTATTTTAACAGCTTGCAGAAATTTAGACAGAAGAATAAGCCATCTGGAAGAAAATACTCCTGTCAATATTGTATCAAGCATTACGATCGCCTCTTTTTTGCTCCCTAAAATACTTAGTGAATTAAAAACTTCTTTTCCGCAGGTTCAACTTTCGGTTCGGATTGCACGTGCAAATACGGCTATTGATATTTTGCAGCGTGGAAATGCCGATATTGCTTTTTGGGAAGGTGTTACCCCAAAAGGGAATTTCCATGCAATCCGCTTAGGTTCATATAAGTTATGTGCTGCCTGTTCGCCAGAATTTGAATCATCTGTGAAAACAATATCTCCAGATCAATTATGTTGCTATCCATTATTGCTTCGTGAACAGGGAAGCGCAATCCGTGATACATTAGACAATACCCTTTCACTTGCCAATCTAAAAGCAGAACCTGTTTGGGAAAGTGTTAATTCACTTGCCCTTATCAAAGCCGCAGAAGCTGGGCTGGGTATTACAATATTGCCGGAAACATTGTTATCGGACTCTTTGCTTTTAAAGAAACTACGTGTGATAAATTTGGAAAACATAAAAATGGAAAATCAAATGTTGGCATTATTTCACAAGGATAAATACATTACAAAACCTTTTCAAATTTTGTTAGACCAGCTTAAAAATAATCATGATTTATGCTCTTTATAAATAGTAATAGTTAGTATCAAAACAGGAAATTTTCGTTTGTTTAATTGTCTGCCTGGACGGCCAGCCCCCTCATATCAGAAAAAGCTGCCAAAGGCATTTCACACCCCTGGCAGCTTTTCGTCTTCATTATTTGTTAATTGAGTAGATAAAATCTGTTTGTCGGCAACCGCCTGTGCCCGGATCGTTTCCCGCGAGAATTAAAGCGTCAGCGACGGTGCGGAAATCCTTTGCTTCCTGGGCTGCTTCATAAATGTTGTTGATCAGTGAGGTCACATATCTTTCATGCTCAAGGCCAGCCTTGAGCGGATCCATTAAAGTCTCAAAGGTCTTGTCCGGCTTTGCGATTGCCTCAAGAGTAACGTTCTCCCCGTTATTATGAAGATACTGATACATCAGCATTGCGTGATCCTGCTCTTCCCTGGCCTGGATCTCATACCAGTTGGCGAATCCGTCCAGTCCCTTTCTGCTGTAAAAATTGGCCATATCCAGATGAGTTTTTGTAACTGCTCAGTACGAACTGTTCAGTACCTGCACAGCTACAAATTTTTCTAAAACATCCCCTCCAGGTACGCCGCCAGCTCCTCTGCCATCTCTTCCGCCTCCGGAATCCTCAAATGTCCCGGCGTTCCCTTTGCATTCCTGCGAAATACATAGTGGTGTACTCTCTCATCTGCCATATTTCCGCACACCTGATCAATAGTCTCATCCCAGGACTCGTCGTGGTTTAAAAGCGTGGTACAGCATACGATATGGGCTTCTGGATACTTCTGACGGATATTTTTAAGGAAAGAGGCATATCTTTCCTTCCAGATGCGGGCCTTATCCCCCTCCGGATCTTCTTTCATGTAATCCTCCGGATGGGCGTCATTCTGGCCAAGGGCCACGATCACCACATGAGGGATATATTTTGAGAAATCCCATCCGGTCTGTCTGCCAAAGGTCGGATTGTAGTGCACCTTGTCCCAGATGCTTTCCATGCCCACATAATCCGGCTCACAAAACCAGCCGGTGCCGTCAAGCAGCGCGGCTCCTCCCTGGGCAATATCATGAATTTCCGCATCCAGCTTTCTGGCCGTCATCCAGGCATAGGAGTACCAGCTGTTGGAAAACTCCCCGTTATGTGCCGGGTCTTCCTTTCCAATGCAATGAACGGCCTCTGACACCTCACCGGCGGATACAGAGTCTCCATATACCTCTATCCTCCGTTTCGGCCTTTCGGGCGGCGGAAGCAGACGGCTTCCTTCGGAAAGCTTAAGCTCCTCCAGCACCAGCTCATGGCAGCTGTCCATCCGCTTAAAGATCATAATATCATGCTCACTCTCTTCCGTTTCCTCAAGCAGGGTGATCACTGTCTCTCCCTGATCCTCTAAGTCAAATCGCTTCTGCACGCCGTCTACTATGGCTCCCAGCACATTTTTCCAATAGTTGCAACGGTTTGTGACCTTAAGCGATGCGCTCTTCCCATAAAAGCGAAACCGCAGGGAGGAAGCCGGAAAGATCAATTCCGGTCTTAATGGATTCTCCCTGTCAATCCTTCCGCTGTAGCTTAACTCTTCTCTGTCAAACGGTATCCTCATCTTCTCTTTTCCTCTCCGCAACAGCCAGACCAAAGCCGGCTGATGCCTTTCCCTCTTTGTAAATATTCAGCCTTCGGCTTCATAGTTACCCCTTTTTTCCTTGATATTTACATATTAATTGACAGATCCTTAAGAGTCAACCACCCGGTTTATTCATTTTCACCCTCCCATCTGACAGTATCTCCCTTCGCGATTTCTTTTGTGGAGGATGTGACGATCCGGCTCTCTGTATCCAATGCGCCTTCCTCAATGGCAACCCAATGATCGTTATGGTCGAGTACCTTTACATTCACTGTATCTACATAGTATTCCTGCCCCAGGATCCCTTCCCTCTCCTTCAGCACATAGACAAAATTCTGTTTATCCGATTCGTGGAGGGCTGAGGGAGGCAGGCAAAGCCGGTATTTTTCTCCTTGCTCCGAACGGAAAATACTGCCGGATACCCCCGGTACTCCCATGCCTTCCGGAAGCTCGATCAATACCTCATACTTTTCCGCCCCTTCCCTGCTCTCTGCCAGATAAGCCACCTTTTCCTCCAGCTCCTTATGTTCTCCCTCCAGCTTAACCGTGATCTCATCTCCCAGACCGATATACTTTTTCTGCTCCTTGTCCAGAGTAACCTTCAGCTGGCAGGGAATGCTTTCGTCAGAGATCAGCATCACCGCCGTATCTGCTGTCCTTCCTCCTGTTCCCACCATGATCTCCGTGATCACACCACCGAAGGGAGCCGTCACGATCCCCTGGCTGTCCTTTATCCTTTGGAGTTGGTTTAGTTCCTCGGAAAAACCGGACAACTCCAGCCGTGCCGTATCCAGATCAGAGGAAACATTCTCCGGAAGGAGGATATCCTCCACCCTTCTTCCGGCCTGCTTCACCGCCTCGTCACGGGCCGCCTTTGCATCCGCCTCCCCGTAAGCCGCACTCTGCAGAGCGCCCTTCAGCTCCTTGTCTCCCCCGCTTCCGCCTTCTTCCTCCAGATCATTCTCCGCCTGGACATAGCTTTCCGCAGCACGCCCCACCTGGGTGTCCTGGAGTCTTGCAGTAATATCGTAATCCTCTCTTGCCCTGGCAAGCTCCAGTTCCTTTTTTTGCTCCTCAATGGCCTGATTTTCCAAAATGGCATTGATCTGAAGAGAGATTTTGGAGATTTCATCCTTCTTTTTCTCCATCATCTCCTCAAGATCCTCAAGATCGATCAAAAACAGCACATCCCCTTCCTCTACCCTGTCGCCCACCCGGACAGGCATGGAAAGGATCCGAAACCCCGGCTGATAGGTGACGGGCTTTTCGCCTCCGGCCACCACAAGCCCCTCCGCCTCCACCTTATGCTCCACATATTTTGACGCGGGCATGGTCGTATCTGCCATGGGAAGCCGGTAAGCGTAGACACTTTTTGCAACCAACGTACATATCCCCATAAATGCAAGAAAAATACCAAACCCTGCTATGACCTTTTTCATTTCTTACCTACTCCTTTAGTCCTGAATATATAATGCCCTGCTCCAGATAGTCCTGTCCGATGATAAACACAAACACTGCCGGCACCAGGGTGACCACACTGGCGCAAAAGGCAAATCCCGCCTGTCCCCAGGTGATCTGAGGCAGATACAGGGACAGAGGCCATAAAGACTTATCCTCCAGAAACGCCATAGGCTGCTCCATGAGATTCCAATATTCCAGAAAGCCCAGCACCATAGCGGAGAGAAGACCGCTTTTTCCAAGAGGAAGCCCCAGCCTTACAAATATGGTAAGCTCCCCGGCTCCGTCCACCCTTGCCGCCTCCAGCATCTGGTAAGGGATGCTCTTAAATCCCCCGTAGGACAAAAATACCGGGAATGTGGAAAATACCGCGGGCCAGATGATGGCCTGATGGGTATTTAAAAGAGAAAGCTCATTCAACACCAGATAGCTTGACAGCATAGTCACCTGAAAAGGCATAAGCATAAGCACCACATACAGGGCAAACAGTCCCCGGCTTCCCCTTCCCTGATACACTGCAAAGCCCCATGCCGCCGGTACCGCAAAAAGGAGCTGTCCCGTCAGGATACACAATACCAGCTTCATGGAATTCCAGAACAGAACAAAAAACTGAGGCGTCTCAAACAACAGCTTTCCATAATTGGCAAAGGATGGATAATCCGGCACAAGCTTCCACCCGATAAATTCACTTCCATCCGTAAAGACTGTGCTGATGTACCCGCCCAGCTCCCAGGTATCCATAAGGGAGCCGGATAAAAGCAATAGTACGGGTAAAAACACCAGCAGAGCCGGCAGGAGCAGAGCCAGAAGCAGAAGCCCTTTTCCTGCCAAATTTCTCACTTTTATCAATATTTTCCTTTTTTTATCTGTGCCCATCACTATTCTGCATCTCCTTACCTGTCCTCCCACAGCCTTTGCAGCAATAAAATTGCGATCATCAGAACACCGCCGGTACACACTGCCGCGGCCGCCATTTTGTCAAGCTCCAGATTTACGAACCAGTTGTTGAACAGATGCTGCAGGAGATACATGCTTTGATCCGGATAGGCTCCCGCCGTCAGATAGGCCTCCCGGTAGATCTTAAAGGAATTCAGAAAGGATAAGATCACTATAGTAAAAAGACTTCCCTTCAGATTCGGAAGCACGATCCTCCAAAACCGCTGCCAGCCTCCTGCGCCGTCCACCCTGGCGGCCTCCAGCATTTCCCCGGAGATCCCCCCAAGACCTGCCAGCCACAGGATCACCGTATAGCCCAGATTTTTCCATACATAGCTTCCCACCAGCACCCAGAAGGCCGTGGCTGTACCGAGATAATCCTTATGTACCTCTCCCCAGAGGCCCCAGTCAAGTCCGGCCCGGGTGAGAAATAAATTCAAAAATCCCTGCTTATAAAACACCAGCTTCCACACCAGCACCACAGTGGCAGTGGGCATGGCAAGAGGAAACAGATAAATGGATTTGATCCATCCCTTCTTTTTAAATCTGCTTAGCATCAGTGCCACCATCAGCCCCGCCGAGACCAGAACAGGGATGCATACCACCGTAAATTTTATGGTATTTTTCACTGCCAGCAAAAACGCCTGATTCCGGAAAATAGCCTGATAATTTTTTCCTCCGATAAACGCCCCCGTCACCGCCGTGGTGAAGGAACGCTTCACCACATCCAGAAAGGGCAGAAGGACAAAAACCATGATCCCCAAAAAGCCCGGAAACACAAACAGGCCAAAAAACTTTCTTCTCTTTTTCTGCATATATTTTTCTCTCTGCTCTTTTATTCTGCCATATAGATAGCCAGCTTCTGCTCTATGGCATCCAGCGCCTCCTCCAGTTCCTGCTCTCCCCGGAAATATTTCTGCCCTTCCTCCATCACTGCCTTTTCCAGAACCCTGTCTTCTATATAAGGGGTATCCGCCGACTCCATCCAGCCATAAAACACCGCAAGCTCTTCTTCTGTGGGCACATAAACATCCAGCTCTGTCTCTATTCCCTCTTCAGAAACCATAACCATAGAACCATACAGCCCGTCTTCCCCTACATACTCCTCATCGGGCCGAAACAGCTCCTCAAGAGCACTGCGGTTGATAGAATAGCCTCCCAGAGCGCATTGGTTCTCCTTTCCAAGAAACAGCGTCAGAAAATCCTCCGCCAGCTCCTTCCGGCCGGACGCCGCATTGATGCCAAGCAGGGTCTCGGGGATAAATACTCCTTTGCTCTGCCCTTCCATAAGCGTCAGCGCTGCGTCTTCACAGCCCTTTGCCTTGTGTACCGAGGTCAGATCATAATAGCCGTAAGGGTAGGTGTTAAGCCCTGTGAGAAGCTTCACATAATCTCCCACATAGTCCAGAGACATTCCTCCGTAAAAGGACAGCTCATACTCCCAGTCCTCGCCGTAATCCCGGGCGGAAATTTCTGCAGAGGACTGGAAACGCTCCAGACTTTTGGCATTGATCCCGTCCATCTGAGCCTCATAGATCCTCTTTGTCTGGGTCAAAAACTCCGAAAGAGCCTCACGGTCAATTTCTCCTCCATCCCCCTTCCATGCAGGAGCGCTGACTGCGGCAAACATCTTCATGACTCCGATCTCAGAGCTGATCCCGATCAGATCTGCGCCCGGATTGTCCCTGCGCAGCTGTTCCATTCCCTCTGCAATGGCGGAAAGACCTTTCATGCCAGATACCAGCTCTTCCTTTCCCAGAAGGATGGGAAAGGCCACCTGTGCAGGGATCATATAGATCTCCTCCTCTGTTCCAAGGGCGCGGATCAGGTTTGTAAACAGCTCCTCCTCATACTTCCCAACAAACTCATTCAAATTAAGGAGCAGTCCCTTCTGAAGATAGGAATCTATAGGAAGTCCATCCAGCACCAGCACATCCGGCCCCTGTCCTGCCATGATCTCTGTGTTCAGCTTCTTAAGGGCGTCCTCCCTGGTAACTCCGCCTCCTTCTTCCATCCCCACCTCATACTCCACATGGACCTCCGGATTCTCCACCTGATAGGCGGAAGCTGCTACCCGGATATCATAGCTTTCTTTCAGGCTGTACACCTTCAGCTTCTCTGTAGGGACAGAAGCCACATTGGAATCATAAGTAAATTTCACAACCTTTCCGCCGGAAAAAAGAGCAATAAACTCTCCGGTTTCCAGCCTCAGCATATCCTTGATCCCATACCTGGGACTTCCCAATCTTGAGAGAGAACCGTCAATGAGCTGTTCTACCTCTCCCTGTCCCATCACATAGCGATGCAGCCCCTTTTTGCCTGCCAGATAAAGGGTTCCTTCCTCTCCCGGAAAAAGAAACAGATCATACCAGCTCCCGCCGTTAAACTGCCTGTCCGGATAATTCTCCTTCACAAATTCCGCAAGGACCTGGTCCTCCACGTACTCCTTCTTTTCCATATCATAAAGGATCGGTGCCTCAATGTCATAGCCGTCAATGATCATCAGATCTCCCAGGAACTGGATAAGCTGGGGATTTGTCTCCGTATTCAGATATATCTCCGTGCTGCCGTCCTCCTTTACCTCATAAACGCATTCCCTGTAGGTAGTCATAAAAACCCTTCCGGAATCGGCAAGCCAGAAGTTCGTGGGATAGAGATCATCCTCACCCACAGAGTAAGTCACCGGCAGCTCCGTGCCATCAGGAAAAAGCAGCGCGCAGTCGGGATTCAGTTCAAACCAGGAGCCTGTGCTTTCCTCTCCGGACTCATCGGAAGCTTCCTCATCCGCCTCGTCCTCACCATCTGTATCTGCACCATATCCGTTCGCTTCGTCCTCATCAACATAGATGGCAGCCAAGGTACCGTCCGCCCCGACCTGGACATTCAGCATATATGCTGATGCACCCTTCTCTTCCAGCCACTGGATGCTCTCCGCCTTCCAGGTCCCTCCCTGATCCTCCGATACCTGAAAGCTCCGATAGCCGTCTGCGATCACCAGCTTCCCCTCCGGCAGCATCCGCAGATCATAAACCACCTCCAGGGCATCTGACAGATCTGTCTCTTCCTCCACGTACCGCCCCATGGACACTTCCTGCTGATCCTCTCTGCCGCCTTCTCCTGAGACATTCCCGGAAGGATTGCTTCCCTGAGCCCCATTCTCCCCGAAACCACTTCCTCCCGAGTTTGCCTGCCCTCCGCAGCCTGAAGAAAGCACCACTGTCACTGCCGTCAAAAGACACATAAGCCTTTTGGCAGACTTAAGTTTCTTCAAAATCTTTTTGTTCAGAAATTTTTTCATAAAAATACCTTTCATTGTTAACTGACTCCTTTCCCATGCTACCCCAGTCCCCTGCGAATCGTTTTTCCAGGCAAACGCTGCCACGCTTTGCGGATCAGCTTATTGATGAAGATTTCCAGACCACAAAGCCTGAAACGCAAAATGACTACCGCGATAGTCTGTAAATATAGACTATCACAGTAGTCGCTCTATGTCAAATACTTTTATACACCCTGGGATTCCGTAACAGTGAAGCCGAGGGCTAAACTACTACAAGACATCCCGCATCTACCTCCACCTTCTGGTATACTCCTTTGACTCCTTTTCCGAAAGATGCCTTAATCCCACAATATTTCCGCTCTGATCATGCTCTGCAACCACACCGGTGGTTCCGGTCTTCTCGCCGGAGGGATTCAAAAACAGCCGGCCTGAAAAGCCTTCCTCCTCAGGTATGGTATTATCCGCCAGAAAATAAATGGGCTCACCCTCATAAAAAAGCTGATAATCCGTATCCTCAAACCAGATACTGACCCCAAACCTCCCATAATCTTCAATCACAATATCTTCAATGGTCTTTTCGTCCATAAGCTGGTCCGCGGAGCCCGGCGATATTTGTTCAGAGGCCTGCTCCTGCAGGGAATCCGTATATTCTGCCGCACTTACCGCATACTCTGTATCCCCTGTCACAGTTTCCTCCCCGGCCCCGGCTGCTGCTGCATCCTCCACCACCACAAAGCTCATCTCTATCCCCGGCATATTCTCCCACGCCACATTTGTATATCCGCCAACAGACAGTCCGCTGTCCTCCTGTATCGTATCCGTTGCTATCACCGCATATTCCGACGTCTCCCCATCATACTCATACACCGCCGCATTACTCCCTGCAGCATAAGATACATCATAATGGGATCCGAAAGCGGTAAGTGCCATTCCCACGGCGGCCATCGCCCCCAAAATCCCTCTCGCTGTCACCTTCCTGAATTTCATAACTGCCGTGATCCTTTCGGTCACCGCATTTTTTCCAAAACCAAGCCCTGTCTGGAATCCCATGCTTTTCTGCTGGGCCATGGAAAGAAGGGCAAGGGCATAATCCTTCCGGCTCTCCTGCTTATTCCGCACCACGGTCTCATCGCACAAAATCTCCATATCTCTGTTAAACAAAAGAACCATCAGCCACACCAGCGGGTTAAACCAGTGCAGGCACAAAACGCCATGGGCTACAAGCTTTTTCAGATTGTCGTGATGCCTGATATGCACCAGCTCATGTCTGAGCCAGAAGGCGATCTCTTTTTCCGAATTTTGATACAACCCCTTGGGAAAGACAATGGCAGGCCGGAACACTCCATAAGTCACCGGTGATGCCGTGCGGTCGGAAATACAGAATTTCACCCTTTTCATCCGCTCCCTGTCCCTTTCCTCTAACAGCAAAAGCAGGAGTTGTTTTTCTTTTTCGGACATAGGAAGCCCTTCCCTGAAAAACTGACTGTCACGGTAATAAAGATACAAAGAACCAAGAATCATGACAAGAGCCGCCACCCCATAAATCATCCAGGGAAGATTGCTTTTTTGCATGCTTAACGCCAGACCGGACGCTGCCGCCGTATCTCCATTCTCCGTTACTGATATCACAGCCGTCTCTTCTCCGTCCCAGACAGAAGCGCTATGGGCCACCTTCCAGCACACCTTTTCCGATGGTACATCAACAAAAACGCTGCTTACAGCTTCCACTTTATAGCAATCTAAAGAAATCGCTCCCAGATCACCGAGCCCCGGAAAGGGCATGGGAAGGGCAATCGGAAGCACCAGACGCAAAATCGCGATCTCCCAGAGCAGGATCATTGCCTTTTTGGGAACATAATTCATAAAAAGGATGCGGAATATGATAATTCCAATGATCAAAATCCCTGCCGTTAAACTCATCTGCACCAGGTTCATCTTTTCACTCAGCTCCTTTCCTAACAAACGCCGTTCCGGCTTATTGTTCAAACGCCGTCCCGGCTTATTGTTCAAACGCCGTCCTCTTTACTCTTCCAGATCATCGATCATCCTCTTAAGCTGCTCGACTTCCTGCTTTGAAAGCTTTTTTCCGTCCAGAAAGGCGGCAAAAAACTTTTCTTTGGAGCCGTCGAACATCTTATCGATCAGTTCTTCCGTCTCATAGTCCTGAACCTCCTGCCGGGAGATCAGAGCGCTGCACAAAAAGCCGGGCTCTTCTCTTTTGATGGCGCCTTTATCCACACATTTCTTGATCACCGTGTAGGTAGTATTCCTGTTCCAGCCAATCTCCCCCTTTAATATTTTCACGATCTGCCCCGCCGGAAGATCTCCTTCCCGCCATAATACCTCCATCACTTTTCGTTCCGAATCAAACAATTTTATCATGTTGTAATGTCTCCTCTCTTTTCCAAACAAATCTGACAACGATACGCTTCGTGAGACGGCTTATTGGCCAAACGTCGACTCGCTTCGCAAGACGGCCAATCAAAAAAGACTATCGCAATAGTTGTTTAAATACTATCACGATAGTCATGGTGTGTCAATAAATCTTCTTTTCCTGATCATACAATTTGAATCTTTAATAATCCGGCCAGCTCAGCGGCCTGGTACATATTGACCTTAACCCCTGCCAGCTCTGTATAAGTATCAGAGACCATCAGGTTGGTGATCACACAGTCTGAAAGATCGATTCCCTTTAATTTTGTTTTGAAGAAATCTGCACCGTTGAAATTCACATTGTGAAATACGGGCTTTTTTAATTTCACCTCTGAAAAAAAGCTCTGTTCCATATTACAGTCAGATGTCGATGTATTTTCCCAAAGAGTGGATACAAAATTGCAATACAGGCAGCTGCAATCCTTCATTTCCGTGCTTTTAAACGAAGCTGCGCCAAAGGAACAACCATCCATTTTGCAGCTCAGGAATCTACAATTCTTAAAATACGCATTTTTCAGACAACAGTTGCTCAGATCACAGCTATCAAATATAACATCGATAAACTCTCCGCTGTCAAAATCATTATCCGGAATCTGGCACTTTATGAACTGAACCCTCTCAAACATTACTTTTCGTGCATTGATACCGCTGAGCCTTTCATTTTCAAATATCTTTTGTTCTATGGCATTTTCAGCTTCTATCGCCTGATCGATCTCATCATATAGCAAATCAAAAACCATAATCAAACATATTTCCCGCGGTGTAAGCCTTATTATAGCTTCCATTCCAGTCATAGGTGGCAGACTTGGATGCTTCCGATTCAGCGGCCCGGTTCATCATGGTTGCCTGAGCGGAAACCCTGTCTGCGTAAGAGGAATTCCCGTTGAACAAAGATTTTGCCTGTGTCATGTCCGCTGCCTTGAAGGCCTTCTCATCTATGGATAATGTCTTATCCTCATTGATGGTGATTCCCACCTTCTCAAGCAGATTCTTATTGGCATTTGTGATCCCTGCCAGGGCTTTCCCCCTGTTCTGAACGGTGGATGACTCAGCGGCAGAAGCCTGCTTCATTACCTTATTATAATCATCCACAAATGCGGAAACCGAGCTGTAAATGGCATCAGTGTCATAATCCTTCCTGGTGCCGGTCACTCCCTTTTCATCCTTAGTCTCCACATCAACCTTATGAAAGACCGACTTGCTCCCTGTCCTCGTCAGGGCATCCGCCGAACCCTTAAGATCATCCGCCGCGCTCTTGATGGATGATAAGGTCTTCACGGAATCTCTGGCGGCAGAAGTACTGCTCGTATTGTTTTTCTCCGCAATAGAAGAGATTTCTTTGGCCCCATTGCCGCCATAGTAAGCCTTCATCAGCTTGCCATAGCTGCCATTCCTGATCGAGGCATAATCTGAAAGGAAATTCAGATTACCGGTGCTGCCTCCTGACATGTTCTGAAACAGATAGGAATAATCCTGCTTCATTCCAACATTAATATTCATTCCCATGTTATCACTCCTTTGATCTTACGCTCTGCCTGTGCCGGCATAAGCAACCTCCATGTTTTCTGTTAATTATATCGGCATGAATACCTGCCTGATTAAGAGGCAGAATATTTTTGCAGGGTCTTGTGCTGATTTTTTATATCCATATCGCTTTAGCTTCTTTTTGTTTGATTATATAAGCAGCGTTTCTGGATACCCCTTCTTTTTTCAGCCAGATTTTTTGAACCATTCCTGCTCATCATTCATAGCACATAAATCTAATACAATCTGTTTTATATTCATTGGCATTCTCCTTAACATGGATTTATTCCCAACTTTTATTCCCAATATTGAAATTATAGCATATTGGGAATAAAGTTGGAATTAAATTTATAAGAAAAGTGTTGACAGAAGTCAAAAAGAAAGATATAATATCAATTGTTCGCAGGAATGGCGGAATTGGCAGACGCGCACGGTTCAGGTCCGTGTGGTAGCAATACCATGAGAGTTCAAGTCTCTTTTCCTGCACGAATAAAAAACAGCCGTAAATCAAAGATTTTTCAATAAGATCAATGGTTTGCGGCTGTTTTTCTATCATGTGTTATCCAAATTTCAGTTGAGAGAGGGCGAGTTTTTGAGAAAAAAGAGAATTCTGGCTTTGACTTTAACACTGTCTCTGCTCCTGACCTCCTGCGGCGGCGGAGCGGAGGCAACAACCATGTGTCTGAGAAAAACGGAGGGCATGGTAGGTATCTTCGATGACGGCAGCAAGGAGATCACGCCTCGTGACGGCCTGGGGCTGTATTCCGGCTATGGGGTAGATACCAGCTCCGAAAGCTACGCCTGGATTGACCTGGATGGCGTAAAGCTCACCAAGCTCGATGAGGATAGCGATATTGCCATCACAAAAGAGGGCAGGAAGCTGGAAATTGAAGTAAAGTCGGGAAACCTGTTCTTCAACGTTACCGAGCCCCTGGCCGATGACGAGAGCATGAACATCCGCACCTCCACCATGTTGGTGGGCATCCGGGGTACCTGCGGATGGGTGACACAGGATGCCGTGGCCCTGCTGGAGGGCACTGTAGAGGTCACCGCCGGGGAACAGAGCGTCACCATCACCGCCGGGGAGATGGCCGTTTTAACAAAAGAAGGCGTGCTGGAGGCAGAGCCCATCACCGCTGCTTCGATCCCCGCCTTCGTTTGGGAAGAAATTGCAGATGATGAAAAGCTGAGGGAGCCTGTTTTAGATTCTTCCGTTACCGAACCGACCGAGGCTGACCCAATGGCTGCATATGCAAATACTCTGGACAAGATAACGGAAAACGGAAAAATTCTGCACACAGAAATGATCGACTTTGAGCAGGACGGCAACCCGGAGCTGCTGGTGATTTATACAGCTGGCGAAAACGAGGCTACTGGCACAGATTTTGTTGAGGTATCCTTTTACCGAAATGAGACAGAAGGAGTTTCCTATCTGGGCGGCGGCCGTCGTCCATGGAACATAGAAGAAACGGCCAAATACTCTCTGGTGGAATACGGCGGCCGGTTGTACCTGGAAGAACACAGGCAGACAGATCACGGTGAAAGTTGGAATTATCACTTTTCTATCGCCGAAAAAGACGGCACCAAAGACAGCTGGCACCGGATGTACGTCAGCACTAATTATGACACAGGGACATATTACAGCTACGGCAGTCCCGAGGGAGATGAGATTGGCAGCGATGTCAACGACATCAGCGGCGAAGAATATGAGGCGATTCATGGACAATTCAACACGGTGAGGGTCCTTGCTGATACTTATACTCCGGACGGCAAGGATGTGACAGTAACATCTCAGGTTTTACACTAAAATCAATGGGAAGCCAGTAAAATCAAGGCTTCCCATATTGTGTCTGCTAAAACTATCTTGAAAGCTCCACCTCTGTCTGAAACAGTGCTTTTGATAAAAGAGAATCAAAATCTCCTTTGTAATTCATGTAAGTTTCTTCATCACAGACAGCGATGGTTACTTTGCTCACATCCCTCTGCCACACGCTGTAGGTTCCCACGATCGGTCCTCTGCTCTCCAGCTTCTGCCCCCGGGCATCCGCCATGACGACCACATAATCTCCGGCAGACTCACCTTCCGGACAGATCAGATCCGCCGTAATCTCATAAGGAGATCTGCGGACGGTTCCAATCCCAATCCCGTTCTCATTGGCAAGATTCATTTCCTTCGTGATCACCTCGGAATCGTTGGCGGTGACATCGATACTAAAGTCCCAGTTACCGGAAATTTTTTCAAGCTGAACAGGATCGTTTGTATAGGCGGCTGACTCCGGTTTGATCACATAAATATCCGATATCTTAAGTCCATAGGTAAAATGCCCGGGCAAAAGGTCAGGCCTTTGCAGGTTTCCTGCCTGGTCAATCCCGGCCAGATTCGCCAGATCAACCCGGATGATCCCGGCAAAGGTGGCGCTGTCCAGAAAATTTCCTTCAATGATAAAAGGCGACTCCACACCAAGGGCCGGATCAAAGGTGAGCCTTCCGGGAGCAGCCTCCCCAAAATCAGCCGTTGCCACTGTGTCCATTTCCAGTACCTGATATGAGAGATCCCAGCCCTCATTGACATCCAAAAACGTCTGTGGAAATCCGTCCTCTGCCTCCAGACTCACCGCAAGGTACAGGGACATACTGTCAGCATAGCTTTCTGAGATGGAGAAGGTCACTCCCCCGGATGTCTGGCAATAAAGGCTCTCTTCCGGCACCTGATTTTCTGCTGCGGCAGCTTCTGTCCCAGGTGAAGCGAGAGGCTTGGATTTAGTACTGTAGTCTCCGGGATAGCTCACCTTTTGCTCCTCCAGCTGGAAGATTCGTCCAATGATGGGGATCTGGGCCGCCAGTGCCGGATTGGCAGTGCAGAAGATAAAGCACAGCACAAGGGCTGCCGCAACAGCGGTTATGGTGATTCTCATATGATGAAGATTTTTTCTTTTGGGGGTGGTCTCTCTTATCATGGTGTATGCCTCCTGTATTTTCTGGTCGATCAGGTCGGACTCCGGCAGATTCTGACCAAGTATGTTCTTAAGTTCCTGTTCTGAATACATTTTTTTCATGGGATGCTCCTTTCCTGGGTCAAAGCTCATGCGTCCTGCAGCTGTGTTCTGAGCAGCTCTTTTCCCCTGTGCAGCCTGCTCTTTACGGTGCTCTCCTTCATGTGCAGTATGTCCGAAATTTCCCTGGTAGTATACTGCTCTCCATAGTAGAGCTGAAAGATAAGCCGGCTCTCAGCCGGAAGCGCAAGAAGCAGCTCCCGAAACTCCACATAGCTGTTTCCCGCTTCCTCTTTTTCAATTTCCGGCAGTTCCGAAGCAGAACAGCTTTTTTTATTGTGGTTAAATATTTTGTTGCAGTTATTGATCAGGATCCTGATCAGCCACGTTTTAAAATAATCAGGCTTTTTCAGTCCGCCGATGCCCTCCCAGGCATCCAGTATCGTATCCTGTATGGCATCAGCCACATCCTCCTCATTTCGGAAAAAACCAAAGGCTACCCGTTGCATAGCCTGCCTGTTTTCCTCCATCAATCGGATAAAGGCCTCCGGATTACGGTGTTGTGCCTGTTTTACCAGTGTCCTCATGTTAACCTCCATAAAATCTGCCCATGGGTTTTCCGGTCAGCTTTCATTCTCGCGCGATGACAAATCTCCCTCATAAGCGGTTTGTCATCTATTAGATAAAAAAACAGAGGATTTCGATGCATCAAATTTTAAAAATCGAGCAGGGAAGGTTACTTCCCCTGCCCGCCGCGCGACCCGTGCGCCGCGTTAGCGGCATATTACATCTGCACGGGTCTGCGCACCTAAAAAAGACTCTGCATCTTGCCGCAGAGTCCGTAAATATTTTTTATCAATAAGCTGGCTCGCGAAGCGTGGCAGCGTTTGACAGACAGGTTTCTCTCATCTTCATCTGATTCCTTCCCCGCCCTGCTTTATATTTTCCAGCAGAATTTCAAACAGGGAACGCATCATTTTCTGTATGGTCTTTCGTGTGACATCGTCCACTTCCTTAGCCGCCTTCACCACATGCTGCAGGCAGCGTTTCCAGTCTGCCCCGAACTCAAACACATTAGAAGCCTCCGATGCACAGATCACCTCGTAAAGAGTATCCACAAAAGCATGGATCTCCTCCTCCGGCAGAGATAAGATCCACTCATTTAAGGACGCATCCCGCAGGATCTTGGCCCCGGTCATATTTTTTGCCCGGACAAAGGAGCCCTCCTGGATCTTCCAGGTATAGGTATTATGCTGGAGCATACCGATGGCCTTGCTTTCCACAATCTCATATTCCCCGTGATCTTCCAGTATCATCCCTACGAGGGAGGAACGGGGAATAAATTTTGACACTCTGTCTGCAATCTCCCGAAAATTTCCCTGCTCCCGGATTTCCGGACGGAATCCCGGCCCGTCATTGCTGAATACCCTGAGGATTTTTGCTCTGGTCCTCTCAGAGCAGTTCATGGCGGCATAAACCGCCAGATTACCGCCCTTGGAATGACCGCCTGCATAAAAATCCCCCGCAACATAGGAGGACGCCCTTTCCATATATTCCACCGCCAGCTGCTGACTGCGCAAAGGCTTTGAAAAGGCCATATTCAGGTCTTCCTTCCATCCCACGATGGTAGCGTCCGTCCCCCGGTACGCCATATAGACGCTTTTATCCCCCAGAATATAGGTCATGGCAGAAAACTGTGTTTCCTCATCCTCATTGATGATGTTCACATAAAAATCCATCTTCATGGAACCGAACCGCTCGGACAGCGCCGCCAGCTCAAACAGCTCCTTATTGTTCTCACGATACCAGTAATCCTTCAGTATCCTGTCCCTGTCCGGATCCTCATAAATACTGCGGATGCTTACCGGCACACTTCTTTTGTGGAGCTCCGGCACAAAACCTTCATAATGTAAATAGGACAGCTGGCACAGCACCAGATTATCCGCCTCATTCAAGGGTCTCTCCAGAAAGCTGTACTTGCCCCACTCCTTTACATAATCAATGATATTCGCCATAACAACCATATCCTTTCAGTACAATATTCCGTCATAATACTGCTTTTCTATTAGTATTGTATCTAAAATGCCGGAAAATGTAAATTCTTAACCGGAAGGAAATGGCGCAAAAGTGTAACTATTCAGCCAGGACTTTGCACTTGCTGCAAAGTCCGTGAGAACGCGTGGAGCCAGCCAAGCGTGAATCTGCCCCTCCGCCGAAGGCGGCTTTAAATGGGCAGATTCAGTAACTATGAAGCCGAAGGCTGAATGGTTACGCAAAAGTTTGTCTGATTATATTGCCTCTATTATAACCGCATTTCTCCCTTCCGCCTCCGCAATCTTTGCGATCAGCCGTTTCCGAAGCTGTTCTCTGACTTCCACATAGGTACTCTCTGAAACCAGATTGTTTCTTTGATAAGGATCTTTTTCCAGATCATACAAATAGGCTTCCCTGTACACTTCCGCCGCCGGCAGTGTCAGATCCGTTCCTTTTTCAGCTTCCACTGCATAAGTATATTTCTTTGTACGCAAAGCTCTGCCAATACAGCTTTCACTGATCTGAATAAACACTTCCTCCCGGATCGGGCATGCCTTATCCCCCATCAGCTTTTGAATAGGTGTTCCATCCATATCCGTTACCCGGATCCCTGCTGCCGCAAGCAGTGTGGGCGCATAATCCACCAGACTGACCAACTCCCTCACCACATGTCCGCCATCAAAGCAGCCGCCCTTTGCGATCAGCGGAATATGAATACTGGCATCATGACAGGAACGCTTATATTCGGAATTTCTGGTCCTGAAATGAGAGCCATGGTCAGAAGTATAAAAAATAATTGTATCCTCATACAGTCCTGCCTCTTTTAAATAAGAAACAAGACGCCCCACATTTTCATCCAGGCTGTGGCAACACCCCAGATAATCCGGCATCTCATCCCGCCAGTCTCCCTCGGTTCCTTCCAGATCCCCCGGCACCGGAAAATCCCGATATTTTTCCTTGGAACCATCCGGTCCTTCATGGTGCATGTGATCATTCTGATAATGGGGTTCGATATAAGAGACAAAAAGGAAGAACGGCTTTTCCTTCGGTTTTTGCAAATATTCCAATGCGAAATCTGTCGTTGCATCCACTCTGTATCCTGTGAATTCTCTCTTTGTGCCGTCCTTATCATACATATACCCGCCATATCCATGGGAAGTGAATTCCAGCACATCAGCTGCAATCCAAAAATCCCGATACCCGCCGCGGTATTGCTCCGGAATCGGCTCTGTCTTATTGTCAATTTTCCGCGGATCATCCTCAAAAGAATACTGGGAAGCCAGATGCCATTTTCCCACATAAGCAGTCTCATAGCCTGCCTCATTGAAATAATCCGCAATGGTCTGCCTGTCTTCTGGCAGCATTCTGTCGTTTATCTGACAGCCCAGAGCATCCGGATAGACACCGGTCTGGATACAGGCTCTGGCAGGCCCGCACACGGGCTGGCAGGTAAAGGCTGACGTAAATAAGGTTCCTTCCTCAGCCAGCTGATCCAGATTCGGCGTCAGATCAAAAGAGGCCCCCAGTGCTTCCTTATAACAGCTTATTGTGTCATACCGCTGCTGATCAGAAAATAAAAATATAATGTTTGGTCGTTTACCAGTCTTAGTTTCATTCATAGCTGTCTTCTCCTTTTGCCTTAATTTAGTTTCAGGAAACTTCCCTTATCAATCCGAATACTTTCTTCCAATAACAGCAGGCCGTTCTTTTGCCGGAAAGAAATCCTCCGTCCGTCAGCAGAAATCCGGCAGATATTCCAGCTGTTTTTCTGTATGGAAGCAATCGTCAAATAACCATATCTTATTTCTAATTCCCAGCCGCTTTTCTCTGCTCTTACCATTCCCCAGCCTGTCGCCGTACAGAAAAAATAGCTGCCATTTTTCTGCATAGGGGCAAAGGAGACACATTTTTCCACCCCATCATAGAAAAACCCGCTACAGGTCAGCAAAATACTGTAAGAAGCCATACTTCTGGCATAATTGCTCCCACACTCCATTTCATTCCAGGGATTTCTCTTTTGTCCATCATACCGGCTGCGAATAGCCCGGATGATTCTGCTTCCTTCTTCGATCAGCCCTTCCTGCAGCATGTGTACTGCCGCCTGATATTCAAATCCTGTCATAGCTTCCGTACTGTAGGTCAGCGGAATTGACGGCTTCTTTCCTTCCGGCCAGGTACAGATCAGAAGTCCCTCTTCCTCATTCAATGCAAAAATTCTCCATGCATTCTGTACTTCGCGCATAGTTTTAAAATTATTTTCATATAAAGACTTTAACGCTGTCTTTATTTTCTGCGGATCATAAATTTCTCCCAGGCCAATCAGATTGGCATGCCATTGTGGCAACACCTGATCGATCATACATCCCTCTGCAATCTGATATTTGATCTCTCCGGTTTCCTCATTCCAGTATTTTTGATAGAACTCCTCATAACCTTCTTCCCCGGCAAACCGCTCAATAACAGACTTGTCATGCAGATCAATTTTCTGTACAAAATAGGAACCGTTGAAAAGCTCCCTGTCCGTAAAATCCTTTCCTTTTTCAAAAAGACATTGATACTTTTTGGCCAATTCCGGTTCCTCCATGGAATCCGCCATCTTCGCACCAGCCTTTAATGCTGCCAGGTAAAAACCATTCAGCCAGGAGCTTGCTCCAAATAATTCCATATCCAGTGTATGATGCTGTCTTCCCTCAATTACGCCGCTCCCGGTCAGATCCCAGCAATCCTCATTGGTATCCGCCCATGCATAGGACAATGATTTCCTGATTGCCTCCCAGTTTCTCGTAAGCCATACATGATCTCCACTGATTCTCCAATCTCGATACGCCTTGATAACGCCTCCCATCTGTCCGTCCACACAGGCACGGAAATTGACCCGTGGACTACCAGGCGGCAACATAAGGCGAAAACTCATTCTACCGTCCTCTCTCTGGTTAAAGTCAAAATCCGCATTTCTCATACTTCGTTCCAGTGGCGGGAACAAATAGGGCAATGCATAAGCATAGTTCCAAACATGCGTACAAGAGCCTTCGCAGCTTCCTACAGTTTCCCTGCAGCCCTCAAATCCGTAAAAAGTACCATCCTCCAGCCGCAGGCAGGTTGGCGATTTCAATACTGACAAATTGGCTGACACAGCATCCAGAAACGCTTCTTCCATACTGGAAGCAAACAGGCTATCGTGAAACATCTCTGTTTCCTGATATAATCTGCTCCAATTTTCCATTGCATACACGGCTGTAGCAACAGAATCTTTAAATAAAACCGCATAATAATTCTTCCAGACGGTTTTAGGCGCCATTTCATTCCAGGTATTCTGTACATTAGGAAAATTCCATGCAATCAAAAACCGCAGACTCTTCTTTTCCCCGGCTCCAATACGGATATGCACAGCGAGGGTACCCGTATCCTTCTCCCATCCTTCCGATTTGCCATAAGCTCTGTCGTGAAAACGGACATCCTTCGCAAAATCATGCAAGAACATTTCGATATTATCACGCCATCCGCCCCGGTACCAATATCTTTGGAAGCTGGTATGCTTTGCATCCGTTGCCAGCGTAATATCCCCATACGCCGGATCATCCGGTGAAATCGTATCGGTTCCCATTCTGACAAAAGTCATTTTTTCCCCATTGCCCATCTCCATACTTCCTGCCGTATTCCATGAATCCTGGCAAGTAAAACGACTGCCTGCCGCCAATGCAACCGTATACTCTAATTCTTCTGTTGATGTATTTTCTATCTCGATCTCAAAAAAGGCTGCCGGTATACTGGAATCCTTGTCATTCAGCGGAATAAAAGGGTTGAACGCCCTGTTTGTAACAACTCCCGGGAAGTCCTCATCCGCAAGCCGCAACTCTGCCAGAGGAAATTCTCCCTTAAATGTTCCTTCCCGAAAGTGAGAGAAGCCGGCAAAGCTTCTTTCATTTGGCCCGAACCCAAATCCTGCCCCATAATCCCCTTCGCGATATGTTTTTCCCTGGTAAGGAGATGATAAATCGCTATTCATTACCTTCATTCCCAGCAATTTCCCGTCTTTTTCCACTTTAATAAAAAAACCGCTGTAATTGTTATAACTGTTTTTATTAGGGGCATTAAAAATCTCCCAGTCAATCAGTTGTCCATTCCCTGCAAAGCCGATACAGCCACTGCCAATCCCGCCCAATGGGAATGAAATCTGCGATGTATTTTCTCCTGTGTATTCAAATCCTTTTTTCATAGCTCTTCTCCTACAATATTAATATTCTATACACTTCTTCAAATGCCTCCCCATTCTCATTCTCTTCTTCCCTGTCGACAAAAGAATACTGATCGTCAATCCATTCTTTCTCCCATTGATACCACCAGGCGCTATCCCCCATCATAGGTTTGGTTTTCTTCTCATCATCCTCCCAGTCCTTTGTCAAATTAAGCCCATCCTCTGCCGCAGTCTGACCGAACTGTCTGATCTGCTCCGCCAAAAACAGCTCCCAGCGCCTTGCATAAAAGCTTCCGGTCAGACCACTCCATTCCCGGGCGGAATAATCATGCAGGACATCACAGCGCTCATCTCCCCATGTGGTAAGCAGTGTTTTGGCCTCCTTAAGAAACTCTGTTTCCATTCCGTAATGCGCTCCCCAGGATGCCGCCATTTTCAGATACCTTTCCAGGGAAAATGCCGGATGCCTCTGCAGCACCTGTTCCTGTATCCGAAGCAGCTTTTGAAACCTCTTCACCGCTTCCCGGAATTTCTCTTTCCTGCCCTGCCCCAACCAGTACATCATTCTGTTATATAAAATTCTGGATTCATTTGCCAGGGCCTGTCTGGTCACATCCACTAAATCATATACAAAACCATCCGAATCCTCAAATCTGTCCTTTTGCCCATAAAGCAGCTTCCCTGCTCTTCTGACAAATTCCGTATCATAGTTTACCTGTTTTGGCCCCCATGTGCTGACACTGGTAATTCCCCATCCCGGTCTTGCACACAGATAAGACTCTGCCCCACCCGGCTGTGGTACAAAGCTGTTGTAGACACTATCCTCCAAAAGCCGCCATGCTTCTACCACGCTTTCGTTCTTTCCCCCGTACCTCCTTTCCACATATTCTTCCAGCCACTCCTTTATTTGTACAGGCTCCCTGCGATAAGTCATATCCCAAAACAGATCATAAAAAACCGGGTTGGTCTCTAAAGCCTCCGGTGCCAGACCAATTCCTGCCAGATTGTTATCTCTTTTTTTCAATTCCAGCGGTTCTCTCGCCATTGTCCGCAAAAATCCATACATGGAATTTCGTCCACCATAGTTATGTACCGGACAATAGATCCAGGGAATGCCGTCAAAGCTCTCCGTAATCCTGCTGCTGTCCTGAATTCTGGCCGAAAGAAGATTTAAGATCAAAAGGGACTGCTTATCGATCCGTTCAAACAGAGAAAGAACGGGATTCTCTCCCCATCCCTGGATCACCCATACCGCATCCTCTCGGTACTTTTTCATTTCGCCGTAAATTGCCGCACCGTACTCCGGAATCTGGAAATCCTCTCTCCTTCCGCCTTCATGAAAAGGCTCCGCCGCAAAAAAGGGAGTAATATCTCCTATCAATTCCTTCTGCTTTCGATAGTAGATTTCTGCCATCCGGGAAAACAGGGGATCTTTATCAGAGAGATAGGAAGGTCTGGAAAACCCACACCATTTTCCCTGTTTCGCCAGCTTCACATCCGGATAGATCTCCCCGATCGACTCCGGCACGATCCCGTAAAATCCGGGAAGCACCGGAGTAATGCCAAGCTCCAGCATACGCCTGTGAATCTTCCCTGCCAGTTCCAGCCGTTCCTGATACCACTGCTCAGGCATCCGCAATCCAAAGGAATCCATATTTCCCATAAAAAACCATGCATAGTAGACACAGCCGGGCAAATAACGCTCCACTGCTTCCCTGGTCATTCCCATTGCCAGCAGGGTTTCCCGGATCACAGTTTCCTGACCGGTCAGACTTAATGCCAGATTCACACCGCCAAGGGCCATTAAATCCAGTTCTTTTTCCCATCGATCCCAATCCCAGAACGCCATTGTGTAGGAATAGGTGCAATAGTTCAAATAATATCGATACCGATAGGGGGATTGCATTACAATTTCTTCCGGAAGAGAGGGAAGTCTGTCGGGCAACTGTAACGGGAAACGGGTTTCCCATGTGATCTGCTTTTTGCAGACATGCTTCAAATACCAATTCAGCCCGCACAGAAAGCTTACGCCATCGCAGGCTTTTATGAGAATGCTGTTCCCTTCCCCTGCTATCCGGAACTGCCCTTCCTGTCCCTTTGTATCTTCCTCAAAAATAAATTTCGCCGCGCCATCCGGCCCCAAGATCCGGCCCGCTGCTTCCTCAGCTGCCTGTGCTGCTTTCCTCTGTGACTTCATTCTATCATCCTCTTTCCCATAATCGCCACTCAAAACCCTGTTTCTATGGTAAACGACAAAATAATTTGTCGTTTACTTTTTCTCCTGCCAGCCAAACCTGCAATCATATTCCTGCTCCCAGTTCTTCACCCTGACCTTCGTTTTATTCTGTAAATTAAAATGTATCCTGTGTACCAGCGGGTCTGTGGGTTCAACCACCAGTTTGTCTTCACTGCGGACCGCTTTGCAGTTAAATGTTAATAGGGTGCCATTTTCTTCTTCATAAATACAGGCATTGTGCAGGCCCACCTCTTCCAGACATTTAAAGACCTCATGGACCAGATTATCAATGGCCCATTTTTTTCTTGGGAACACTTCTGTGCGATGCCATGGGCTGACCAGATCCACATACTGTTCCCCAATAATATCATTGACCAGCTTTCCACGCAGCTTCCCCTCTTCCGCCTGCACATAGCGCAGGGTCTCCACATAAGGGTCACAGATAAATCCCCAGCGCAGCTTTCCGGTTTCTCCATCCACCAGCTGCAGACAGGCTCCCATTGCATTCATGGTGTCCAGCAGATATTTTTTCTTTCCTGTCAACTGATATAAATACCAGGTCGCATAAATTTTCCAGCAGGTCCATCCACACGGTGAATTCATCATATTGTGAAAAATATGCAGATTATACTGTGCTTCCCAAAACCGCAGCGTTCCCCCGTTCATCCGGCAGTCCGGTATTAATTTCTGCGTCAGGCACTCATGGCTCCGATACATCTCTTCTGCTGCCTGAATATATTCCTGTTTTCTTTTTCCCTCTTCCATTTTCAATGCCTGATCAGCAATCTGAAGCGTGCTGCAGCTGATCATTCCATCTTCAAAGGTCAGTTCTCCTTCCGTATCAATATTATCTCTGTTTCGTACAAGCTCCTCCACTGCCCGTTCTGCAGATGCCCTGTGCCGCACTGCCGCCGCCATAAACTCTGCCGCCTCCGGAAGCTCCTTTGCCGCTTCCTCCTCCACCCGTGCCAGATCCATCACATATTTTGCAATATAAGTCACTGCGGTATAATGAGTCCTGTCTTCTTCCGAACGAATACTGTAATAAGCACCGTCTTCTCCCTGACAGCGCATAAGGAAATCCGCCAAATGTCCTGCTTTCCTCAAATCCTCAGGATCCTTTGTGATCGTATATCGCAACCCGAACAGACTGCACATTGCTGCACTGTCCTGGATCCTCCAGGGATTTTCAGCCGCCATCTGTCTTTCGGAATCATATAGCAGATCCGTTATCCGCCGGAAATCCTTCTCCAATTCCCCATCCATATCTGCCTCCGGCAAATATTTTCTGGCAAGCTCTATGGTATAAAGGGAATTAAACGCTTCCACATGGTGGGTATGTAGCGGACGGTTAGAAAGTACTGCCTCACGTCCCTTAGCCAGATACCATGAGGATTTCCTCCGTACATATAAAAGTGCCTCCGCTTCCTTTCCATTTTCTGCCACCGCACGGACCCGGTAATATCCAGTTTTTTCCGTATCTTTTACAATAAAACTGCCATTCTCCGAAGCTTCCAATTCCTTTTCCCGCTCATCCGGGGTCTGCAGCCACAGCTTTTCGGCATTCCACACCTGCCCTTCAAATTCCTGCCCCTGTTCCAGGGTATAAACAGGAAACTGAAGCATGGGCGCTTTACTCATGGATACGATCTGCTCCGGTACTTTTTCAAGACAGTCCACCAATCTGAAATGAAATGTCCATTCCTTCTTTTCCCAGGGTTTTAGCCCATCCACGAGAGGATGACGTTCCGGCTTTGGCTCACAGTTCAAAAGATGCACATTCCATGTGTAAATACGATGCCCGCCGTTTAAATACTGGCAGTCATCCTCGCCTCCTTCCAGCTCATTGTAGCAGTTGCTCCAGGAAGCCACCGGTTCCTCGCTGGCGAATGCCAGAATTGTCTGATCCGGCATTTCATTATACCCCCAGAAATGGCTCTTCTCACAGCGGAGAAGCGTTGGAAAAAAGGTATGATTCCAGTCCGGATATTTTTCCATATAGCAGTCAATCCCACTGCATAATCCCAGGGTTTTCGGCTTAAACGCGACAATATTCCTGTTTTCCGCCACAAAGTGCAGGGTCAATTCGTCCTTGCACTCATATTCCATCCAAAACGCCACATTGCCATAAGAACCGGCAAATCTGTTCTCACTTTCCCTCTCCATGGGAATATCCACTCTTTTTCCATTTAGGATCAGGTACGGTAAAAAGCCAGCATATTCATCCGTCCTGAACGGAATATTCATCCTGTCAAATGTGCATCTGGTGATCCGTCCGTTCTTCTCCGTATGTAACATTACCTTCATAAGTCTGTTCTCCACTGTTTTTCTTTTTGAAAAAGGCAGGAACTGTTGCTTCCTGCCTTTTTGGCTTAATATAGATTAGTTTTTATTGAATGCATCGTAAGATTTCTGACACAGTGCAAGATACTCTTCGAGCCCGATGGAATTTAATGTATCCAGATAAGTATTCCAGCTACTGTCCGTTACCCCTTCGGAAATAAAACGGATGGTATTCTCGTCCACAAACTTATCGATATCCGTCTTCATTCTGGATCTGGTATCTCTGTCCTCCTGGGAGAGACGTCCTCTGTCAATCAAATCAGGAGACTGTGCGCAAAGATACTTATCATACTGCTCACAATAGGGATATTTTTCAAGATGCAGATCAGATAAACTGTATTTTTCTTTGATCACATCGGAAGTAAGGAAAAACAAACCGCCTGGTCCCGGACAATCTGCATTAATTTCCTCATTCGTATAAGCAGTTCCATCCTCCTTCATTTTCATAACAAATTTCCCGTTTTCATCGATTTCCTGATAAATACCGACATTACCCTGGCGGGCCTGGAAGGCAATATCCGGATCCATCAGATAATCCAGCCATGCAATGGTCTCCGCCACATGTTCATTGGCAACCGTAATGGCAGCGCCGCCTACCATGGCAGACGCTTCGGTTTTGTACCATACCGGTTCTGCTCCCTCTGCTGCCGGCGGATCCATACAGATAAACTGCTCCTCTATCCCCTCAAAGGAATGAGCCATACCTCCCAGCCGCCATCCAATAAAGCAGCCTATATTACCGCCTTTGATCTTCGCATAATAGGTGGACATATCCTGTGAAAAGCTTTCTGTATCGATCAGCCCTTCATTATACGCTTCGCTGATCCACTCAAGGCCCTTCCTGTAGCCCTCCTGCACGGCGCTGAATACAACCTTATCATTCTCCAGTATCCTGTGTCCCGGCACATCAAGCTGGCCAAAGGAACCAAACAGATTCGTGACTGCACAGGAAGCATCATCCTTTAATACCAGCTCCAGCGGGATTTCATCTGCCTGTCCGTTTCCATTGGGATCCTGCTCTTTAAATGCTTTTAAGACAGCTTTGAATTCATCCATGGTAGTTGGCACCGAAAGTCCCAGATTATCCAGCCACTGCTTATTGATAAAATAATGCCCGCCTGAGGTATACCCAATCTCCCAGGCTCTGGATATGCTGTAAATATGCCCGTCTGTGGCTACCATCTGCTTCATGAAATTCGGCCTGGTTTCCAGCAATCCATAATAGTTGGGCATACTCTCCGCATTCATATATTCATCTACGGGAACCAGAATCTGCTGCTCCACACCATAGCTCTCCTCTTCATCGGCACTGATACCGCCGCCGAAGATCACATCCGGATATTCCCCGCTGGCAAACATCAGGTTCTTCTTCTGCACAAACTCATCTGCCTTCGCAACTGTCCAATTCACCTTAACGCCTGTTTCTTCCTCCACCATTTTCCAGAACGCCATATTTTCATAATCAACGGATACCGACGGATCCGCCATCGCCATGACATTGATGGTAACAGGTTCTTCCAGGGGAAGTGTGGGCACATTTGTCTGCTGTGAAGCTTCCGCCTTCGCTTCCTCCTCAGCCGCCCCTTCGTCCGTGTCTTCTGCTGTCTCCGGGGTCGTCTCCTCCGTCTGCGATACTTCTGTTTTTGCTTCCTCTGCCCCGGACGTATCCTTTCCGCCGCATCCTGCAAGTAATGACACTGACATTGCCATTGTCAATACAAGTCCCATTGCTCTTGCTGCTTTTCTCTTCATACTCTTTCCTCTCTTTCTCAGATCTGTTATCTCCGATCTGCTGATCACTTGTTTATGTTTTATCTGTTCCGTCATCCTTTGACGGAACCGATCATAACACCTTTTACAAAAAACTTCTGCATGCTTGTGTATAATGCCAGAATGGGAACCGTTGAAATCACGATGGCACAATATTTTACGCTCTCTGCCACACGCATCATCAGCTCATTGTCCTGTACATCATTCAGCATGGATGACATGGTATCCGTTACCTGCAGGGATGTAAGCAGCTCCTTCAAAACCACCTGCAAAGGCTGGTAATTCCGCTTACTGATATAGATCAAGCCTGTCATATAATCATTCCAATGGGCAACCGCATAGTAAACCACCAGTACTCCCATCAGCGCTTTGGACAGGGGCAATACAATCTTCATGAAATAGCGCACATGACTGCATCCGTCCATGACCGCCGCCTCATACAGCTCCTCCGGCAGAGAGCTCTTCATAAATGTTCTGGCAATGATCACATTCCATACACTAATCGCACCCATTACAATAAAGACCAGAGGATTATTGTATAATCCATAGGATTTCACCTGGAGAAAGGTCGGGATAAGTCCACCGGAAAAGAACATTGTAAACACAAACATCAGATTAAAAAATTTCTTTCCCATAAATTCTCTGGAAAGTGCATAGCCTGTCATCAGCGTCAGCACCAGATTCAGCAAGGTCCCCACTACCGTATAAAGAATCGTATTTCCATAAGCGATCCATATGTCCTTATGCTTCAGGAGTCTTTCATAGCCAATAAAAGAAATATCCTTAGGCCATAGCAGCACCTCCCCCCGCATCACCGCGTAGGGATCACTGATGGATGCGATCACAATAATATAAAGAGGATAAATGACCATCATCAACGCCAGTATTAATAAAGTGTAATTGACTATGGTAAATATTCTGTCCCCTGTAGACATTTTTACTTTCATATTCAGCCCCTCCTTACCAGATTCCCTGTGACTGATCTATGGACTTTGCTACCTTGTTCACGATAATAAGGATCACAAAATTGATCACATTCAGCATCAGGCCAATGGCTGTGGTATAGGAAAACTGCGCCCCCTCGAGACCGGCGGTATAAACATAGACACCTATGGTATCGCTGGCGGCAATATTTCCCGGCGTCTGCAGCAACAGTGTTTTCTGAAATTCACTGGTAAGCAGATTTCCGGTGTTCATGATCAGCATGGTAATGATGATCGGCAGGATACCCGGAATATCGATATACCAGATTTTGTGCCACTTATTGGCTCCGTCCATGGTCGCCGCCTCATAGAGCTGTGGGTCAATACCGCTTAATGCCGCCGTATAAAGGATCGCTCCCCACCCTGCTCCCTGCCATATCCCGGAAAGGATATAGACCGGCCTGAACCATCTCGCTTCATTTAAGAAGAAAACAGGTTTTCCACCGCAAAATTCAATCAGTTTGTTTATCATACCATTGGTCGGTGACAAAAACAGATACAGCATACCGGCCAGCACCACAACAGAAATGAAATTGGGTGCGCACAATGTTGTCTGCAGAAATCCCTTAAACTTTTTCTGCGTCACCTGATTCATCATCAGCGCCAGGATGATCGGCAGCGGAAATGAAAACAGTAAACTAAATAAATTCAACAGCAGGGTATTGGCAAAGAGCCTTTTCCAATAAAAGGATTTAAAAAAATTTCTAAAATGCTCCAGTCCCACCCATTCGCTTCCTATGATCCCTTTTACCGGAAGGAAATTCTTAAATGCGATCTGTACTCCATAAATCGGCATATAATGGAACATGATCAGATAAACCACCGCCGGAAGCAGAAGCAGATAAATCTGCCAGTCATTCCTTAATCGCTTCCGTATATAGATAAGCCACTCTCTCCCGCTTCTTTTTGTCATTTTGCTCTTTTCTTTTCGCTTACATTTCATGTCTTCAGGCCTCCTTTACCCACAGGATATTGATTTTGGCGCAGAAAATCAATATGTGGAAATTTCGCAACATGTGCAGAAATTTTTGCATATTTTCCCTTCCCTTGTCGAGATTGACATGCCCTTTGCTTTATACGATAATAAAATGGTCGAAATCGATCCAAGGAGATTTACCATGAAACATTTATCATTCAAAAACACCAATTACTTTTTACGCTTTCTCCTCACTTACCTGATCATTATCCTTGTGCCTGTGTTGATATTAGGGATTTTTATTTATCGAAATCTTTTTGACTATATGAAAGAAAATCTTGAAAGCAGCAGATATACCTCTTTAGAACAGATTTCCTCTTTCCATGAAAATCTGATCGTCCAAATGGAAACTATTTCCAACCAGATTTATCTTTCCGATGCGTTTTCTCTCTTTTTTCTTGAAGAACATCCGGAAAAAGCCCTGGGTCTTATTTCGGAACTGTCCATTTTCAACCAGACAAATCCCTATATCGGTGAAATCGCATTCCACTTTTCCAGGGATCCTTACATCTATTCCAGTTCCGGATCAAATACCGTGGATATGTTCTTTCACCAGATATTATCCAATCCGGAGGTTTATACACAGGAGTCCATTGATAAACTCCTTTTTTCTGCATCGCCCTCGTTCCTCCCCATGCATCATCTTTCCGGACTGCGCGGCAACATGGATGTTGTTGTCTTTTCCTACCCTGTTCCTGCAAGAAGCTCCTCTCCTTATGCAACCACACTGTTTTATATCCCTGCGGATGCTTATCTGAAATTAATCGGAACCCAGGATGATTCCATTCAAAATACCTATATTGTAAAAGATGACACTTTTTTATTCCATACGGGAGAACTCTCCCTCTCTGATGATGTTCTAAACCAAATGCTGGCAATAGAAAATACCTTTTACTATCTGGACGAAGGAGAACTGCATTATCTTGTCATACATGTAAACCCCACTTATTCTTCCTTTGACTATTTCCAGGTCGTGAATCTGAATGAAGTCTACGCCCCTTTATATAAGACACAGAGGCTTTTTATTTTCTGCAATATTCTGGTTCTTATGATCTGCGGAATGCTGATGTACTGGTTTTCCCGCCTTAATTATAATCCGCTCAAGCAGATCATGAACCGGCTTCGCCCTCTGCCCTCCCAGGTTACATCCCAATCCGGCAGTGAGCTGGAACGGCTCTTAGACGGCATCGATTTCGTTTACACACAAAATAAACAGTTGAACCTGGAGGCAGACCAGAGCATTGCCGCCAGGCGTTCCGCTATGCTGATCAATTTTATCAAAGGACGCTATCTGACTCCGGAGGATATGCAGCCCTTCTGCAAAAATCTGGACTTTCATCTGGAACGGAATTTTTTTGATGTGTGGTTAGTACAATTCCATACCGGCTCCGCCCTCACTCCAATTGATGAAGAAACAACGGAGATTTTCAGCTACTCCGATGAACAGGCAAATATCTATGCAACGGAATTGCTCAGCAGCAATGCACTGGCGATCGTGACCTTTTTTGACGTGAAAGAATCCCAGAGAGAAAGGGCGGTTATGATACAGAGGCAGCTCCTTTTGGCCGGGTTTGACGGAATTATCGGTGTCAGTGACATCTATACCGATTTTTCCAGCGCATCCAAAGCTTTTCTGGAATCCTCCCTCTGCCTGACCCACCATACACTCAACAGAAAGCAGGAATTAATCTTTTTTCAGGATCTGCAGAGCGAAGCATTAGCGCCGGATACCTACCCCCATCAATTGCTGGAGGAGTATTCCAGGATCCTGAACCAGCATAATCCAAATAAGCTGGCCGCCCTGAAAAAACAATTGCTATCCTTTGTGCGAAGTACCCCTCTTCCGCACTTTATGACGGAAAGTATACTAAGAGAAATGGCTAACCGATTAGTTTTGTACTGCCAGAAGGAAAATCAATGTGACCTGGATTTATATGATCTCTATAATAAAATCCAGGCAGTCAACTCTCTTTCTTCGTTTGAAGACTGCCTGGAAACTATTTTTGCTCTTTGTCAGGATTTTCTGCAGCACAGCCATCCTATGGAATCAGCTGCGGACAGCGACCTGCTCCCGATCCTGCAATATATAAATGAAAGCTGTAAGTCTCCTGACTTCTCTCTCTATAATGCAGCGGAGCATTTCCGGATGTCCCCCTCACAGCTGACAAATGCTTTTAAGGCAGAGTTGCACATATCCCCCTCTGCCTATATCACCAATTATAAAATCCGGCTTGCAAAACATCTGCTGGAAACCACCAGTGAAAGTGTTTCCGACATCTGCGCTTCACTTGGCTATAGCGACACATCCAGCTTTATCCGCAAATTCCGGCAACAGACCGGGAAAACGCCGGCGGCATATCGAAAAGAAAAGCAACCTTAATCGGCTTGTCAGGCAAAAAAACAGCAGGGAGGACCTACGGAAGGAGAATCTATGAAAAACGAAAACAGACCAAACATTTTGTTACTTATGACAGACCAGATGCGGGGGGACTGCATGGGAATTGCAGGACATCCTGATGTGAAAACCCCTTACCTGGATCATCTGGCCGCCAATGGCCTGCGGTTTGATAATGCCTATACCGCCTGCCCCAGCTGCGTTCCGGCCCGATGCGCCCTGCATACAGGCCTGAAACCCGAACATCACGGCAGAGTCGGGTATCAGGACAGAGTGGCCTGGAACTATCCTGTCACCATGGCCGGTGAGCTGGCAAAGGCAGGCTATTACACCCAATGTGTGGGGAAGATGCATGTACATCCTCTGCGCAATCTCATGGGCTTTCATCATATTGAGCTTCATGACGGTTATTTGCATGCTTATCGCAACGCCACAATCCCCTATATGGAAAATCAAAAGATCGCTGACGATTATTTCTACTGGCTGAAAACACAACTGGGAATAAACAGGGATGTGACAGACAACGGGCTGGAATGCAATTCCTTCACTGCCCGTCCCTGGATGTATGAGGAGCGGCTTCATCCAACCAACTGGGTGACGGACCGTTCCATTGATTTTCTGAGACGCAGGGATCGTTCTATGCCCTTTTTCCTAATGGCCTCCTACCTGCGTCCTCATCCTCCCCTGGATGCGCCGGAATGCTTTTTTGAGCTTTACCGGAACAAAGAGCTCTCCCCCATTCCCATAGGAGACTGGGCCGACAGGGAAAGGCTGGAACGAGCAGGACGTCTTATAGACGCGGACACGGGTTCCTGCGATCCGGAGTTGATGCATCAGGCACGGATTGGATATTATGCCTGCATCAGCCATCTGGACAATCAGATCGGAAGGCTGCTGGATGCCCTGAAAGATGATGGTTCCTATTCCAATACTGTTATTTTATTCGCCTCTGACCATGGAGAACTGCTGGGAGATCATCATACCTTCCGCAAGATCCGGCCTTACCAGGGCAGCATCCGTATCCCTCTGCTGATTTCCAATGCGCCCGGAATCAAACCGAATTCCGTATCACATGAGCTTGCGGAGCTGCGCGACATCCTTCCTACGCTGACTGAACTGGCAGGAGCCGAGCCTCCCAAGGGGATAGACGGATTATCCCTCTTGCACGATACCGGCCGGGAATATCTCCATGGTGAACACAGTGGCGAAGCTCTGGGAAATCAATATATTGTAACCAAAACGGACAAGTACTGTTGGTTCATGCAGTCGGGCAGGGAGCAGTATTTCCGGTTGGACAGGGATCCGCAGGAACTTCATGACGCTATTTTGGATCCGGACTGCCAGGAACGGATTGCCCATCTGCGCAAGCTTTTGATACAGGAGCTAAACGGAAGGGAGGAAGGATACACGGACGGTGTAAGGCTCATTTCCGGCAGGACTCAAAGAAGCTGCCTGTCTTTCCTTCCTGCCGCAGATTAACCTACGCTGCGCCTTCTTCCGGCACCCGAAATAAAAATGCAGATAAGCCCATCCTCAGGTCATCAGTACAATATTCCGTCATAATACTGCAAAAGCAGCTTCACCACACGGCTATAGCTTACCGTACCGTCCGCCACGCCGTTTAAGGTAAGATTGGTATCCAAAAAGGCGTCCGCCGCCTTTTTGACCGTCTCCGTACTGATCACCGCTTTCTCCTCCACCTGCTCCCAGGCTTCCTCGGTAAGAAACTGTTTATCCGCCCACACCTGAGGATGAATCTGAGGATGGGAAAGATAGATCTCCTCGTCCCCGCCGATCGCTTTCCGAAAATCCCGGTCAAGATAGCCCGCCACGCTCAGGTAAGCGCTGTACCTGAAAAGCTCATCCGGCGCATCCACACAGGCCAGATAACCGATAAAGTTGGCCTCATCCTCCAGAAGGAACCCCTTTAAATGGGACAGCTCATGACACATGGTCACCGGCATATTGGTAACATACATCTGGCGGTTATAATTAGCCTCCATGGAAAAGGGAAAATAATAGCCCATGATATACTGCTGACTGTAAAATCCCGAAACCGCAAGCCCTTTGGGTCTGGGATAATACCCGGAAAGCTCCTCATACTGCTCTCCTAACCGGCTCATCTGGTTCCTTGCGATCTCCTTCATATTTCTGACGGTTTCCTCATCACAGAGAATATATCCCCTCTCATCTCGCTCAAATACCGGAGAAAGAGCATTTGCATTTTCTACCACATAATCCCGAAGAAGCCCGATCTCCTCCGCCCCGTAGACCTTATCCGGGCTGCCGCCCAAAGGAAACCTTTCCGGGAAGGGAGAAACCTGATACAAGAGAAAACAGTTCAGCATCATGATCACAGAAAAGATTCCTGTCACCCACCAGCAAAAAAGGGCATACCTCCGATACCACCATCCAAACCTTGTGCGTTCTCTTCCCACTATCTTTAAAACGCCGTAAACCGCTCCCCCTGTGAGCAGAAGCGCTACAAGACACACCGCCAGATACAGCATCCACTCTCCCACGGAAAAAGGAAAAAGGCCGGTAAGCCTTCCATAGGTCTCCACCCATAGAGGGAAAATATGCTTCACATAAAAATCACTGAATCCATCCCACACTCTGCCTGCAACATTCAATATAACCGCAAACAGAATCATTGCCCCCGGCACCCAAAGCTTCCATCGTTTCAATCGCTTACCTCAACTCTTTGTGCTTTTCTTCTGCTCTCCTGCATTTGCTTCTACAGTCCAGTCCTGCCCTGCTCCGCTGATTTTGCTCCGTTCTTTTTAAAAATACTCATAACCTTACCATCGTTCTACTATATTTATAGTAAATATCCAGCAATTCAGCCCATAAGAATACAGGAAATATCCTGTATCTTGTAAGGCAGGTCAGGAACACTATGCAGTCTGTTTTTTCTTCTATACAATCCATCAACCAGTTTTTGTGGAGTGGTCCCCTTTTATTCCTGCTCATGGGGACACATCTTTATTTTACCATGAAACTTCACTTTCCACAGAAAAAAATTTTCAAGGCCATCCGGCTCTCCGTAATGCCCTCTGAAAAAAAGGACGGCAGCAACCTCTCGGTCTTTGCCACCCTCTCTACCACTTTAGCCGCCACCTTAGGAACCGGAAACATCATCGGTGTCTCCACTGCGGTGGCCTTAGGCGGTCCGGGGGCGGTCTTCTGGTGCTGGATCACCGGGATTCTGGGAATGGCAACGGCTTATGCAGAATGCTTCCTAAGCGTCCGTTTCCGGAGCCGGGATAAAGAGGGTGCCTATCAGGGGGGACCTATGTATGTATGGCAAAACGGACTTGGCAGGCCCTCCGTCGGAAAGTTTTATGGTCTCCTTACACTGATCGCCGCCTTCGGCGTAGGCTGCACCACCCAATCCAATTCCATTACCCAGACCACCTCCTTAAGCTTTGGCTTAAATCCTCATATCGCAGGCTTTGCCGCCGCCATTATCGCAGGCCTTGTGATCATAGGCGGAATCCGTTCCATCGGGAATGTATGTATGAAGATCGTGCCCTTTCTGGCAATCCTCTACACGGCAAGCTGTGTACTGCTCCTTTTTCTGAACCGGGAAGCCCTGCTGCCTGCCATCAGGCTGATCCTGACCCACGCCCTGGCTCCCCGGGCCGCCTTAGGCGGTGCGGCAGGCTCCTCCCTGATGCTTACCGCACGCTACGGCATTGCCCGGGGACTTTTTACTAACGAGGCCGGCATCGGCACTGCCGCCATTGCTGCTGCGGCATCGGAAACCAATGATCCCGCACACCAGGCTTACGTTTCCATGACGGCCGTTTTCTGGGATACGGTGGTCATGTGCCTGCTCAGCGGACTGGTGATCACAAGCAGCATGCTCCTTCACCCGGAGTCTGTTCAGGGCGTCAATGAGGCTGGGCTTACCGAAGCAGCCTTCTCCTATCTGCCCCTGGGAGGAAATGTGTTTTTATCCCTGTGTCTGGTAGCCTTTGCCATTACCACACTGATCGGATGGTCCTACCTGGGGGAACAGGCCTACCGCTATGTAACGGGAAACAGGGGAATCTTTTTTTACAAAGTGGCTTATATCGTCATGATCTACATAGGCGCTGTGCTGCCCTTGAATCTGGTATGGGAATGCACAGACCTGATCAACGCTCTGATGGTGATCCCCAATGTGGCGGCGCTGTTTTTGCTGCAGAGATTTTTGAGAGATAAGCTATCAGATTCATGAACCGGGGACTATAGTAGTAAGCGGCAAAAATCATTTTGCCGCTTACTATACCTTTATTGAAAATCCTTCATAAATGCCAGCCGGCACTTCTTCACCAAAAGAATATTGTTCCATTGTTTCTTTTTCAAATCTATATACCGTAATCATCTCTCTTGCAGGATCAACAATCCAATATTCTCTGACACCTGCTGTCCGATATTTAAACAACTTTGTAAAATAATCCATTGACTTACTTCCCGGAGATACTATTTCAATTACCCAATCCGGAGCACCGTTACAGCCTTTGCCTGTTATCTTCTCTTTCTCACAAATAACACATAAATCCGGTTCCACATAATCTGCAGCATTCTCATCAAACGGCTTTCCTCTTCGCGAGTCGGCTTGTTGGTTTAAAAATACTGCAAACGGAGCCGAAAACACTTCACATACACCATTATTCCGTTTTATAAAGTCTTTTATCTGATAATGCAACTCAGACACCAGCCTTTGGTGTCTTGTATTAGGCGGCGCCATGTAATAAATTTTTCCGTCAATCAATTCCGCTCTCTCCCCGTCAGGCAAAGCATAAATGTCATCTATTGTATACAAATCTTCTTTTCTTAATGCGTCCACTCTATTTCACCTCCACGCCACTATCAGATTTCATATGCCTCCTGATTTTCTCGCCAGACAGCTTCTACCTGATAAAATTCGTTCTCTGAAAAGACTCTCTTTCAGGCAGGCCGTACTTTTCTTTCCCGAGGGCAATGCTCTTCATAAGGAAGGTCATATTCGCCGCAAGAGTCCGCATAATCTGCAGCCCCTCTGCATCCTGGGCGGCTTCTCCCGGCGCTGCCCCATGGATACTGTTCCAGTATTGACCGGAAGCCACCGGCATTCCTGAAATGGTAAAGAATTTATTCAGCTCGTCAAAGGTGGAAGATAATCCGCCCCTGCGGGCCGCAACCACACTTGCCCCCACCTTCATGGTCTTGTCAAATGGAGTGCTGTAAAACAGCCGGGTCAAAAGCGCTACCAATGTGGCGTTGGCTGATGCATAATAAACGGGACTACCTACCACCAGACCGTCACAGGCCTCAAATTTAGGTGCGATCTCATTGACCATGTCATCAAAAACGCATTTTCCCTTTTTGGCACAGCCAAGGCAGGCGATACATCCCCGGATATCCTTGTTTCCCACATGAATGATCTCTGTTTCGATTCCCTCCCGGCTAAAGATCTTCTCCATTTCCTTAAGCGCAATGGAGGTATTCCCGTTTGCCCGGGGGCTTCCGTTCAGCATTAAAACCTTCATTTGTTGTTATCCTCCTTTTTTTCATAGTATTGTATTCGAATATATGCAATTTTATTATAGTTTACCCCTGGAGCATAAGCAACTCATTTTTATAACAGCCTATCAAACGCCGTCACACTTCGTGAGTCGGCCTATTGATCATAAAGACACCGGAGAGAACGCACTCTGACGTTCTCTCCGGTGCCACGATTTTCAAAAATTATTAATACCAATAAGGCTCCCAGTCCTTCAAAAGGCGGGTCAGCGCTTCCATATAGAAATAATCTCCCCATGATACGCATTCGTCCACGCCGTTGTCCCCACAGGTATTATAAGGAGAGCTCTTCGCGTAGGTTCCGTGCAAAAGCAGTCCGTTGGAAACAGCCGGGTCGGTCACTGCACACTCCAAGACCAACGCCTCCGCCAACTCTTCTGCCTTCCCGATGTAGTATTCCGCTTTTTCCTTTGGCAGATATTTACTCATCTCCAGCATGCCGCAGACGGCGATCGCCGATGCGGAGGAATCCCTTGGCTCATCACTGCCGTCACTGAAATCAAAATCCCAATAAGGGATCTTATTCTCCGGCAGATGCTCCAGGAAATAATCGGTGAGCCTGCAAAAAATATCCACATATTCATCGTCCCGCAGGAATTTATAGGCCAGTGCGGAGCCGTAGATCCCCCATGCCTGTCCTCTTGCCCAGGCCGAGCCGTCACGATAGCCCTGATGGGTTACGCCTCGGAGGGGTTCTCCGGTGTTTTTGTCAAAGAAATAGGTATGATAGGTGGAATTATCCTCCCGGATAATGCATTTCATGGCTGTCTTGATATGAGCCTGAGCCTTCTCGGCATATTTAGGATCTCCGGTCACTTCCCCTGCCCAGAAAAGCAGCGGCATATTCAGCAGACAGTCGATGATCAGACGGTAATTGTCCTCTGCCCCAAGCTCCCCCCAGGCCTGGATAAACTGCCCCTTTTCCTGGAACCTGCCAAGAAGATTATCAGCAGCCATAAGCGCCGCCTTTTTTCCTGTTTCATTTCCGGTCAGCTTATAGGCAGCCACGCAGGAGGGACTGTAAAGAAAGCCCATATCGTGATGATCTACAACGCGTCTTTCCTTAATCCTGTCTAAAAAATCCACCACCTCGATCTCCGCTGTTCTTTTCAGCTTTTCGTCTCCTGTTTTTTCATAGGCAAGCCAGACCTCTCCGGTCCAGAAGCCGGATGTCCAGTCCGCAAGCTTCACAGGTTGATAAAAATTCCCCACGCTGGCCGAGGACGGGTATTCCTCCGTAAACTCATCCGTTGCCTTCAGGATCAGCCGGGCTGCCGTGTCATATGCCTTCTCGAAGCATTCTTTTTGTCTGTTATCCATGATTTCCTCCATACTCCCTTTTTTGTTTATCGGGTATCTGTTATATGTTGTATCCATTTTACCGAATCGGGCGGAAAAAGTATATCGGCAAAAAGTCGGTTGAATATGCAAAAAGAAGAATTGCGGATAAATTTTTAAGTTTGGTATATGCTATTTTTAAAAAAAGGATGACAATTATGAATTCAGTCTGGTCGGAATCGGTTCATTTGCCACAATTCGAGGCATTACAGGAAAATATACAAACAGATGTGCTTATCATAGGCGGCGGCATGGCAGGAATCCTGTGCTCCTATTTTCTAAAGGAAAAGGGTGTTGATCATATCCTGGTGGAAGGGCGCAGGATCTGCTCAGGAGTCACCCGAAATACTACTGCCAAAATCACTGCCCAGCACGGTCTTATCTACAAGACACTGTTAAAAAAAGCAGGCCCTGAAAAGGCAGGTATGTATCTGGAGGCAAACCGGCAGGCGGTTGAGAAGTATTTTCAGCTTTGCTCTGATATGGACTGCGATTTTGAAGAAAAAACATCTTATATCTATTCTAAGGATGATCTGTCAAAGCTTGAAGAGGAAGCAGCAGCCCTGCACCGGATCGGATATGAAGCAGAGATTACCAGGGCTTCGGAGCTGCCCTTTCCAACGGCAGGCGCCATTGCCTTTCCTCATCAGGCTCAGTTCCATCCTCTGAAATTTCTTGCACAGATCGTAAAAGGACTTCCTGTTTATGAGAATACCTTTGTAACAGAATTTAAGGACCATATTGCTGTTACAGAGAGAGGAAATATTGCCTTTCAAAGGGTCATTTTTGCGACACATTTTCCCATTGACAATAAGCATGGCATGTACTTTATGAAAATGTACCAGGAACGCTCTTATGTCCTTGCCCTTGCAGGCGCCTCAAAGCTCCAAGGCATGTATTTAGATGAAAAAAAGGGCGGACTGTCCTTTCGCGGCCATAAGAATCTGCTCCTGCTTGGCGACGGATCCCACAGACCGGGAAAAAACGGGTGCAAATGGGAAGATCTAAGGTGTCTTGCCGCTCAGTATTATCCGGATGCCTCGGAAAAGTATGCCTGGGCCGCCCAGGACTGCATGACTCTGGATCATGTCCCGTATATCGGAACCTATTCCAGGGGACTGCCGGACTGCTTTGTGGCCACCGGCTTTTGTAAATGGGGCATGACCTCCTCCATGGCGGCAGCAATGATACTGTCCGGAATGATCACCGGAAAAGCCCCTTCTTATCAGGAGGTATTTTGCCCTTCCAGAAGCATGTTAAAGCCTCAGCTGGCTTTCAACTGCTGGGAATCTCTCACCAATCTGGTCACCTTTTCCCGAAAACGCTGTCCCCATCTGGGATGCGCGCTCAAGTGGAACAAAGAAGAGCATACCTGGGACTGTCCCTGCCATGGATCCCGTTTCAGCGAGGACGGTACCCTGCTGGATAATCCGGCGAACGGGGATCTGAACTCTTTTTAGGAATATTTAATAGATTTATCCCCATACCTGTGGTAGAATAAATCCATTACGCAATTTAGAACAGGATTTAGGTATCACTATGAAAAAGAATTATATGAAGTACATCTTTCCATCCATGCTCTCTTTCCTGCTTACGGGAATTTATTCTATTGTGGATGGTATTTTTGTGGGAAGGGCCATGGGTGACCCCGGCCTTGCCGCTATCAATATTGCATGGCCGTTGGTTGCCCTGATCATTTCGCTTGGCACCGGCATCGGTATGGGCGCAGCCGTTATGGTTTCTTTAAACAAAGGCGCCGGAAATGAAAAGAAAGCCCTGCAGGCAGAGGGGAATGCTTTTTTCCTGCTTTTTTTCTGCTCCCTTTCTCTGATCCTGCTCCTTTTCCTCACAGGACGTCCTCTCCTTATGCTGCTTGGCGCAAAGGATGCTCTTCTCCCCCTGGCGGAAACTTACCTGAAGTATATCCTGCTGGGCGGTATGGTACAGGTGTTTGCCTCGGGTATGATCCCCCTGATGCGCAATCGGGGTGCTTCCTTTTATTCCATGTGGGCCATGGGCCTGGGCTGTATCTCCAATATCCTTCTGGATTACTGTTTCGTGATCGTTTTAGGACTTGGCCTTATGGGTGCGGCCCTGGCTACGGTTTTGGGCCAGGTACTGACCCTCATCCTTTGCATTGCCTTCTATTTAAGAAAAAGAAACCGTATCCCCCTCTCCTGCATCCGTCCGGATGGGGGTACGGTATCTTCTATCCTGAGGGTAGCGGCCTCTCCCTTCGGACTTACCTACCTTCCCTCTGTCACCATTATTTTTATGAATCTGCAGGCCCTCTCCTACGGCGGTGAGGAAGCGGTCAGCGCCTATGCCGTGCTGGCCTATATCATTTCCTTCATGGAGCTTTTAGTCCAGGGCATCGGCGATGGCAGCCAGCCCCTTCTTTCCTTGAGTGAGGGAAAAGGGGATGCCAAAGCCTTAAATACCTACTCCCGCTGGACCTTTTGTCTCGGGATCGGCTTTGGTATTTTGGGTGCGGTTTTCTTTTATCTGGTCCGGAATGTACTGCCCGCCTTCTATGGCACCTCCGCTGAAGCCGCCGCCTACATTATCCATGCCACCCCTGCCTTTGCCCTGGTAATGGCTCTTTACGGCCTCACCAAGCCTGCGGTTTCTTATCTGTACGCTACCCACCGGGTGGGACGATCCAGTATCCTTGTGTATGGGGAAATTGTACTTACTTTAATCTTTATTTATCTTCTTCCCCTGTTTATGGGGCTTGACGGGGTGTGGTACACCATTCCGGCCGTGCAGGTGGTATTAAGTATATTGTGTATCGTATTCTTGAAACGGAGTACATCAAAAAGTAACCCGTCTTCTGAAAAAAGGCAGTCCGGAGCATGATTTCCGGACTGCCTTTTCCCGTCTAACCTCTCTACCTTCTCACGCACCAGCGGTACTGGTAAGCTCCCAGACGCACCTGCTGCAGATCCACAGGCTCTCCTGTAAAGAGATCCTCATACTCTCCGCAGAGAGTAGGCAGGCAGCTCCACTGCTCCTGCTCCGAAAAGTTAGACAGGCATACCAGCTCCTGGTCTTCCAGGGTCCGGCGGATCGCCAACACCGGCATACAGCCTGTATCCCAGGTAGTCACATAAGCCCTGCTTCCAAAGCAGGGATGCTCCCTGCGCTGCTTCTCTAACCTCTTAAGGCCTTCCCATACCCCATACTGCACGGTTCCTTCTTCGGTTCTTTTCTCTGCATTTTCCCAATTAAAGGGACTCCTGTGAAGATAACGGCTGTCCGCTGCTATCGCCGGATTCTCTTTGTAGCTGTAATCATTGACCTGACCGATCTCATCCCCGGAGGAAAGCATCAAAAAGCCCTCCAGACTCATGCAGGCGGCATGCATAAGGATAATCCGCTGGATTCCTGTGGCTACCTGAGCACGGTCCCCCTCAAAGCCGCCCTTCTCCACGCCGCAAAGACTGGCAGTGGTCCCACAGCTTCTGGCATCCTTTGATACCGGATCATAATTGTAAAGCTCCCCTCTGGCAAAGCTGCCCGGGAAAACACCTTCATAAAAATGATACAGATATTCCTTGTGGGAAAGAGGGTCGATCATCAAGGCCTTTTCAAAGTCCTCATCGAGCCCCCAGCCAATATCGTCATGACAGCGCAGATAATTCACAAAATAGCAGTTATCCGGCAGACTGTGGATCTCGTCCAGCAGATGCTTCAAAAGCCTGGTATCCCTGGCAGCCAGCGCTCCCCAGAGGTTTACCATGGTAGAAGCCCCGTAAAGCATATGGCATTCCGGCTTTTCGGGGGTACCGAAATAAGGAGGAAGCTCCCTTGGCGCCATAACTACCTCTCCCTTGAGGATCACAGCAGGACAGACCACCTCCAGGATCATACGCACCATACGCACGATCGTATGTACCTGAGGCAAATTACGGCAGGTGGTTCCCAGCTCCTTCCAGATATAAGGAACCGCATCGATCCGCAAAACCTCCACTCCCATATTGGCAAGGAAGAGCATATTCGCCGCCATTTCATTAAATACCACAGGGTTCCTGTAATTCAAGTCCCACTGATAGGGGTAAAAGGTGCTCAGTACATGCTTTTTCATCTGCTCGCACCAGATAAAATTCCCGGGTGCCGTGGTGGGGAATACCTGGGGCATGGTTCTCTCAAATTCTGCCGGGATATCATAGGTATCGTAGCACTGATATCTGTCTATGTACTCCTGCTCCCCGGCCTTGGCCCGCATAGCCCACTCATGGGTATCTGCCGTATGGTTCATGACCATATCCAGACAGAGACTGATCCCTCTTTCCCTGAGAGCTTTAGTCAGATCCTGCAGATCCTTGTTGGTGCCAATCTCCGGATCCACCATCCGGAAATCCTCTACCGCATACCCTCCGTCATTAAAAGGATGAGGCATTTTTAAAAGGGGCATCAGATGCAGATAGGTGATCCCCTGCTCTGAAAGATAATCCAGATGAGAGATCAGGCCTTTGAGCCCTCCGGCAAAAAGATTTGTATACATAGTCATTCCCAGCATATGACTGCCTTTAAACCAGTCGGGATCCTCCTCCCGTTTCTCATCCAAAGCCTTTAATTCCTTAGAACGCCTGTTGTAAAAGTCTTTCATGGAGGAAAGGAGCTGCTCATAGCTCTTTTCATCATGATACAATTCCATATACTTTTCTTTTAATTCCTGTTCATGGCCTGAAAGCCGTTGTGCAAATTTGTTGGTCTGCGATGCCATCTTTTATTTTCCTCCTGTTTTTATATTGCTTCCCATTCGATCAAAACGCTTTCATACTCTCCCGGCACTTTGGAAAGCGTCAGACCGCCGTTCATCCATGTGCGGCCGCTGTGGACATGACCGTTTTCCGAGCAGCGGTAAGCTTTATCCGGTGCAAGTCCCTTTACCCTGGTATGCACCGGAAGGGGATTGCCCTCTGCGGAGGTCATTACCAGAGTCAGCAGTGCATGATCCTGCTTCTCATCCACAAATTCCCATGCACAGAACCGCTCCTTAAGTCCTGTCAGACGGTAATAGGTTCCCTCATGGGTAAGGGTATAATATTTGTGGAAATCAGCGATCTGCTCCCTTACCAGATGCTTTTCTTCCTCCGTCATCTTATTTATATCCAGCTCATACCCGAAGCTGCCTGAGAGCGCCACATGGCCTCGTGTCTCAAAGGGGGTTGCCCTGCCGGTCTGATGGTTGGGCACTGCCGACACATGAGCTCCCATGCTGCTTACCGGATAGAAGAAGGATGTACCATACTGAATACTCAAACGGTTCACCGCATCTGTGTTGTCACTGCACCAGATCTGAGGGGAATAATACAGCATGGCCGCATCAAAACGCCCTCCGCCGCCGCTGCAGCCCTCCAGCAGGATATCCGGGAATCTTTCAAGAAACCTCTCCAGCAGATCATAAACGCCCAGGATAAAGCGGTGAGCTACCTCTCCGTTCCTGTTTCCGGTATAAACATGACTGTAAATGTCTGAAAGGCTCCTGTTCATATCCCACTTTACATAGTCTATGGGGGCATTCTTAAGAATATCCGTAAGCCGCTCCAGCAGATACTCCCGGACATCCTCCCGGCTCATATCCAGTACCAGCTGATTTCTTCCCCTGTTCGGCTCCCGCCCCGGTATGGTAAGGGCCCAGTCCGGATGTTCCCGGTAAAGATCGCTGTCCTCGGAGATCATTTCCGGCTCAAACCACAGTCCGAACTTCATGCCAAGGCTATGGATCTCTTCCCCCAGCTCCCTTAAGGTGCCGCCCAGCTTTTTCTCATTGACAAACCAGTCTCCAAGGCCGCTGTTATCATCATCCCGCTTACCGAACCAGCCATCGTCAAGCACCAGCATTTCAATCCCCAGCTCTGCAGCCTGCTTTGCCAGTGCGGTCAGCTTCTCCTTATCAAAATTAAAATAGGTAGCTTCCCAGTTATTCAAAAGCACCGGCCGTTTGGCAAACTGATATTTTCCCCGGCACATATGCTCTCTCAAAATCCGGTGATACTGATGGGACAGTCCGGAAAATCCATGATCCGAATAGCTTAAGATCACCTGAGGCGCTTCAAAGGCTTCTCCCTTCCTCAGACAGAAGGAAAAATGCTCAGGCAATATCCCCATAACCGCCCTGGTCTGTCCTCTCTGATCCTTCTGAGCGCTGACGCAGAAATTGCTGCTGTAGACCAGACACATTCCATAGCAATCTCCAAAATCCTCAGTGGCCTCCGGTGCGCATAAGATAGCCGCAGGATTATACTGATGGCTGGAGGTTCCCCGTCTGCTGGACACCTCCAGCTTCGTCCGGCGGATCCTTGTCCGCTCCGGGCTGCGCTCCATGGCATGTCTGCCTGCAAAGGTGATCATATCATATTCTCCAAACTGAAAATCCAGACAGCAGGAAAGACATTTGGTCAGCCACAGATCACCTTCACCCTGATTTTCTACCGTAAGGGCTCTGGTGATCACATTCTCTTCCTCAAATACGCCATACAGCAGGCGGACTACTGCCCCGGACGCCTTCTCTCTCATGGTGATCACCAAAGTACTGCCTGTCTCCTTCTCCGTATCATAAAGGGCTGGCATTCCTTTTACCTTATAGGAGGAGGGCAGGATCCGGTAACCCTCAAAACGGAAATCCGCCGCCATGCTTCCATCCTCATGCACCAGGCCGATACAGCTCTCCCGATAATCTCCTACTCCGTCAGAGGGCAGCTCCTGAGGAAGGCAGTCCAGGGAATATCCCCGGTTTCCCCCCGCCTCCGGCGGGTTGCCGGAAAATCCCACATCCGCCTGAAAGATCAGATCCGCCAGATTTTCGCCGTCAATCCTTTTTCCATAATAAGTGTGGAGCAAGACACCATGCTCATCCGCATACATCTGATACGTACTGTCCTTGGTGTGCAGATGAAACAGTCTTCCATTCATTCCTACTTCAATCGCCATACTATATTTCTCCTTTATCCTTTCTGAAAGCTTTTTTGTTCCCCGTATAACGTTTCAACTTGTAGCTTCATTATACCATATGTCGCAAGGAGGATGAATCATTTTTTCTCTTATACCCATATCTGTTTTTCATCAATAAATAGCGTGACTTTACCTGAGGCCTGTGATAGAATGATAAGACTTATCCACCCAAAAGATGAACCATGAGGAGATTTACAATGATCAAAAAATGGAAAAACGATGCATTTTACTCTCAGATTTTTAAGCTGTTACTGCCTATCGTACTGCAGAACCTGTTGAGCGCGGCGGTAAGCTCTGCGGATGTGGTCATGCTCAATTACGTAGGACAGTCCTCCATCTCCGCTGTTTCCCTGGCTTCACAATATGCCAGTGTGCTGTTTATGGTATACTACGGTCTCGGAACCGGAGCAACCATTCTGTGTGCCCAATATTTCGGCAAAGGGGATATACGGGCCATTGAGATCGTGGAAGGGATCGCTCTTCGTTTTTCCATGCTGATCTCAATGGCTGCCGCTGCCTTTGCCCTGATCGCCCCGGAGCTGATGATGACGCTATTCACAGATGATCCGGAGCTGATCTCCATTGGCGCTTCTTATCTGCGCTTTGTGAGCATCAGCTATCTGTGCTGGGGTGTTACGGAGGTTTACCTGGCAGTTTTAAGGAGCGCGGGCCGGGTGGTGATCAGTACCGCTTTAAATACCATGGCTTTTTCCTTAAATATCATCCTGAACGCCGTATTCATCTTCGGTCTTTTCGGCGCGCCGAAAATGGGGGCTCCCGGTGTGGCTCTGGCCACCTCCATCTCCCGTGTGATCGAGCTTATCGCATGCTTTCTGGTTTCCGCCCGCAGCAAGGATGTGAAGCTGAAGCTGTCCATGCTTTTTCACAAAAACAAGGCCCTCTTCACCGACTTTATCAAGCTATCCCTTCCGGCGCTGGGCAATGATGTTGCCTGGGGCGTGGCTTTTTCCATGTATTCCGTGATCATCGGACATTTAGGCTCTGATGCCGTAGCTGCCAACTCCTTTGTGGTGGTGGCACGCAACTTCGGCACCGTCCTCTGCTTCGGTCTTGCCAGCGCCGGCGGAATCCTGCTTGGAAATGTCATGGGCGAGAACCGGCTGGAGGCAGCCAGAGAGGATGCCGGAAAGCTCCTTAAGCTCACTGTCATAAGCGGTGCCATCGGCGGCCTGATCATTCTTGGAGCCACACCCTTTATCCTGAAATACGCCGCCCTCACCGAAACTGCCATGCATTACCTGAAATATATGCTCCTGATCAACACCTATTACGTCATGGGCGCTGCCGTAAATACCACTCTGATCGCCGGCGTCTTCCGCGCCGGAGGCGATACCCGCTTCGGCTTTATCTGCGATGTGATCGACATGTGGGTGTACGCCGTTCCTCTGGGATTTCTGGCTGCCTTTGTATTTAAGCTTCCTGTCATGTGGGTCTACTTCCTGCTCTGCACCGATGAATTTGTCAAATGGCCCTGGGTCATCAGCCGATACAGAAGCGGTAAGTGGCTTCATAATATCACGCGGGATGAAATAGAATAGACAACGGCCGATACCTGACAGCAGGCAGCCCGTTTCCATGAGCTGCCTGCTTTTTATGGAATAACAGACAGGCAGCTCATCGTGCTGTCCATTATTCCGGTCTGATACTGATCTCACCACTGGAAAGATATTCCACCCTGCCGTCATCATACTGCACCTTCAGATGGCAGGAATCATCGATCCCAAGAACCAAAGCGGTGCCCCGGGACTGTCCGTTAGGCGCAAGGATCTGCACCCTTCTACCAATCACAAAGGAACGCTTCCGGTATTCCTCCAGATAATCTCTGGCCGGGAATGTCCGGTAATACTCCATAAAATTCTTCAAAAATTCTGCTGCAAGACAATTGCGCAGATTTTCTCTGGGGGTATGGCTGGCAAAAACGGCTCCCGCCACCTCTCTCACCTCTTCGGGAAAGCCTCCTTCCGGCTCGTAAATGTTGATACCGATCCCTACCACCACATATTCAAGCTTTCCCTCTTCCAGAGAAGAGGAGCCCTCCGTCAAAATACCTGAAATCTTCCTGCCCCGCATGCGCACATCATTGACCCACTTGATCTCTGTCTCTTCCCCCGACACCTTTTCGCAGGCCCTTGCGGCTGCGGCGGCAGTCAGGGTAGTCAGCATGGCAGCTTCCTCCGGTGCTGCTTCCGGATGCAGGAGCAGGCTCATATAAAGCCCCGTGCCCTCCGGTGAATAGAAGGAACGTCCCCTGCGTCCCCTTCCCGCACTCTGCTGCTCTGCAAGCAGCACCATATCCCGCTTTTCTCCGTCAGCGGCATACTGCTTGAGCACGTTGTTGGTGGAATCCACCTGCTTTTTTACCTGTACCTGCAAAAAAATACCGCTCTTATTAAGCTCCTGCTCTATAAAAGCGGCGGAAAGCACATCGGGAGATTTCTGCAGTATATAGCCCTTGTTATTTACTGCACGAATGGCATATCCTTCCTTTTGAAGAAGCTTTATCGCTTTCCATACCCCTGCTCTTGATACGGAAAGCCCTCGTGCGATCTCCTCTCCGGAAAGAAACTCCTCCCGATGATTCTCCAATAATAATAAAATCTGTTCCTTAGTTGTCATAATACTCTCTCTTCGAAGCTATGATCCAAAAGCATTTCCTCTATGATCCTTGCCGCATCGGCAACCAGCCTGCTGCAGGGCCTGGAAGCGTAGTACTCCTTTGTCCTTGCGGAAGGCTTAGCGCTCTCTTCTCTTCCTTCGATCCCGAGAAGCTCCCGGCAAATGATAGAGTTATTTTTGTCCTTGAACCTGTCCGCCATCTCTCTGGTGAGAAGGTAAATCCTCTCCTTCCCGTCCTCATTTTCAGGATCCGTATTTCCTTCCTTTAAGCCCGCCAAAAGCGCCATAGCGGAAACTACCCCACAGATTTCCCGCATCCTGCCGACTCCGCCTCCCATGGGGCTCGCCAGCTTCAGGGCTGTGAGCCTGTCCATGCCGAACAGATCCGCATAGGTAGAAAACACCGACTGGGCGCAGGTATAGCCTGACTCAAAGGTTCTAACGGCCTGATCAACCCGGCTTTCCATCAGCCCTTCTTTCCACAGCACTTCTTGTACTTCTTGCCGCTTCCGCAGGGACAGGGATCGTTAGGATATATCTTGTCCGGCTTCACGATCGTGGTGGAGGATTTCTGCTCTCTGTAAAGCGCTTTGCGCTTATCCTCGTCAAAAATAGGCTCCCATTCCGGCAGCTCATAGAGCCAGTCCGCCCCTGCCGCTACCATATTCTTATATAGAAGCTCTTTTTCGAAGGCAAGGCTTACCTCCGTGTCCTCCTCCATCTCCTCGATGGGATTCGCTTCCTTTAAGCTGTCATTGATGCCGTCCAGAAAGCCGGTCATGGTCATGATATCCACACCGTATTTTTCTGCCAGCTCCTTCACTGTCCCCTTCACTTCCTCGTCAGGATTCTTTAAAAGCTCTGCATAAATATCCTTTTCCTTCAGGAAATACTCATCCCAAAGCCTCTGCAGATCACCCTTATTTGCTGTCTGTGAATAAGCCATGTCACGCCATTGTTTCAGTAATGCCATTTTGTTTCATCCTCCCTGTTGCTGCAAATATTTTCTCTTTTATTTGTCGTTTGCTATAGTATACCTTATATTGAAAAAATTGTAAAATTTTTTTAGGGAAAATGTATATCAGCCAATTTATGGGTAATAATACTAATAGTCAATGGAACCCCCTCCTTTGATCACGCGCATCCCGCTGCGGCGGGATGTGCCGATACGGATCGCAGATGCGGGATGTGAATGCAGGAAGTGACTGCGAAACGTGAATACGTATGATAAATGAAATACTTATCCTCCCCTAAGGAAGCCTCTGGAAATGCGGGTGACGCATTTTCAGGGGCTTCCGCTTGGACATCACCACCAAATTCGAAATCGTATGATTTTTTATCAGCCCATAACACAATCTGGCTGCCTTTCCAATCATGGACGGATAAAGCTCCATCCCGCCAAAAGATTGAAAAGGTGCTGACAATGCAGAATCCAACAACCCTTCATCACGTATCCCATTACTTCCTCCGGTTTCCCGTATCATCTTGCCATGGAGGAATTTAATCTGATCCTTGTTCAATAAAATCATTTCGCCAATTCCTCAAACGCTTTCTTATGCTTTTGCAATATGCGAGTTGCAACAGCCTCCAATGCTTCACCATCTGCGTCCGTATCTTCCTGTAACTTGCTGTAATCAATCAAAACATATCTGGGCGAATTATTCTTTAGTATCACAGCCGCCCCATTCTCATCCACCATCCTTGCGACCTTTGAAAAATTTTGGTTTGCTTCCGAAATAGACACCAGATTCTTTAAATCAATACGCATACTCTCTCTTCCTTTCCTTTTTTGTCTGTAATAATAGTATATACTACATTTTAGGATAAATTCAACCTAACGATTCTATTTCACGCAAAATTTTCTTCATGCACATTTTTTCCCATCCATGTATAAAAAATATTTCATAAAGATACCCCATGCACCACTACCAGCACATGGGATATCCCATCACATTTCACCAGAGAATTGCTGTTCCTACCTACTTCTTTCACTCCGGTACGCTATTCCATATTCAGTTTTTTTATCCTCAACAAATCAAGAACTCAACCGTACCCATACCTGCAAAAAAACTATTGCCAAGTGTTGGAGGCACCCTTTAGAGGACGTGCAAATGCCTCATGCAGGCTGCATGTTTTATCGGATTTCTAAAGCCTCCAGTCCATCATACTTATCCTCCCCTAAAAATCCCCTGGCTCTGCGGATAAGGCAGTTCGGGAGATTTTTGCTGGAATGCTTTTTACTCCTTCATTGCCGTCAAAATAATGTCCAGATACTTGCTATATTGCTTATTTCCCGGCTCTAATTCTATTGCCTTTCTTATCTCTTCCTCTGCCTCCTCATATCTCTTCATTTCATACAGGGTAATCCCCAAACTGTTACGATATCTTCCATTCTCGGACTCCAGCTCTATCGCCTTCCTTTTCTCTTCCTCTGCTTCCTCATATCTCTTCATT